>JAJYVJ010000072.1 GCA_021792045.1 Thermoplasmata archaeon | reverse complement strand
TAAAGGTTGCAGTTTCGGCCATTCTTCTTTCATTCGCAACGTTTTGGTACATTGAAACGGTTCGCCAGATATCGGACTTGTTTATTCTGCCCTTCTTCGCCATATTCTTTGGAATAGTGTATTACTATGCGACCTACAAATTGCCGGGAAAAAGAAATACATCTAAATAGGCATTTGCTTTTTAACGATATTATTCCACTAGGGAATATTTAAATATATGACCTAGCTCCTGTAATGTGGTATCTAAAAAAAGCACGATAATTATCGTTGGGGTCGTAGTAGTTGTTACCATATTAACCTCAGTAATGGTCTATGGTTTTGTAGTCAACCAGCCTCATTTTGGCTTTCCGACCAAAAATCAAGTTAATTCCCAGACAGGCCAAAAATTCAATAACACTAGTACATCCAAGGCCAATATTTCAAACAACAGCACGTTCAACTTCACCGGGATTGTCCAGTCAGAATATATGACCTACTCTAGTGGTACTAATGGTTCTTATATAAGCGTGCTCGAGTTTCATTTCTCATCTTCGTCTAAGGCTGCCAAGGGCTATTCAGACGTATTGATGACCATTGGAGCTATCCCCCTCTTTGGTAAGATAGCTGTAAATTCTACACATGGTGCTTTCCTATATTCTGGCTTTTCCGTGTTAGGTACTACTATTTTGTTTGCACACTCTGGTTCTTATGCCGTATTTCTTCTAGCATACGGTGTAGCCTCATCAGGAGCACAGGCAGCTTTCAATACTACACTTTCCAGCATGACCTCATTTAACATCTGACATACTTGATATACCAATAAAACACACGCACACTTCTAATTGGTTTGTCCTCGATTTTAAGTGGGCATTAGAATATTTCCATAACCTGGATGGCATTAACCGCTAACCTACTTTTTTTTATTCGATTACCACATGTTAGGTTCTTTATTGCGAATGTAGTCATCGCAGTAAAAATATATATTACGAGGCACATTCTGCCTACAAGAAAAACATAGAAATTTTTGGTGTTGTGGTTATGACTGCAACGATGATAATATTGTATTTCTCTAGAATTAATTCATATCTAAATAATCAACGTTAAATTCTCTGGTCCTAAAAACAAGTTCAATATTCTATTTTGTTGAATCCACCATTGCGTGCGTGTAAGAGATATAGAGTAAAACTAAAATATTCGTTGGAACATAGTTTCGCAATCACAATAGCAAGGACATGATATTAGCACACTCCATAATTGGCGCTCCAACATGATTCTGTTGAACGGCAAGAAAGAGGAACCCAAATGTGCAGAGAATTATTACTTACAAGTTAGAGTTCCCGTCTCCTAAAAGTTCACCTATTAGTGCAATAAAATCCTTATACCTATTTTGAATATATTTTATTTAATGAATCGAACGTTGATAATAATAATTATTTCAGCTTCTTTGGTTATACTTTTTATCTTCTTCGCTCCAGTGATTCCTGCATCTAGCCTTTATCCTAGTATTGCAGAGATTACCGGACACCTCCATTATTACTATTACTACAAATCAATAAGTGGCATATTCCTCCCTATTGGGACCAGTTATTATAAAGGCATATACTATTTTCACCCAATTCCTCTTTCGGGATATTTTTAGCTAGGTAGATTATCTGGTTTCCTACATTGTAAGAAAAAGTGGCGAGATTGTTGTCTAGATAAGGTTATTACTTGAACAAGCGTAAGTTTGATTTCGGTGAGATCTTGTTTCCCAGACAAAGTTGTTCAACCTTCTCCTCTCAAATAATGAAACAATAAAGGAAATACAAGAATGTTCATCTTCTCAATTATGTTTGATGAATGCTGGGATCTCCATATACTGTCAGGATAAGAAGCCGTTGGAGGGATTCGAACCCCCGACCTGCTGATTACGAATCAGCTGCTCAACCAGCTAAGCTACAACGGCATAAACCTGTCTAGTTAAATGCTATTGACAGATAAATAAATATGTTGCTGAATCGTGCCATTTTCTTAGAGAATATCTTGATAAAGGGCCAGACCAGATGGAATCTTGGGGAAGAAATACGTTGATTTGCGAGGCAACTGTACGCCCTTGTCCATTAAAGCGAACAGTTTTTTCTTGTCCCACTGCGGCATGATTACTGCAAAATCACTGTTTCCGTCATCTACCAACTCTTTGGCTTCACTCTCGTCGCCTGTATAATAAACGTCCGTAAGTATCGTAGATTCATCAATTCCTAGAATTTTTCTGATAAGAATTCGATCTATAAGTAAGGGATTTGAAGCAGCATACGCTTCTATATCGTCTATGCCGGCTTCACTGTACGCTTTATCTTTAGGTATTAACGAATAGTATTGCCCATCATAGAGAACAACTGTTCTTGCGTCACTTGCATTATCAACTTCCGAAACCTCGAAATAATCTTTGACCCGTCCCATATAATCTTTTAAGCTGTGGCCAGAAGATATCACCCTGTTGATCCCTAGAATGAGAAGCGAATCCTGGTCTGCAGGCTCAACATATGAAAGGCTGAATTTCCAGAAGTCTCTGTTCTGTTGATCCTCTTCATAGAGCTCTCTTGTTGCCTGAAGCCTGTGGTGGCCATCTGCAACGATAGCCCTTGAACCAGAAACTGAAGATAATATCTCACTGATGCTTTCTTTATCTTCTACAAGATACACGTAGTTCATCACCCCCTTTGGCTCCTCGACCGAGTTTTGAAAATGTGTAGATTCTGTGTATCTTTTCAATCTGTCAAGAAGATCACCTTTCTCGGATAAGAGAAATATGGGCTCAAGCTGGCATCTTGTTAACTTCATTAAGTCTTTCCTTTCACCAACATATTTTCCAAATGTGTGTTCATGCGTTAAAATATCTCCATTCGGCGGTGAGGTTTGTACAGGAGCCATCACACTGAATCGTTTCATTTTCTTTCCATTGTATTCAAACTCCTGCACAATTACGATCAAGAGTTCCTTAGGATGCCTATAGAGGACACCTCTGGACACCCACTCATTAAAAAGATTGGATCCAATAGGATTGGTATCTGGAAGCGTTATGTGTGTAATGTTAAATTGAAACTTCTTCAGCTCATCTTCCTCATCCTTGCTGATCACGTCATAAGGAGGAGATATGGATTTTTGCCACTGCGTGTTGAAAAACAATGGTCTAAAAGGTATGACGTTCATCAATCTGACCTCAGTACCTTTCGCAGATGATCCAAGTCCGCTGAATACCCAGCCTCTCCAAGAGGCGTCTCGAACACAAAAGACTTCAACCTGAGCCTTTTATCATTGACAAAGTTCGCGAAGCCTTCGTCGCCGATTCTGCCTTTCCCAATCTGCTCATGTCTGTCCAGTCGATCTCCTTTTCCATTTTTGGAATCGTTTAGATGGAAGCCGTATAACTTATTCAGACCAATAATAGAGTTGAAATGATCCATTGTCTCGTTGTAACCAGCCTCGGTTTTTATATCGTATCCTGCAGCCCATGCATGACACGTATCCATGCATATCCCGATCCTATCTTTCATCTCAACCCCTTCAATAATTTCAGAAAGCTCCTCAAATGTCCTACCAACTGTATTTCCCTGACCAGCCGAATTTTCAAGAAGTATTATACATTTTTGCTCTTCCGAAATCGCATGGTTAAGGATTTCTGTAATGTTTTTAATTGCAATGTTTGGCTCAGAATCGAATGACGAACCTGGATGAATCACGAGATAGCTTATGCCGAGCTGATCCGTTCTTTTTATCTCCTCTTCAAATCCTACCTCGACTTTTGCTCTGAGGTCTCTTTTTGATGTGCCAAGATTCAGGAGGTAAGAGGCATGAACCATTATCCCATACTGGGATCTCTCTTTCACCTCCGCTTGGAATTTTTCAATTTCATTCGGATCGAGGGGTTTGCTTTTCCACTGCATTTGATTCTTAGAGAATATTTGAAATGTCCGGAAACCAAACACACTTGCCCTTTCCGGTGAAAGTGATACGCCTCCGGAAGTGGATATGTGTCCCCCTAAAAGCATAATGTCCGTAATGTCTTTCAAACTCTACACCGTCTTAGGCGTTTCGCCATTCATCATCATGTTTACAAACTGAAAAACATGTGCCACAAGAGCTGGGTTGTCGGAATAACCACATGCATCCATTTCAGGGGCGGCGAGCATGGCCCTCTCCTGATCACTTACTACATCTGTAGCGATAAGGCCTTCTTTTCGATAAACAATTGATGGTGATGGCACCCTCTTATTAGGTGGTGTGATGAAAATGATCTTGACACCTCTCTTCACAGCATTCTCAATATTCTTCTTGAATGTTGTCCGGATATCTCTTATCCTTGGAGTGCATATTATAAGTTCCCTCTCGGTCAGATTTATCATTTCTTTGATTTTGTCATAAACTTTGTCTGTACCATGAATCGTGTAGATTAGCTGTGGTTCTCCCTTTGATGGAAGAACGTCCTGAAGCGCTTTCAGCCTTCGGAACAGATCGTCAATTTTTTCAGTGAATTCATTCCTAATCTTGTTCATGTCCTCTGGCTTGAACATTCTTGGTCTTCCCTGAGTCTCTTTTGCAAAACCCTTTTCAACCAGAGATTCCATAACTTTGTATGCAGATGTTCTTGGAATCTTGGCAGAATCTGCAACGGTATCTGCATCGGCAATCCCATGATAAACAAGGGCAGCAAAGCCCTGTGCCTCGTAATATGATAGACCCAGAAGCCTCAACAGCTCAGATATCTTTGCAAATTCATCGTTAGTAGTCTCCATAACTAATAATGCGATGTTCACATAAAGATTTTTCTATAGGATTAATTTCATTTGAAGCTTTAAAATTAGCTTTTAAACATATTTAGCTTATTATTCTAAAATCGCAGACAATAGTAGCTTCAGGAGCTACTAATTGCCATTTGAAAATTATTAAGAAACTGTATTAGCTATCCGTAACATGAGAGAGCAGTTATCCGAGATCCTTAAACTTGACAATTTTCTCAAGAATTTTAGTGTGGATATTGTTGAAGCTGACCATGGATTTTTAAAACTCAAATTTCCGTTGGAGGAAAATCTGCTTAGACCAGGAGGGATAATGAACGGTGGAGCGATCATGAGTATAATGGATGCGGCCGGTGGACTGTCGGTAATGACGTACGGAGAAGCAATTGATGAATTAACCATTAATATGACTGTAAATTTTCTACGTCCTGTCAAAGAAGGCCCAGTAACCGTTACTTCTCGTGTCGCCAAGGGCGGAAAAAAAATTTACTTTGTGAAGATGAAGCTTTATGACGGAAAGGAAAATCTTTGTGCTTACGGGACAGGAAACTGGTTGATAAGGAGGCCGGAAGACAATGACTAAGACTGGATACGAAGGATCATTGAAAGACAAGACTGTGATACTGGGAGTATGCGCAAGCATTTCCATCTATAGAACCCTTGACGTGATAAGAGATTTACGCAGGGAAGGAGCGAATGTAATAGTCGGAATGACAGAAGAAGCTCAGGAGATGATTGATCCAAGACTCTTCGAATGGGCTTCCGGAAATACGGTTGTGACAGAGATTACTGGAAACGTAGAACATGTCGAGTTATTTCTTCATAAAGAAAATGAAAGAACGTTGCTTGTCTGCCCCGCAACGTATAACGCCGTTGGTAAGATGGCCAACGGGATGGCCGATGATGTGGTCTCACTCTTTTTTTCCTTTGCGCTTGGCAATAATAATCCCATAGTTGTTTGCCCGGTTATGCATGAAGCTATGATGTCTAACAAAATAAATTCCAATAACCTATCCTCCTTGGAATCTGCAGGTGCGATTATAATGCCCCCTCTCCTGGAAGATGAAAAAGCAAAGATCTCACAATCAGGTAAGATAATAGACTTCGTAAAACTGTCTTTCTTTAGAACATTGTTGAATGGGGCCAGAACCCTCATAATTGGCGGACGGGGGGATGAACCGATAGACCCTGTAAGAGTGATCACTAACAGAGGAACAGGACTTACTGGATCTTACCTTTCTAGGTACGCGTTTATTTTTGGATCTTCACGCGTAGTATATGTAGGCAATTCCGATTACGAGATGCCAGATTATGTGGATTTTCACGAAGCACACACACTTCATGACTACTTCGATTCCGTGAAAAAAATACTAGAGAGCGAAAGATTTGACATAGTTATAAATTCAGCATCTCTTCCGGATTTTTCTGTGTCCAAACCAAGCAAAGTGAAGCTTGGCAGTAACAGTGACTGGAAGATAGAGTTAAAGAAAGAACAAAAATTGAATCAATTGATCAGGGAGAAACACAAAGGTAAATTTGTGACCTTCAAACTTGAGGGTTCAGAAATACCACGAAACGCGAACAAACTCCTGAAGGGGCAGGCGGGCGATTGCATTGTTTACAATTCGTACTCTGAGAAGCACGATCCATACGGTCAAGTTCAGAACCATTACTTCCTGATCGACGCAAAAGGTCTGAATGATATCGGGAACATTACAAAGGAAGAAATGGTGAGGAAGCTGTTCATATACATCAAACAAAACACTCACGGTGAAAAAGATTGAAGATTCTGAGCTTTCAGGCGAGAGTTTCTGCATATTCGGAACTCAACTCTGTAGTGAAGAAAATTGAAAGAAAATTAGAGATCTCTAAAGCAGATACATTAGTAATGCCCGAGAAATGGCTGAATACCGTTCTGGAAGAAAAATCTCCAGAATACAGAAACGTAATGAATATGTTCACAGACATATCCGCTTCTTTTTCATGTCTGGTGATCCCTGGAAGCTTTTCCGTTGAAAGATCCAACGGACTCTTTAATTCATCCCCTGTATTTTACAGAGGAGAGCTACTCGGGCATCAGGACAAGTTATCCTTATTTGGGCCGGAGAAATCAAAATACAGAAGTGGAAAAGAAATAAGGGTTTTCCATGCACGGAACATTGCCTTTGGCATCGCGGTTTGCTACGATATTGATTTTCCGTACTATGTAAAGGTACAGATCAGAAATGGTGCGAGGATTATATTCAATCCATCGTTGATTTTAAGACGCTACAAAGAGATGTGGCATCTCTATGTCAAGCTAAGATCCCTGGAGAACAGAATCCCTGTGGTCTCTGTTAACTCCATCAGCGATCCGCTCGGTGGCGGATCACTTGCCACACACATGATACAGGACGATTCTGCAGTATTACTAGGTTTTACAAATGCAGGTAAAAATCTGAGCATGATCTCAGACATAGATTGGGAATCACACATACCAATGATTGAAAAGAGAATGCTCGAAGATCCTGGAGAATACGCTGCTGGCCATAACTAGATTGTGCCTTTGTAAAAGGACGTTATTGCACTGGCAACCTTTTCCGGATATTTCACATGCGGTACATGCGCAGCATTCGGGAACGTAATGAGATTGCTTGATTTTATGTTCTCATGCATCAATTTGCCAAAGTAAATGGGTATAACTCGATCTTCTTCGCCCCACATGATCAGGGTTCTTTCGGTGAGAGAGTTTAGCTGGTCATGAGTGATCTTCTTTTCAGCCGTTGCATTATTCATTATTATTGATCTTATTGTTTCCCTGTTATTCCATGGGCTTGTTCTCATAATTGCATCAAGAAATTTCTCAACGTCCCCTTCTTCACCAACTGTTGGATTCAAACCTGCGGAGTCCTCCAGAATAAGAATCCTCGGATTTCCAATGTTTATGCTAAAGTAGAGGGATATCCAGCCACCATAGGAATGTCCATAAAGACCAAATTCTGACGCACCGAGATGCTCAACAATCCTTTTCACCAGAATCCCCTGGTTTTCAATGGTAATATTACTCGCGTTCGATACTGTCTTCCCATGTCCAAGGAGGTCGGGCATAATTAATGCAAAATCACTCGGCAATTGCTGTGCAACCTTCAGAAAGCTGTTTCCGGTACCACCGAGGCCATGCAGCATGATCAGTGGAAAATGCCCATCTCTATAGAGATAGGAGATCTTTCCTAAATCAGATTGAAATGACATTCTTTGCAAATTATATCACCCTAGCCTTCGCTATCTTTTCTGTCAGATTCACGTCCTTTATCCGCACTTTCATTGCGAAAAACAAAGAAGCTTTTATTGTCTGTAACAATTCAAGATCATGATGTCAGCCAAATATGTATATCTTTTTTCGGAAGGCAGCAAAGAGATGGTGGACCTTCTGGGTGGAAAGGGAGCCGGCTTA
>JAJYVJ010000071.1 GCA_021792045.1 Thermoplasmata archaeon | reverse complement strand
ATTAGGCAAAGGTATTCAAATACCATATGACTATACTATCGATCGTACTATGAGTGTTCGTCTTTTCAGGTATTCACTTTCAAATGACGAAATAATACATTCTACAAATTTGCCGGATTATGTTGTGAAGTTGCCGAAAAATAATTCTGATCCAACGTTGGAAAAGTGCATTTTCTTTACCAATGATAGTAAGATGAACACCTACGAAGCACACGATTACTTGTCACTAACTTACTATCCAAAGTGGTGCTATGAATACGATTTAGCAGTGAATAATATAAAACTAAAAAATAACAGAGGGAAAGATATTACAAGTGCCATAGATAATGGTAATGGTTGTGAGGCTTACCATTGCTGGCCCTCCTTTGGACAGCATGGCGGTTCAAAAGAGATTATTCTTGTGGGTGATTTACCTTGCCCCGACCTACAATGCTCTAATTCTAAACATTTTCTTCATGGTGGTGAGACAGATGAATATCACCAAGACAATACAGCAAATTATGACCAATTAATTGGTGAAGGAGTTGCTCAATTAATTGTAGAAGGATTCCGAGGCAATGAAATTACATTTGGGGATGGAGATGACAATACAATTGGCCTAATTAAGTCAGGAACTGGACTCTCGCTTAGAGGTAACTTAAAAGACAATAAATTTATTAGTGTTTCTTCTGGGATAGCTGTTTACGGTTCATCAATAAGAATTAAATTATGGGCAACAGTATGGAAAGACGACATAGATTTAAACCAAAGATATATATATGGACCTGAAGAAAGAGAGATGACTTTTTGTCTTCGTAATTTTTGTTTGCTGGATTTAGATTGTTCTTCTTCAGTCAGAGAGGCATTGAAAAGTTTAATTAAAGACCGATTGTATCCTTATAATAATTTATATGATCTTATTTCAACATTAATAAGGAAGGTTTCTAAAGTTTCTGACGGTTTTTTTAATACAAAGTCGAATGTTTGTCGACTTCGTTGATACATTAGTCATTATCTATAAAAAAGGCTCAACGACAAGAAGTGCAAAAGTCACAACTATTCAGAATTACTTATAAATGCTTGGTCCGTAGATCTGAATACATGAGCAGAAGAGAAAAAAACTAGCTTTAATTTTTCGATTTTACAGCTATGTTAGACTTGACTTGATTTTTTGGTCCTAACTCAAGAAGAAAAATATGAAAAGATGTGAAACACTTCATTGACTACGCCTGAGAAAAGTACCTCACAAAATGCTACAAATGAGCCGGGCAATGTAAGATAATTGCTCAAACAGTTTAAAGAATTTGGCTATTTTCGAGGTATTCCATGATGCCTCCTGTTATATCGTGGAAGGTATTTTGAAAGGATATCTAAAACATCTTTCTCATCTTCAGCCGGGAAACACTGATCCTCTTCTATATCCGAATATCTTACTCTGTTGTCTATCCGCCTGCCAGCTAGTTCGTTGCTCCAGCCTTCAGCCATAAGGCAAATGATAAGACGTTTCAACGCCCACGCAAATGCGATTTCAGACAGCGTTCCCGCTCCTCCTCCAATTGCAATAACTGCATCAGAATTAGCCGTGATCACATTCCGGTATTCGTCAAGTCCCGTAGCAATCTGTATATCCGAGGAGTCAAATGCCACGCTAGGATCAAATCCTGGAAGGATAGATATTACATATCCTTCTTCGTATTTATCTGACGTTAGGGCCCCTTTGTAAACCGCTTGTGAAAACGATCCGACACCTCCAGTGATGATCCTATATCCATGGTCCACAAGAGTTTTCGATATTCTAACGGCAAGTTCCCATTTGTGGGATCCTTTGTCGATGTCTCTGTCACCTAACATAGAGATTACTTTTTTCATCCAGCTATCATCCCTCGGTATGATCTTTTTGACATCACTTTAGCAATTGTATCCTCATATCTGCCGATTTCTCTCTCAAATTTCTCTGGAGACGGCTCGTAGAAATATATGATATCATGAATATTCACAGGATGCTTAGACATCTCCACCATAGGGATCATATAAGCCCAGTCATCAGCTTCGGATATCCACTCCCCGTTTATCTTCAAATCCTCCGGGTTTATTGAATCAAAAAGATATTTCCTGAATGTCCTAAGATGCTGCCAGACATTTCCTCCTCTGTGGAGCCTGGGATTGTCAAAATGAACTGGATATTGCTTGTATTTATCAGTCCTAATCATAGTACCCACTGTCAAATCTGCACCCTTTTCGTAACTAGATTTTACAATAGAAAGTGCATCCTTTCCTATAAGAGCGTCGTCTGCATCTAGCATGACAATTACTGAATGTGGATTTCCGCATATTTTCCTAATAGCAATAAAAATGTTCTCCATTGATGTTAGTGGGAAATAATTCCGCAGAAGGGTTAATCTTTTTGGAAACAGACTTTCTCCAAAATACCTAACGTATTCATCAGAACCATTCTCTGAAGCCGCGTCGACATATATGACAGCAAATTCCTGAAAGTCTTGCTCTAGTAAGGATCTGAAGCATCTTCTAATCTTGGAGATTGGCACATTCCTACCTTTTACAAGTACTATCATATCCTCTTGCCTAGTCTCAAGTACTTCCTCGATTCCGGTGGCTCTCATATCCACATAGCCCATCTGTGTTTGGCAGGGCGGTGAATCTTCATGATACTTTACCGCGTTGTACCAGAAATTCATATCTCTCTTCAAGGTGTTTGGCACGTGAATAAAGCATGCATTTCCAAAAGACCCCCTATAGGAATTCCATGGTCCCGAAGCTAATTTCGCATCTAGGGACCTATGCCATGGTAGATCCAGCATTCCACCTACTCCTAAGCGGTTCGGCAAGGGCCTAAGTGTAAAAAGTCGTTCCCTGTCAATCAAGCTATTCCTGACTTCTGTTCTCCATTTTCGGGAATTGATGTATGGAGTATATGGTTTCTTTTCAATGTTACAGGCCGGGAATGATACCGTGACTGCAAGATCATCGGTTTCAAGAATATCCACCATTTCATCAAGATAAGATTTTTCTGTACCATCCCTGTAGATGATGCAGTCCGAGTCTAGCTGTAGTACATACTTCGATACGGCTTGCTCAAATCCCTGCAGTGTTGTAAGGATTTGCTGCCCATTGATGCTTTTTGGTTCTTCACATTTTATGCCAAACCATCTTTCAGAGACCGCCACACTGGTCAAAGGATCACAAGATGCATAAAACACAGAGTCGACAGTTCCATCGTCTACGAGTTCACGGATCTCCCGCTCAAATGCTTGGAGATCTGCTCTGTCATATTGCCTTGCAAAATTCTCGGTAGCATGGTCGGTGACAATGAATTTTTCTCTGAATCTTTCAGGACCTTCTAGCTGCCTTACTATGTGCCTTACCTGGTAACCTATGGTTCTCCATTCCATTGGCGAAGCCTTGATTATAAGCGAAACATCCGATTCGCTTGGAATGCTGGCTGCACGCCCCCTGATCATAAGAAATTCCGACCCTGGTGAAATTGTTTCAAAGCAGGTGCCTTCGCTTTCAGAAAATCCGGTTGGGTAAAATCCCGCTTTTCTTAGTTCATGGATGTACCATTCCAATGGTCTGTGGTATTCGTCACGAAGGTTCCCGGTTAATTTCATCTTCTTCTTGAAAGTGAACCTAGTATTGTAGTTTTGAAGATCACCAATTTTCTCATGAGTAACTGTTTCCCTGTTATGGATATTGAATGGATTGCATATAATTATGACAATTTCTTTGTCTTGTTTTACAAGCCTTCGCGCTTCGTAAATTGCCTCTCTTGCTTTTTCATCGTCTATAGTACATAGTACAAGGCTCAGCAGGATCAAGTCGAACTTATCTTGCTCATAGGAGATTCTGTTCAGATCATCCCTGCTTATCGCCTTCGGATTACTTCCTCCCGGATGCCCTTTGTAAAAACTTGACATGTCAATATCGTATGCTAATACATCATTATTTTTCGCAAGCTCATCCGCTATTTGCCCTTTACCAGAACCGTAGTCCAATATTTTCTTGTGCTTTACGTCGGCAAGTGCCCCAGTAACGAATGGGACTAATATCTCACCGGTGTGTCTTTCTTTCATCAGATCGAGAAAGTATTCTAACCCGAAGAGTTCAGGGAAATCCTTTTCGTGGTTTGACTTTTGCAGTAGTTCCTGAATGTCTTGCCTGAAGTGCCACCTGAATGTGAGATAGGCTCTTTTGCACATTCTATAGTATCCGACATCAGTGTATGGTTCAATGTCATGTCCGAGGTCAACGAATATTAGTTCATTCCTATTCACCAAGAGGTTCTTTGGTGCCATATTCTTTATGACTATGCCATTTGATCTGCATTCCTGAAGAATAGAAATCAACTTTTTGATCACTCCCCCCCGGTAATTTTCCCCAGATACGTAGTCCTCCTTGAAAATAATGTGACCATAAGCATTGGAAATACTGCTCAATCGAACAAGCCCCTTGAAATTCTTTCCCAATAATTTGTTATTGATAAAATTCAATGTCGAAAGTTTCAGGGCAAATTTGCCATAATGGAAATATTTGTATGCATAAATCCCGTCGGAAAACACTATTCCTTCTTTGCCTATTCCTATGGTACGTAATTTTCCAGAATCAAATGTTTTCTTGATAATTGATTCTACTTCTGTCACTTCGCTTTCTGAGTACCGAATAGGAAGAGTGTCTCCAAAAAGTCTGCAAGAAGTGGTCAGGCTTTTAAGGAAAATTGCCAAGTCCTCCTTGCTAAAATTTTTGACCTGATAAATAATGTTATTAATTTTGCTTTCCGAGAATAAATTTTCCATAGCCCCGCATATTTCAGCTATTCCGTCACCTTCCTTTATCCCTCCGGCAACATTGAGTGTAGCAATGGTTGATTGTTCTAGGAAAGATCTTATGGATTTTATAAGGCCCCTGATTCTCCAAGAATTGAGCAAGATCTGCTTGACCCGCTTATCAATCTCTCCCTCCATAAAGTCAATGATGTCATTCACTTCGGAATCAGTGAAGCTCAGGAGTTCATAATAGTCCTCACGAACCTTCAAATTCCTCCTCTTTCCAAGAAGTAACGTATCTATAGATCTGACAAAGGCCGATCCAAGAGTATCGGAAACCAGTTTTTCCTGCATTTCATCAATGGTCTCCTGTTTTCTTCTATCCTGTATGAGCATCATAGAGGAAGAAATTACTACCCTTGTTCCCTTGACGGGTCTTCTTGGACCGAGCCTTCTGTTCATGATCGCCCAAAGTGTGTCTCCTCTTCTGTAAGGAACGTCTCCGGTCCTGGGTGAAGAGTTTGTGAAATCCCTTAAGCAGTCAATATCAAGAATTATTGTGTTGCCTCCCCTGACAGGGCCAAATTCATCAGTATCTGGATAATAATATGTATCGCCTGAACCATCTCCAGCCACTGGATAAGATGCTCTCCTGAAAATTTCTTTTCTTAAAATCGTACGAGCTTTTTCAGAAAGCTCATGAATATCCGTGTCTTGCCAATATTTCAATATTGGGGTCTCTAAATGCCTAAAAGATTTTTCAGGAAAGTCGTAGAAATATGCGGGGACATTCTGGATTATATCAATCATACTATCCGAGGCGTTTCCAACTCCATGATCGGATGCTCTAGATACTATAGCCTTCAAATTATAGAAAAGGTCCAGCATCTGGGTCCTGGCAGTAGACATTACCGGAACAGGAGGATCGCCCCCAACCTTGCCCACAACTATGCTTATGCCTTTCTTCTTCCATACACCAATTTGCCCCAAAAATTCGCTAGGAGTAATCTCTCTGTCTATTGTTCCCCAGTATATGCTATGTAGAGATATATCGTCATCTATGATCCAAGCAACAGGTTCAGGATGTTTGAGGCACTCCAGATACACGAATCTGTGAAGTACGGTCCTTCCGAATGATATTCCCTTTCTATTTCGTTCATCTTTGTAATATTGACCAAGATCTCCCTTGTCAGCTGAACTGTTAGCCTGATCGAGGTCGACTAAAGACAAATTTATTCCCGCCAAGGCAAGCTCCTCTGAGACCTGGCTTATTATATTACTTGAAAGGCCAGCATTGTCCGATATTACGAGTGCAGAAATACTTCCTATCGCTCTTTTTAGTTCGATGATATCTTTGATAAGGTTGTTTAAATATGATTGTTCAGATACAATGACTCCAATCACAATGGAAATAAGCACTTTGGTTGGATTCCCAAATAATACCGTTTTATTATCTTTTTCCGGAATCTTAGGTAGTGATTCAGGATCACACCCAAAGGTCTCCCTTGCCCTGCTTATGAAGAATTTTATGTCGTTTTCATTCATAAAAGTGCGATATTTATAGTAGAATCTTTTAAGGCCTAGGCACTTTTTATCCGATCCCTTTTCAGAAAGCCTTCCAGTTCCGTAAGCAAGATGGTGAACCAAGTGCAGTTTTAACGTTTTAATTTTGATATCTCCAAGCGCAAGGAGCCTTAAGCATAAATCTCTGTCTGTTGTGGTAGGAAGATTTTCATCATAACCCCCTGCAAGAAGTATCGTTGAAAGCCTTACAAAGAGATTGGAACCTTGGATGTGTGGATTTCCCCTTAGAAATAATTTTTCTGTCAGAAAATCTGGAATTGTAAGGTACTTTCCGTATTCAGAGGTATTCTCATGCCTTATTATACCAGTAATAATCCAGTCGGATCCGCTAACTAGTGCAGCATCGTAACATGACTGCAAATAATCCGTTTCCCACCAATCATCGTCGTCAAGGACAGCGATAAACGTTTTAGTGGGGTCCAATCCATCCGACAGCATTTCAGAGAATGTTGTGTTCATTGCCCCTGAAAGGTTTTTCTCCCTTAGGTTGATAAGTGTCTTTGTCGGAATTTGTCTGGAATTCAGTTTAGAAATTGAATCAATAGGAAGACCGTCAATAGAATCTGAAATTATATACACAATGGATGGGGGCAGGTTCTGGCTAAAAACCGACGGGAGAGAAATCTCCAGCAGGGACTTAACCCGGGTTGTGCTTATTACCACCGCTATATCTGGGGGCTTGTGGAACAAAGTTTCAGGCATAGTCCTTCACTCCACTGGATTCTCCAAGTCTAGTTTGCTAACCTCAGATTTCAAGTTAGAGTTTATCTCATCTACAACTTTGAGCAGTTTCGCCTTTTCCCCGAAAGTATGTATGAGCTCGGCCGTATCCTTGGGAACACATTTTCCTCCATATGGCCCTTTATGTGGTTCCAGGTGGGCGCTACAAGCGACCCTCCTGTCAGAATATACAATTTTCATCACATCGGCTGCACTGGCACCGTAAGATTTAGATATTGACTCCATTGTGTTTGTGAAAGTCACTTTCAGGGCAATGTATGCATTGTGAGCAAGTTTTCCGAGTTCGGCGCTCTTAAAATCTGTTCTGATTAGCTTAGCACTTTCCGCCCAGTAGTAAAGACTTTGAACAAAGTCCAAAAGCTGTTCTTTTCCAGAGAGAACAATCCGATCAGGGTTTGCTGTCCAGATAAAAGCATTCTTTTCGCTCATGAATTCAGGAGAATACACTAGTTTCAGGTCTGGGTATTTTGATGATGCGGCTTCCATGAACCCAACTCCAAGGGTGCTCTTAATCACAACAATCCCTTGGTAATTATTCCTACTAAGTCTCTCTAGTACCTCATCTACATGGCTGCAGTCGAGCCTCCCATCACTCCCCTCTGGTGTCTGCACACAGATAAATGCAGCCTCACAACCGAGAATCTTGTTCCAGTCATGCTCGCCAATGATGTCGTAACCCACCACTTCATGGAAGTATTCCATTACTGCTTTCAAGGCACGACCCACTGATCCTAGCCCAATTACACCAACTATTTTCTTATTTCCATTTCGGACGAATCCAGCAGAAAAACTACCTGTTGCAGCGTCGATCCTCGTTAAAAGATCCAAGCTCGACCGAGGGTTTCCCGGCTGAACACATCCATCGATGTGTTCACACATACTAAGCTTAGCACGTTATAAAATAAATATGTTTGTATGCACTTGAGTGTATTTAACATAAACACATGATCTACACGTTTAGAACATTCTATGCCGTACGTCTCAGGGCGTTCAAATGCAAAATTTGACTATTGAAAAATAGTATCATTGCCAGAACAAAGCAAGTTTAAAACCTGAAAATTTGTAAATAATACCCGTCTCAGAACGGTACATTCCTTTTAAGACATCATCGACTCAAGCATGTCGGAAATGAATAACAATTTCGGGAAGCGGATATTTACACCATCCCTTTTTGCAAGGGATATTCTTTACTTAGCGAGCCACCTTCCAGAAATTTTAGGAGCAGTGAGAAGCAGGTCTGTCTCCAGGAAATTTGCTGAAAAGATCATGACAGT
>JAJYVJ010000070.1 GCA_021792045.1 Thermoplasmata archaeon | reverse complement strand
TTCATGAGAATAATTGCAGCGTTTTCAGTGTCAGATATAGTATATGCTTCGTATGGGGACAGGAGAACCGCTGAAGGGCAGTTATCTGCCGCAGACTGCAAAAGAATATTGAAATTCTTGTAGTTTAACGCATCCTCAAATGGTATGAATGATGCTGATAATCCCATTTGCCATGAATTCTACCCCGATTGCGGCCAGCAGCAGACCCATTACTCTTGATATTATCATTGAACCCGTCCTGCCAAGCCTCTTGAAGAGAAGCGTGGAGGATCTCAGGACTATGAATGCAGATATTATTACCAGTATAACAGCGGCAAAGACCATTATCTTGTCTTCCAGCCCGGTACTTCTAAGGTTGAAGTAAATCATTGTCGTTGTTATCGTTCCAGGGCCTGCGAGAAGAGGCATCCCAAGTGGAACCACCCCTATTTCATCCTTGCTCATTGACTCCTTCTCCTCGTCGGCGGTCAGCTTGGTGTTTGACGTCTTGCCCTGGAGCATGTCAAATGCCACCTTGAATAAAAGCACCCCTCCCGCTAACTCGAAATCAGATATGCTTATGCCAAGCACGTCAAATATATAGACTCCTATGAACATGAATCCTATGATAACGCCACCAGCAACAGTTATGCTTCTCTCTATTACCTTCCTTCTTTCTTCCGGGGTGTAATTGCTCGTCAGGGATATTAGGGTAGGTATAGCACCAATCGGGTTAAGAACCGAAAAAACTGCAACGTATACCGTTACAAGGAAGAGGAAATCAACCACATCTCAGTAACATACAGGTCAGAATTAATCTTTTTGGGCATGCAAGAATTGTATCCAAAGCCACATAAATAAATGATAAATAGTCAAAATGAATGAGGCGGCATGCCCAACAAGGGATTCCTGCGAAGGTTGCTTGTACTAGGAGAGAGGCAGGCCCTCCAGGATCTTATTGTATACACAGACCTGGGTCAGAAAGCAACCGATATTCTCAAAAAACAGTTATCTTCAATGCAGATGGATCAGACGGGTCTGATATCTGAGGTTCGATCAATTGAAAAGAAAGGTGATGATCTCACACTAGCACTCAAATCAGAGATAACGCAGGGTGCCGTCAATTCGACTCTTCTGGGTCATCTGCTGAATCTCGTTGAAACATGCGATGACATTCTTGATAGATCTCTTTACATTTCAAGGGAAATAATAAGAATGTCCCATTTCCTAAAATCTGCAGAAGAATATTCAAATTATGTAATAACCGAGGTCTACCCCAGGTTCATAAAGATGCTTGATATCAACAGTCAGGCTCTTGGTAACCTGAAGCAGATGCTGCAGGCAAATGGTTTAGAGGAACTTAACCAGAACAGGGTAAAAATCGAACGCTTCGAGGAGAGCGTTGACGATATTAAGGATGACATAATAGACCGGGTATATACAGATGCGAAAAATCTTCACTATCTTGTCTTTACGCACATATTGAATATGGTGCACAGGATCGATGATCTCCTCGACGATTGTGAAGACGCATCTGATTACGTAATTACTGTTTCTAATTCAGTGAACCGCTGAATGCATCTTCTAACTTTTTTAGAGATCATACTGATCTTCCTGCTTTCTCTATTTGTATCAGGAAATAACCTGTCTGCAGCCGTTGGGACACTTATCGGCTCAAGGATTATCAGCCGAATCGGTGGAACCATGATAGGTATGATCGGCTTCATAACAGGCTTTGCATTGCAGGGCAGATCCATGGAGGGAGCTGCTCACAGCCTTTTCCCAGCTCCAGAATATTACGTTGTTCTCCTGCTCCTTGTTGTAATAGCAATTTTCATAATTGCACAGATACTGAAATCTCCACTTTCACTTTCCATGGCACTTGTTGGAACCGCTATAGGTATATCACTGAGACTCGGCCTGAACCTAAATTTTGGATACGTTTACTTCCTGGTTCTGATATGGGTGATATCCCCTATGCTCGCTATAGCGGGGTCATTCGCTGTAAACAGATACGTGGGCAAAGTACATCTTGACAAAACATGGAACATGACACTTGTCCTGAAGCTTCTTCTGCTTGTCATCTCTTTCTTCACCGCCTATACGATCGGCAGTAATACGATAGGGCTCATGGCTGCATTCGCAGGTTTTACCCTATATACAGAAATTGCAGTAATATCAGGAATAATACTGGGCTCACTTTTCCTGAGCAAGGGAGTTTTAAAAAGGGTTGGCGAGGATATGTATTCAATGAGATATTTCAATGCCCTGACATCTCTCGCGGTTTCTTCAATAATGGTTGAAGCTGCAACACTTTTCTCCCTTCCGCTTTCGAGCACTCAGGCGCTTACGTCAAGCGTCTTTGGGGCTGGCCTTTCATACAGATACAAAGCACTTTTTCTTAAACCATACCTCATAGTTGTTCTGACATGGGTAATTTCGCCTGTGACGGGTTTGATTATTGGCTATATAATATAGAGAAATGGTAAATTTCTATTAATGAACAGATCTCATTAGGTTACGAGGTCCCATCGTTTACAAGTGCTCCAGCATTTTCTGCAAGCTTCTGGATACCCGCTTTTATATTCTCTTCCACCTTGTTCCCCGCGCCCCATCTTATATTGAGTAGACCAGAACCACCGCCAACCCTGCCAAAATCAACCTTTGTCTCTCTTCCATCATAAAATGCAGAAAGGAAAAACCCGATCGTGTCGTTGGATCTGAAGAAAAACTTTGATCCTGTGGCAATAAACAATTCTGACTGCCCATTTGAATAGACTTTTGAAAAATTCACTGAACCGACGGCATCCTGGAAAACACCTGCAATTTCCTGTCCGTTTAGTTTTGTGGATACGGTTAATGACATCATTGCACTGTTAATGTTTAAAAGCATTTAAAGCTTGGACTTCTTCCTTGACCGTATTTCAGACTCCTCATGTTCGGCAACATGAACTGTTTTTTTTAGAACCATCGTCAGGCCGCTGATTGTAAGAATACCGATTATAATTAACAGAATACCCGCCGCTCCAACCCTGTTTATGGTAAACACCAGACCTATTGCAGCGGCTGGCGGGTGTTCGGCTTTGAGCGCGACCATAGTGATTGCTATAAACGTTTCGACAATTGCGATTGCAGCAAAAATCCCCAAATATCCTGCTATATACAAGCCCGCATATCCTATCAGGGAAGCAGCTACGTAGCTTTTGGCAAACTTCAATATCTTCGCCGAGGGTGATTTTGGCATCAGGTACATGATAAACGCAGTTGAACCAAAGGATGCAAATATAAGGTATTTTGCATCCGCCAATATTATCAAATAATCTCTTAAAGCGAAAAAAAGTTCCGAAAAAATTGAAAGTGTAATCCCGAGTAATATCGAGGGAATAACCGCTGATTTTAAGAACTCTATCTTAGAAGAAGCCTCTTCGGGAACCCTTTCATTCAAAATGGGTCCATATTTTAAATCTGATATTAAACTGTAAGGATCATCTGTACTTCTCGACTCGACGAAGGCTGGTGATGCAATATGTTCTTTTGACATTAAAATGCAATGATCCTATCCAGTTTGGCGCATGATTTTCCATGTCCGCAGCGTTCTTGCATAGATGAAACGGGATATATTGCTGAACCATTACTCGAAAACAACCTTTACGATTACACTTCCTCTGACAAATTCCTGATGACTTGTATTTAAAGGCCAAACAAACGCAGGATAAGATATTTCAGCCACAGGTCAGACACGTGGGAGACTGGCCAAAATGCTAGGCCGTTGTTTATCCACTCATTTAATAGAGAAAAGCAAATATTAATTAGAATCTAGTATATTTAACTTCAATGAAGAAAGGTAGCTCAGTATTGGTGATTTCTTTATTTCTGCTATCAACATTAACGTATTCATCTCTTGTATATTCGAACAGCTTGCCTGTAAGCACAAATTTCTATTATTCCCCTCTTGGGTCATCAGGCTCGTTTGCTGGCTCTGTTACTATTAACGCGAACGGCTCACTTTTTGACGGGACTTTTTATGCAGAAAATAATATCAACGCATCAGGAGTTGTCAGGCTTTCTGGCAATACCTACTGTTTAGTAGAATCAATAAATCAAACCCTAACTATACATAAAAGTAACTCTATTTTCAATGGCAATAACTATACTGTCGGGGGCACTCGTTCTGGAAATTACGATATAGATGTACTTTGCGTAAGTAATGATACAATTGAGTCCTTCCATACGAATACCAGCGCGCTTGGGGTACACATATTATCATCACACAATGTCATTATAAACTGGATAACTTTAACAAATGTTGGATTCGGCATATGCCCGAAGGAGTCAAGTAACCTTTTGGTTGAAAATTCTTCCTTTCCAGATTCTTATTTCGATGGCGCAGGTTTTATCAACACAGATCAACAAAATACAAATGTTTCTGTGATTAACAACAGCATTTGTATCTCCGGTACAGTTTATGCTACAAGAGCAATAGACATAGAAAGCAATAATTCTAAAGTAATTAACAACAGAATTATCTCTACTGCAACCGGCACTGAGGGTAATTCTGGTATTTACGTATTCTGTTCCACAAATACCTTGGTAAAAGGCAATTATTTAAAAGGTTCAAATTTACGTGGAATCTTTGTTTTGAATAATAATTATTTAAATGTTACTAATAATTATATTAACACGACGACATTCCCACTATATTTATGTTCGTCTGAAAACCTGAACTTTTCGGAAAACACAATAATCGAAAATGGCCAACCTATCAATGTGACCGGTGATCATAACGTTTCAATTTATAAATCAAGCCTTGTTAATACCCCATGCAGTATTAGTTTGAACCTAATCGATTCTAGCAATGTTCTCATTTCTAATGTAGATTTTAATCAAACTGTTATTTGCATCAATAAAGCGCAGTCCCTCTCTTTTTCTAATTCAGGATTTGCCGGCTCATTATTCACCCCAGGGCATGTGTCTGTCGCTAACTCAAATGGAATTTACCTTTCTAAAGATGAATTCAACTGCTCAAATTTGATCTATACTGGCAATAATAAATGCTTATTCATAAATAAAAGTACATTTAAAAATCTGTTTCATGGTATAGAAATTAAGGGGGCAAATAGTGGTATGCATGTTTTATCATCGATTTTTTCAGGTCCATGCGGACTTGATTTTTGCCCAGTTTCAAACACACAAAACGTTTTGATATCCAAAAACCTTTTTTCTTTGCAATCTGGGGTTGGAGTCAGAGTGCAGTCTTCATCATCAACCTTCAAGTTCGCCTCAATCACATACAATAAATTCTTTGCGGGTAACGATTCATGCTCCGGTGCTGGTCTCTATTTAGAAGATATAACAACTCAGGACCTTAACATTGTTGGAAACACTTTCGTCAACATTAGCCTTCCAGTGTATGTCTGTTCCGTCAAAGGCAAAAGCATAACCGTCAGCAATAATACTGTTTTGAATACAACCGGTTGTAATTCACCTGTCACCGATGCTTCAGGCATAAATGTTATTTCTTTTAACTGCGGATTAACATCTGTTGAAATAACAGGAAACATGATCAAAAATGAAGGTTATCATGGCATTTGTCTTTATGGGGCTGTATTGGGGGATGTTAACCAGAACTCTGTGAATAATGTTGGAATGCAATCAAAATTCCAGCATGCCGAGTCGGCAATATGCATTAGCGAATCTTCATTTGTTAAAATATCGGAAAACAATATCTTGTTCCCTTCAGGTAGTTCCCAGAATGGCATCTCACTTATTTTTGCACAAAATGATAAAGTTACTGAAAATTCAATTTTAAACGGCTCAGATGGAATCCATCTAAAATATTTCTGCAACTCAACGGTTAATGATAATTATATTTACGGCGGCATTAATAGTTTAGAAGTTGGAAAAAACAGTTATAATTTTACTGTCGAAGGAAACTCGATTATTAATTCTTCCACATCAATCTATATTAAATGTGCTCTTTTTGGGCAAATCCAATCCAATACAATCTCTGGCAGCAAAAATTTGGCAGTTAATATATTGGATTCCAGAGACATTATATTCTATCACAACAATTTCATAAATGGTAATACAAACAATGCCACCATAGTATCTTCTACTTCAATAATCTGGAATCTTTCACTACCCGTTGGGGGTAATTACTGGAGTAACTACACTTCTGGTGGCTTGAACGGTATTGGCACGGTCCCTTACGATGTTTCCGGATCATATTATGACTATTTGCCATTGACCAAGGCCTGGTCTTCATATTCCATTACTTTCAGTGAAAATGGACTGCCCGCTGGCACAACCTGGATGGTAAAGTTTGGATCCACTTCAGGGTTTTCTTCTTCTCAGATTTTGACGTTCCCGCAAACTGCTGCCCTTGATACCATCGTCAACTATTCTGTTCCATCAATATATGGCTACGTGTCTTCAGCATCCTCAGGATCCATAAAGCTGACCGGGCAAAATCTCACGATCTACGTGCAATTTAAACCTTATCTATCCAACATATCCTTTACAGAATCAGGCAAACCAGTCGGGTCATACTGGACCATATCAATAGACGGATCTACATTGTCGACTAATTCCAGCTTTATGAATTTCAGCGTTTCAAATGGCAGTTATGTTTATTCCATCTCTTCAGAGGTAGGATTTTCATTTACCGGATCGATCAGCGTTAGCGGTAATTCTGTTGTAAATATAGAATTCCCCGCATATTATAATGTGACATTCGTTGAAAAAGGACTCCCAACTGGAACAGACTGGTTTATTTATTACGACTCTTATACATTTAATTCTACGTCTTCTTCTCTTATCATCAAATTAGTTTCTGGGAACTATTCAATTTCTGCTTCAGGACCTTCTGGATATTCGGTCTCGCTTCAAACATCGCATATATCTGTCACCAACGACAGCTTAACTCTATCCGTCATATTCCAAAATGAAAGTAATTTCCTTCTACGGTCATATACAGTTTCTTTTAATTCCTTGGGAAAACCAGCCAACTCATTCTGGTCAGTACAATTCAACGGTTCAGTCATTGATTCTACGAACTCTGTCATAAACTTTACAGCGAAAAATGGGACCTATGATTATTACATAAATTCAACTGTATTTTTCGAGACTTCCGGTTATATTAAGGTTTCAGGTAAGAACATTACCGAAAATATACAGTTCACCCCGGTTTACGCTATATACGTAAATGAAACGGGACTTACCAGTGGTTCCACCTGGACTCTCTTCTTCAACGGGACTTTTTACCACAGTTCAACAAGTTCCATAACCATTCTTGCAGTATCAGGTAATTACAGCGTAGCTGCTTCTGGGCCTTCTGGATACACTGTTACGATTAAACAGCCTTTCGTTGTGGTGCATGGAAGCAGCGTTCAGTTCAATGTCAGTTTTGCACTGATAACAAACTCTACAAAAGCTTCCGTTAAACCAGCATCTGGAATATCTGCAGAGTCGATTGCTATTGGATTGGTTTCAGGGGTAATTGTGGGCGTTCTATCTTATGCCGGTTTAAGTGTGTTTAGATCAAACAGGAAGAGAAAAACATGATAGCCCATGCTATCTTGCATGGAAATTTTAGATATAGGATATATTTTGCGTCTATCTGTCGGTTGTGTGACAATGGCAAAATGTTTCCTAGTCTGTATTTTATGAGAGCATCCTTGTCTCATGTTCAGCAGATCCTCGCAGATTGTAAATTATTATCCCATCTACTTGCCTCATCCCTATATTTATGAACCGGTGTGACTAATTCTCATTCGATCCTGCCACTCTGAGATACATTATCTTAATAGCTGTACCTTCACCCGGCAATGAACTGATTACCTTTACTATTCTTATCTCCTTATTCTTTCAGGATACTGTAAGAATGTCAAAAGATATACAAGATTCTTTTTCATATTGTACACATGTCTTGGATAATTAGAGTACCATTTGTACTTGAGTCTATTGAAAATTTCAATTGCAAAATCGCTTGTGTCTGAGAGGAATATTACCCTAAGTTCACCGTCAATATCATTCTTATCAGATTCACTAGCATCCGATTCCAGGTTCCTTATCTTCGCAAAAACTCTTTGTCTCTATTTTAATTTTCACATTAATTTAGGATTTAGCAATCATTTGATGATCTTAACGTTATTGCTTCTAAGGTAGGCAAAAGTTTTGTCCTGAGTTATTAAGACCTCATTGTTGGCTACGCATATTCCGAAGATTAGGAGATCATTATCGCTCATCATCTTTCCACTCGACTTTAACTCTTGATAGGCGTTCGCCGCAACCCTCGCAGACAGATCGTTAGAATGATATAATCGAAGATTTTGTATCACATCTTCCATAATTTTTCTACTAGCGTTCTTTAATAACTCATATTCATTAACAAACGTGGTAGACAAATCATTTTTTC
>JAJYVJ010000069.1 GCA_021792045.1 Thermoplasmata archaeon | reverse complement strand
AGTTCAGACCATAAGCCGTGTATGTATCATTGCTTTAGACATGCATTCCTAAAAAGGTTTGTGCACCCAGACCCGCTTGCTGGTTTGCCGCCGTAATCCCTGCTCGGAAAAAATGTGGACTCGGCGGGATTCGCATCCGCGGCCTCCCGCTCTTTTGATCTTCTGATTTGCAAGGCGGGCGCTCCCTAGCTGTTTGCCGTCTAGCTTTCGTCTCCATATATCCACCGTAGATTTATTTTCAGAAATGCGAACATTTGTGTCTTCGCACACAGATTATACCGCATTTAGAAATATAAACAGATACGGTGCAAATCTAGCTGTATTCGCACCCAGAGTTTTTGATGAACCTTTTCCTAAAAAGGTTACGCACCCAGACTTTTTGGTAAAGCTTTTCGTAAAAAGGTTTCGTAGGTCGCCCATTCCCTAAGCTACGACATCTCGTGCGCAAATGCACCGCAAGCCTACAACTAAGCAAAATTCGTAGGATACTTAGATGCTCGCTGCTTCTTCAAACGATTCAATTATTCCAACCAATTGGCCAAATGTCTTAACATCAATGTTATCCTTGAATATCCTTTCCGGTACTTTAACATATTTCCACCTATCTTTAGTTAGACTTGATGCATCCTCGCACCACTCTTTTGCTCTCTTATCTTTCAATGCCACGTTTATATCTTCTTCGCCTTTGGTCTCAGCTATAAACATGCCTTCATCCGTTTCAACCACAAAATCTGGTAGATAATAAGAAATGCCTTTGTACACGTTAACATATTCTATATAAAAATTGAGATTCGTGTCATTTTTTATAAACTTCTTAACATCTTTAGCCCTGTCCAAGAAGATACAAAACTGGTTTTCCAAATCGTTGCCTACGGGTATCTTATTCAAAATACATTTTTGAGCTTCATAGGTCTTTTTTCTTGTCAGCGAAGGATTGATCTCAGTAAGTTCTTTATGGTGTTTCTCTACAGATACTTCATGGGGTTTTATGGTAAGTTTATTTATCGCTCTAATAAATAAGGAGTCCAAAAAGTTGATTATCTTAGGTTCTGATAACAATAGTAAGAATCTATTGTCACCCAAAATCTCTTTATTGACTTTTTTTATAAACAACTTTTCTTCTATATACCGTTTCAGAATTGCTATGAACTCATAGTCCCTTGATGGTATCTTACATGCTCTTAGAATTTTTCCAGCAGTATATGCTATAACAGCTTCGTATGTTTCTGGTATTGGTTGATCCCATCTATCTTTCCATAGTGTTTTTTCAGTAAGTGCATCTCTGCCAATGGCTCGTTTCTCTATCGAATACTCTTTTAGGTTTAAATTAAATCTACCATTAGGCAACTCCGAAATCTCTATTTCTTCTAGAGAACGATTTTCTCGTTTATACTTGGGCGATAACATAGGTATTGATATGTTGTACTTCTTCTTTGAAGGATCGACAAAAATATTTGTTATATCCGGCAGTTCTCTCTCCTTATATCTTTTAATTTCTACGCCTTGCTTTTTCATCTCAGAGTCTATGAAGTCTACAAACGCCCGCGTCCCGAAGACATCTACCGTTTCTTGGTACCCAGACTCTGGTCCGAACATAAGTCTTAATCCTCTTCCCAATGCTTGTTCGGGCAATATTTCAGCTTTTGAAGTAAAAGGTCTTAACCCAACAATCACATTAACATTCTTCACATCCCAGCCTTCCCTAAGCATCAAGACGCTAACAATAGCATTATATTTATCATTGTTGTCTATCTGCCTCGTTTCCAACTTTAGTTTTTCCCACTCTTTATCGTTCATGTTGCCTTTCAGGTCGGTATGAATCAATAAGGTCTTACCTTTGAAGTCATCCTGCGATTCCAAATATGTTGTAATCTCCTCTGCCTCCTTTGTTTTAGTCGCCATAAAGAATATTATTGGCTTTTTCCCGACCTTTTTCATTACATTGTAGTATTTTTTCCATCTCCTACATCCAGCTTCTATATAGTCCCTATAAACAACGTCAGCTCTATCCGATGGTGTTTCATGTGGGTTCTCCACTTCACCTATAATTGGTGATTTTACCACGCCTGACCTTATTGCATCTGCTAATGGAAAATCAGATATTATCCACTCAAAAAGACTTCCTGTGTCCTGCCTTTTTGGTGTTGCAGTAAAATCCAATTGAAATAGAAGTTGCTTTTTATCTTTTTTGAAAGACTCATACAGCTTGTTGATAAGCTTTGCCCATATTATGTCATTATCCCAGACGTGATGCGCTTCATCATTAATTATAGCGATATTGTCACACGTCTGTAAATCTTTTATTATAACCTCATAGGATGATCTATTATCCGAAGGCGCGGTTCCTATAATTTTTTGTACGGGGTTCAAACTCTTTTCTCTTTCGTACAATTTCTGAATATTTGTTAAGTATATCCTCCCATAGGTAGTCTTTGGAGTTATTTGATCATTTAGTACTATTTCTACACTGAAGTAACTTTTATATTCTTCGGGAATGAGCGGATCACCATAAAATATCTTTCCACTTTCAAAATCAGTTTTCAACCTATCGTAAACAGCTATATTCGGTGCAAGCATAAGAAAACTTGTTGGATAATCATCGGCCTTCTCCAATATGCTATTAAGTACGCTCCAAACAATGGCTAAAGACATAACCTTAGTCTTCCCTGCACCTGTGGCCATCTTAAAACAATATTTGGCAAACACGTCTTCATGCGGGTTATACGCAATTTTATGAGAGCTATCATATTCTATGATTAATTTGCCTAGATTCCTAAATTTTTTAACTTCGTATAGATAAATTAGCGATTCTATTGCTTCTCTTTGCGCATAATAGTACCTAAAATTATCACCATGCGCTTCATTAAACCAATAATCCAACAGCCTATGGGTAGTTGCACTAGTCCCTTCATATCCATTCTCTCTCCATTCTTTGACTTCTGCTCGTATTCCATACACTAGCGGTGCAGTTGTAGGTATCCTTAATTTAGGTTCTTCGAACGGGTTCATTTTGCATTCACATTTTCTATTTTAGTCGTATCATTCCCAAAAATGTCTATAACTTTTATTGCAACGGTCTTATTTTTTCTTTCAAATTTATGTGGTATTGATTCGATGACCAGCTCCGACTTATTTTTCGTTCTGAATTCTTGCCATTCATTCCTAAACATTTTTCCATCATAATTCCAATCCACACTCCAATAATCAATATAGTCGCTCCATTTCTTGATTTTTACTCTGACATCTTCAGGAATTAGTTCGGGATTTGGTAATACAAAATCCTTAAGCACCACTTTTGCAGTGTCACCTTGCCATTTTATCTCTGCCTCTAATAATGCTAACTGGTAAAACTCTATATCTCCTGCGTCAACTGCTCTCTTATCCATAACTTCTCTAGGTATCCATTTTAGAATAAGGCCAATATCATATTTTTTCTTAATTTCAGTTAGTATATTATCATAAATGCCCATCTCCCAATCCCAGCCTAGTATATCTATATAATCAAAATCTAGTTTTTTGGCTTCTTTAACTGCCTCCTCAATTTCATTTGATGTCACGCTATAGTCTATCGGGCCCACATGCACTGCATGTTTACCAAGAACGCCATGTATTGTAGGATTTGAGAACGATTTTGCGCCGTACAATTTAATTATGAAATTTATGTAATCTCGATAAGCTTCTCCATAAACTTTATCCATCCAATATTTCCTTTCATACCTCCCCATATTTAGAATTTCAAATGGCCTGCAATGAGGTGTGTCTAGCAGTCGTTTCCTTATTGTATGTATAGAAAACCGTCCAATATCACAGGTTATCCATCTCCTATCAAGTTTCTCTGCCATGGCGGCCGTTGTCCCTGACCCACCGAAGAAATCAGCAACCAAATCGCCTACTTTTGACCCAGATAGAATTATTCTTTCAAGAAGTTGTTCAGAGTTCTCAGTTGGATAACCGGTCTTGTTTGAATAGCCAGGAATGTCTGTCCAATTAGTATCTATAGTTTTAGGCATATCAAATTCATAGCGAGGAACTAGGTCTGTGGGCCTTCTTTCACCATTAACTAGCTCAGTTACCCCATACGCAGTACCCTTTCTACTCTTCTTCAGAGTTATTAGTCCCTTTTGTGTCATTTCATCTATCTTTGGTTGAATGAATTTCCAATGCATATACGGTGGCGGTATCAAGATATGTTTCTTTCCATCCTCATCATAGAATGTTCTTTCTCTTGGATTTCTCTCCCCCTTAAGTACCATGTTGGTGCCTTTTGGTTCAGACTCATATCTTTCTCTAGCAAATTTCTGGAAAAAGTAGTTCTCTGTTTTTGAGTAAAAGAAGATAGAATCTGTTGCAACCGTATATTTATTTGATAAGCCAAATTGAACTTTTCCACGTTTAACAACTATCTCATTCCTAAAGTTATCATATCCAAATATCTCGTCTAAAATCGCTTTTATATAATGAGCATAGTGATAATCAAAACGTACCCAAATTGACCCATCATCAGATAACAAGTCTTTCATTAGCACAAATCTATTATACATATATTGAAAAAATGAGCTTGGCCCTTCCTTCCACATATTCCTATAAGCTATTTGCTCCATCGCAGATGGTTCCTTTACAGTTTCTTGATCACCTATCTCTACTGTTATATTCATATTCGTCCCAGTAAAAAAAGGCGGGTCTATATAAATCAATTTAATTTTCCCAGCAAATTCTGGCACCAATGATGCAATAACGTATTTATTATCTCCCCAGATTAACTTATTCCTCCATCTGCTTTCATCCCTAACATTATCGAACTGCCTTAGTGTGCCTATGTTGCTTCTAGCTAATGCTATTTCCTCGATTTTTTGAAATGGTAAGGTTATCCTATCTACTTTGGTCATCTTCCCATTCCATATTAATTCAAAATCTTGTATAGTATCACCAATTATTACATATAGCATACGCTAACAAAATATATTTCTTAACTATAATACCCAGAGACAGTTGGCTACTTGTATAGCGTTGCCATAACGCATTTTGTGTAGTTATTTTATGTAAATACAAGTTTATATACGTTTGTACAATCCTCATTGTTATTGCCTTTCAAATTTTTGATATTTCCTTTGTTTCAATGATATTACATACAAATCAGAATTTAAGTATTTGCGGTATTTTTCCGCTCTTTCAAGATTAGGCCCTAAGCTGCCATTGCCCGTGATGGCTATAGCCACGTCAGGCTTTATCTGCACTATCTTCTGAAAGCTTTTCCACTTTATCAATCCATGATGGTCATATTCTATAGCCACTCTGAACTTTCCCTTCCTTGCTACTAAGTCTATCCTTCCTGCCCTTCCAGATTTGTCTTTGATTTTGAATATTGGATATTCTCTTGTTGTGTAGAAACCTTTCTTTCTGAAAAGACGTTCAATTTGGCTTACCGTATCATTATGTGCTATCTTGTAATCCGAATCATGCACTATGGTTTCTATAAGGCTAGCTATTGTATCTTTTAGATAGCTCATGAAATCTCACTCAATGGTAGATTAACTGCCACATTATTTCTAAAGTTTATGTTACCTTGGAAGAAGTAATGTCTTGTTAGACCGTCATTCAAAAATACCTTTATCGCTACATTCTCTATGTTGCCTAGCTCAGTATCTCTTCCACAATCTATCTGACCAAACTGCATATTCCTCCCCAATCCAGTAATTTTAATAGGCGTGGATTTGTTGTGTATGTAGATTTCTATATTATACGCATGTCCGCCACTATTTATGACTGTTAAAAAACCATGTGTGAAGAACATTGTCTGCCTTGCCTCTGTAAGTATAGAGATAATAGGTATAGCCCTTCTCTTTGATTCCCCCTCCAAAGCCTCGCGTTTTGCAAGCTCCGCCTTCATGAAGTCTTTCACTTCGTCTATTGTTATCGTAACTTGCCTAATGCTATTCTCAAAGGCAGTTATCTCTTTAAAGCTCGCTTTGTGCAGCTCTTTGTTGCTGGTATACATAGCCAAAGTTAACAAAAATATGGTAATCAACGTACTAGATAATTGAAAAACTAGATTGTTATAGTATATCGAGTTATATATTGCATAGATAATTAGACAAATTATGAATAGAATCCAACCATACTTCAAATGAAAGGTTTTGGCTTTAATTAAATCGAAATGTTTTTTGATACTATCTTTCATGCAATCAACCAAACTAAATCTTTAACAAAAGATACTCATCCTTTCCCTCAGTAATCTTTTTTATCTCTTCAAGCATGCCCTCATTGTAAGTTACCCACGTTATAGTTATATTGTACTTCTGTTTCTTATCTGCATTGGCCAAAACAGAGTCCTTTCTGGCCGAGGTCTGTATCTCGTAAGCCCTTCTATTTTTGTCATCCCACATGAACTTCTTCTTTGCGTCTATCGGATATGCGATCAGATCGAATGACTCAGGTTGCGGAGTGGCCATCACTAACATGTTCTTTTCGTGCAGGTATTCGATTGTCTTGACCAGAATCTGCTTGTGCAAGTCCGAGCCTATCTCGGACTCGGTTTCGAGTATTGACTCTGGATTTACCCATTTCGAGCCTTTTTCCATAAGCGTGTATGTGTCGCCTTCCTTCTTGGACAAGCCTAAGCTTATGAGATTCTCGAATATACCCTTCCTGCCCTTGCTCCTGTATATGGTAGGATCGCCGCTGATCCAGCTCTATAGAGGCATTATCTATTAGAGCGTAACCCTCTCCCACATATACGATTCGCTCTGGACCAATTACAGCCTCTAACTCTGCAACTCCCAATTCGGGTTGGCGCCCGAGAATACATATTAGCATAGGATATACTGTGTATTATAAACCATTAAATTACTTTACAAAATCCTTCATGTCTGGAGACGTGCCGCCTCCGGTCTGGAATAGTCCGCCACCGTTGCCTTTCTTTGCAGCTGTGCCGTGTATTGAGGATTTAATAAGTGTCTCGTCCATCCCCTTAGGAAGATTGCTATTTTTAACATAATCATATATAACAAGATAGTAGAGGTGGAGCGTCACATAAGTAAACAGGTCTCCTATGATGAGTATGGCAACGCCTATTAGGAATACCACACCCGCCACCAAAATGCTCGTGTGGCTCAATATGGTGAATCCCGAAACAACCACGGATGTATTTAAGAGATCTAGCGCTGCCATCACAGCCGCAGCCAGTATGAATATGCCGCCTATAGCCTTTATCACAAACCCTATGACATCGAAGTAGATTATTCCTGAAAAGGTCTTGCCGATGTTGTTTATTATGAACTTTGCGCTCCTCTCTATCGCCTCCAAAGGCCCCACATGCTCCTCATATATTATAGGAACAGCAAATGTTATGCCGAGAAACAGTCCTATACTGGCTATCGCCTGTATAAACATCTCGAATATTCCTCTGAATTGGCTTTCAATCAGTTTTACAACCGTTCTAATGATAGTGTAGACTATTGTCCATTTTATTATCAGACCTGTGTAAGCCCCCGCTTTGGACAGCGCGGTGCCTAATGGCATTTTCTGTCCGGTATCGACAAAATTTTTGAAAGATATGTATAATGCGAAGAGGAAATAGGTTGCTACAAAGGTGACTACAAGATAATAGACTATCAACGTGAACAGTATAGATAATAGTCCCAATGCAAGAAACATCCCTTTAGTAAATAGGATAAGTGGGACGATTATTACCAATAGGATTAGTGAGGATATAACTGTCATGAGAACAGGATATATGAAGAGTCCTTTATCCTTCAATAGAACTTTTATCAATTGATTTGATACCTGTATACCTACCTTCGCATTACTGAAAAGGGCCTCTAGTATTCCCATAAACCTCTACCTTCAGATTCTAAATGCGGGGCCCACTCAGCAGCGGGCTGAATCCTGCGGCGTGATCTGAACTATACATCTCATCAAGCACTACTACAAGTTCAAGTATGAAGAGCCTTGACATATCATTTATTGTCTGTTCGACTATATCTATCTTATACGAGCCTCGCAGAATACCGGTCGCGGCACTGGCAGCCTTTGCAAAAATACCCTTCAATCCGCCTTCCCCTTGCTGCTCTTGCTGTTTGGTATCAATGTATATCTTTGCGAGTGTCTTCTGCCCATCGGCATCGAATATCTGGAAGCTGAAGCCCATGAAATTCCCTGTAGCTGTGGCTACAATACCCCCGTTCGGATCCTCCAGCTTTATGCTTTCGCTCATTCCTGTCATTCCGGTTCTTATTACAATCTGACCTATCTGATTGTCACTTCCGTCGAAGAATTGATAGGTTGCTTTGTCAAGCCTGCCGAGGGATATGCCCTTTTTCTGCACGTATCCTATCTGCTGTCCTTGCGGATCAACGAGAATTGAGTGTCTACCTGTCATATTTCTATTTGCAGTTAACAGCACGTTGCCAGAATCGTCTTTAAATAGGAGAGGTAAACCTGCGCCGCTTGCCATTCCGGTGGGATTCCGGCCAAACTGCTTAGAAACTGTATATGTGTTAACAGCTATGTAAGAGGGTTTCTCATCGGTCATGATAATCACCATATTAGAGTACTTGATAACAGTTTAAATAACTTGCTAACAATTGTGCTCCGGCTTTGACATGCCATGGACCCATGACACTTCCTTCAGCTTCTTGATAAAATCCCTCGAAGAAGTTTTGTGGACTCGGCGGACTTCCGTCGTCAAAAGCGATGTACTCATACGTTTTAATATATACAAATACATTCTAGCAGTAATCTATCGTATTAATCATGCATAAACTTAATTTATTCATATCTCCAATTAAATCATGTCGAGTTTCTCTGCGTCCCTGCAGCTTTTCGTG
>JAJYVJ010000068.1 GCA_021792045.1 Thermoplasmata archaeon | reverse complement strand
CATCTTTTGGATCCTGTGCCTTACAGTTCCCTCAGAAATCCCGAGATTCTTGGCGATTTCGATGTTGGAGATGCGGGAATTCCGATTCAGAAGTTCAATAATCTTCCAGTCTCTTTCATCCACGTACTTAGATGTGTTCTATGCAATTTAGGTTATGGTTCTTTACCTCATAGGTAGGAGGTAAATTATAGACCGACTAGAAGCTAGCGATAAAGCGATTTCCCCTGATCATCTGGTGAGGTTTTTCTCTTCGATATAAGTTCCTTGGGTACTTTTTGAAGTCGGATTATGTTTGTGGCCTGTACCATATATATAGGGAGTCCAGAGTTTGGATCGTTTCCGGATCTTGCGATTGATACTATTTCCATCTTTATTTGTATAACTGAACCGTCCTGAAGTCTTACAGTTATCCATTTTGGTTCCTCGTCTATGTCAAACCCTATCAGTTCAGCGTCTCCGGGCAGTCCACCCTGCATTGCCATGATACCTTTATGCCTATTTGCATAATAGAATTATCCTATCTTATATGAGCTTTCATTATACAATAAGATGAATCTTATCTTTGCATATATCAGAATAAGGAAAGAGATATTCCCAAAATTAAAGTTATTAAATTTAAATTAAGTTTCAAAAGCGTTTCCAACATTGTTTGTTTGATGGATTGTTGTGTTGCTGGGCAAATATCTTAAAGTTTAAAGATCTGGCAAATAATACTATTAGTTCTCTTTGAAGATTTTTCAAGTCGACAACCGCATACCAGTATTTTTAATATATTGCCGGAGCATAAACGGACTCACTGCGAGGGTAACAAAGCCAGGTTAAATGTGCAGGACTTAAGATCCTGTCCCGCAGGGGTTCGTGGGTTCGAATCCCATCCCTCGCATCACCCTTACAAGACAAAGCATTGTACTAAGTTTTCTATTATTGATAGTTTGATAAATACGCTAAGCTGCAACATATAATTAAAACGCAATTCAATTAACCTCAAGTAAGTGGGATATTTTTGAACTCATGGTTCAAAGATATGAGATACCAAAAGTTAATATTGGGCAATCTCAATATTGTTAGTTAATGGTAGCAGAATATTTTATCCCAGTCTCCCAGAGGCGTTTTTATTTAGTATCGATTATGACTTTTATCAGCGTATAATTATAGAATTATATATATCCTATTAAATATAAATAATTATATTTAATAACTACAATAGATTACCTACTTTGATGATATCCCTAAAACCTAAAACAACCGTATTACAAGAAAAAGAGGAAAAGGAGGTGCGTATTTTAATGGAGCCAGTTACAGGCGGAAGTTACGTTTGGTAATCTTTATTTAAAAATTGTTTTACATACTCTTTATATTCATTGATTAGTGGTGTGTTCTCTAGGCTTTTAGTTAGGGTTTTATAAGTTTCCTTAATAAGTGAGTGAGTTGATTGGTATATGACCATTGTTCTAAGAATCGTTATACCAGCAGCCTCTAAACCTACGATATCCTTGATTTTAGAATAAGTATCCAGAACATTTTGCAACGAAAACCTAGTTTCTTGGTACATAGAGTTGGCAATATAATATTGAGTCATTATATCATAACAATATGCCACATCTATCTCGCTTGCTATATCCTCAAAGTAATCTATAGCTTCTTTAAGAAACTGGAATTCTAAATTTGGTTTTCTGGACGAAATATCGATAGACAGCATGGATAATCTGGATAGGTGGAAAATTCTCTTGTTGCCAGTTTCTAGTGAAAGGTAATAAGAACTCATTGTAGTTTCGTAAGCATCTCTATGCCTTCCCAGGACAAGCATAAGTGCGCTTCTATTAAGATAAGCATACTGTAGGAGAGGTATATCTCTAGTTCTTTCGCATAGTTCTATAGCTTCTTGATTGGCCTCAGTTGATCTGAGCAACTGACCCATTTTGGAATATGTGTAAGCCTGATTGATCTTTATACGTGCCATTCCCTGCAGATTGTCTCTCTCCTTGAATAAAAGATATGCTCGTTCGTATTTCTGGAAAGCTTCCTCATAGTTCCCCATAGAACCATGAACATTCCCGAGCCCAAGAAGACTTGATGCAACGCAATCTATGTCATCTGTAATTTCACTTTGCCTGACGGCATCTTCTAGGAACTTGATCGAAGCTTTGTGATCTCCTTTAAAGAATTCAATAGCCCCCTTAATTCTTGAGATTTTTCCTATACTGCTTGAAACCTGATTGGAAAGCTGTGTTTTTTCCAAAATCTCAAGGGTATCAAGGGCCTCGTCGACTTTACCTTCCTGCAGAAACGTTTCCGCGAGAAATATTTCTGCATCTGATAAATTCATCTTGCCAGTGTTGATTAAATCAACTTTCGTCAGTATTTCAGCAAGCTTTCCAACATTCTTCCTCTTTTTCTGTTCCTCAATTATTACAGGAGCGCTTCCCTTGTTTGTCTCATATCTCGGAATGCCGCCCTTCTCGACTCTTACCGAGGCGATTCCAAGAAATCTCAGTGACTCAAGTAACAAAAACATGGCATCAGGTTTAATCGTCTCCGTAAGATCAGGGCTAGCCCTGACCTGATCCTCAAAGATCTCGCGAAGAGATTCCAGGACTTGATCTGATGCCTTGTAGTCCATACCTGAGAGCCAATTGCTCCATTTATAAAGATTTTGTCACTAACTATAATGTGAATGTGATAGTTTCGCTTGCTGCTCGTCAATTTATTTGTGCCTTGTTTTCGGAAATATTGACAGTGACAAACCTTGGAATGCTAAATGTTATCAGGAAGGATATTACGGAAGAAGCCCACACTATTTCCCAGAGGTATTCAAATCCAAGCGAGTAAAAAAGTGTTAAAGGCAACGAAACAAGTGCAGCAACAACACCTACTATCTGTCGCTGTACTCCTCCGAAGATTCCTCGGTTCTCTCTGCCTATTACTGTAACCTCGTACGCCATTGCCCCAGTTATTGTTATAATACCCGGACTGGAAAATAATGCTGCTCCTAGAAACAGGTACTCGTTCTTCAATAAAATTGCCAACAGAATTAAACCATAAGTGACAACATCCAGCAACATAGTAAGCGTGATAAAACGCCTGCCAAGGTTGCTCTTGCTGTCTATGAATCTCTCGCTGAATCTTCCTAGAATAGATGCAATAACATATGTTAGGAGAAGAATCCCAAACGTATATTCGATAGGAATCCCTAATATCAACCCGGATGGCACATAAAAGAGGCTGAAGCCAATTACTCCAACAGTCATCATTGCTTTGGAGCTTATTAGTGGAAACACGAATTTACGCCGCTCATTCAAGCTTCTCAACCCTTCAAAAAAACCTGGCTTCCTAACCTGGGCAGCAAGGCTTTTCATGGCCTCCTTTTCTCTTGAATAGAGAACGAAGAATGCAAGGAAAGACATGAATATCAATAAGAGGCCGCTTCCCAGAAACACGTAAGAAATATCATAAGAAAGTGCACCCAGAATCAGTACCAGGTATGATATCGAGCTTCCGATGGTTTCTCCCGTTAAGATTCTAGCGTAATTCTTTCCGAGGATATTTGCAGCACTCGCCTTGGCTATAAAAGAGTTAAGTGATGCCCTGAAAAACCCCTCAGATATTATCATGGTTGCAATTAACACGGGAATTAAAGCAATTGTCAATAAGTTCCTCGACACTTCCAGATAAAGCATGGTCAGGCTTATACCGTAAAGAAAGCTCCCAGTTATCATCAATGTAAAAGAATGTCCTTTATCAATGGCTCTTCCCTGAAATATGGAAATACCAATCAGCAGTGCCTGACCAACTGTCAGGCCAATTCCTGCAAGATACACTGGTAAGTTTGCTCCTTCTAGGTAGATTATAATTGCAAATGAAAAAACAGTCATAGATAGTGAGAAGATTGAGTTCAATGCTGAAAGATTTGAGACAAATGGATTGATCTTTTTGACTCCTTCGATCACTTCAGCCACTATTCATTAATAGTGATATATATAAAATTCTTTCACCCTTTTCGGTCAAGATCGTCAAATACTGCCATTGCTGATCATCTCTATGAAGCGCAGGATATTATTTCTTTCATAACCGATAGTGGACGGTTCACCGTGACCCGGGTAAATTATAGTATCTGGCGGGAGCTTAAGATACCAGTTGAGACTTTTGAGCATATCAGTTGGATTCCCGCCAAGATCCATGCGTCCTATGTTGCCTTTGAAAAGGCAATCCCCAGTGAACACTGATGAACCTGCAATTATAGAGATGCTCCCGGGTGTGTGCCCCGGTGTGTTCTTTACGTGGATTTCAGCCCTTCCAACGAGAATCGTCCTGTCATTATCTATAAGAAATCCAGGTTTTGGTGGCTTGCCTACTAGACCTAACTGCTTACCAAGGTTCCATGTTTCGTGCATAACCTTAAGGTCCTTGCGGTGCATTCCAAATGACGTGCGAAGCTCGGAAGCAACCAGATCTGCAACAAGGACATGATCGAAGTGCCCATGTGTCGCCAAAACACCCACCGGGATGCCGGGCATAGTTTCGACGATCTCCATGATCGCATCAAAGTCTCCTCCAGCGTCTATGATTAAATACTCGCCACCTGAAGAGATGAAATAGCAGTTAGTCTGCAAGCCTCCTACAACAAGGTGCTTCATTGAAAGTGAGCTGCCTACCATTACATCATATCAGTGTAAGCTGTAATAAAAAGTTGACATTGCCAGATTGACCTGAGCCAGAATTCAGATCCCGTCAGGAGTAAAATTACAACCAGAAGCAATCACTGCCGTGATTCCGCAATTATGTTTCACCAAGGAAAGCGCACTGTATTGAGTGCAGGTGCCGGGATTTGAACCCAGGTCGAAAGCTTGGAAGGCTTCCGTGCTAGACCAGTCTACACTACACCTGCTTTTTGCCCTCAATCTTGAACATGTTAATATTTCTTGTTTATAAATTTATTTAGCTATTTATATTTAATTGTAAAGAAGTGAAATAGGATGTGCCGTGTACTATTACATCGATATAGAAGACGTAGAGAGTGGGTACGACAGATTCATTGAAATAGGCATAATTATTAAAGTAGTGAATAGCGACTGGCGACGCAGCAGAGCCATCGCTTGATACCGTGATCGTCAAATTATTAATCGGCATAATATATGATACATAAATTCTCAAAGACAATACGCCGTTCTGTGATATAGAATATTGATATGCTCCACTTGAATTAGTTTTGAGTCCTAACCACAATGATGTTTGAGGATTGTAAACCTCAATAGGAGAGGGCTGTGGACCATGTCCTCCCAAAGAGTTTACCGGCGGGTTTAAGGAAACTCCTCCCAAAGAGTTTACCGGCGGGTTTAAGAAAACGGTCCAGAATATAATCCATGTAAGTATAAACACCATTACGAGTATGAAGACCTGCGATCCTCTCTGTGGCATCTTGAGATGAAGTGCTTGTACGAGCCTCTTAAATGATATTATAAACAAGAACATCAGCAGAAGACCGACATACCATATTCCAATAATCAAGAAAAGATAGCCGGAAAATAGGCCAAGAGCTGCTGCCAGTAGAAACACGACTATTGTGGTCTTAGCTCGTTCCTTTTCGCTCTGAAGGAAATCCTTCTCTATAAATTCGGGTTCCACGAAGATTTCCTGATCTTTGTCCTTTGCCATCTAACCCTGGTTAATCAGTTGTTAATTAATGAAGTTATTGCGACTGAAGGGTTACTTGCAAGCACAACACCGGAAGCCACAAGACCACCTACGGCACCGAGTTTCAGTGAGGTCAAAATATCGTTATGTGTTTTGATACCCGCTCCAACTATTAATTTAACTGCCTTCTTTTCGCATACTGCAGAAGCTTTTTCTATTATGTCCGGTTTGGCAGTTGATACAGAAATATTGCCTCCGATCAGTTCCGGTGGCTCGTATGCAACTAAAGGCGCCCCTATTTCGGCAAACCTGGAAACCTCATCAAGATCCTCTGCACATACAATTACATTGAAATCCATGGCTCTTGCCTTCAAAACAACCTTTTCTATCGTATCGAAATTCAACCTGAATTCTGAATGATTTATCAAGGAGCCCTTTATCCCTGAATCAATAAGCATCTCAATAGATATTTTTCCAGTAAATGCTCCGTATCCCATTGGATCTACATGCTGGGCATAGAATGATTTTGCTGGAAACTGGTTAGCGATATGAAGATCATAAGCGCCCACAGCATAGTGAATTTCCCATCCCTTGAAGGCATTCATGTCAGGTAAACCTGCGAAGAATTCGGATGATCTTTTTCCTGTAGCCCTTTCATAATGTTTGGTGTTAATTATCAGAATATTGTTTCGACGTTTGCTTGGGTCCAGATTCACCAGTGTATATTACAGCATGTATTAACAAGTTTTATTATCCATTTCCAATTGTCTGAATAGCATGGTAGAGCAACCTTCGGCAACAGCCAGTTTGGAAGAAGTTTGGAAGAAGAGTTATCCCGAAGGAAACCAGAGGAATATAGAAATCCCTGACTCTTCGGTTTATGGCCTTTTAGCGGATTCTGCTTCCAAGCATCCGGACTCAACTGCATTAATTTTATTTGGGAAGAAGATAACTTACAGGAAATTGCTTGCAATGGTAGATGCCCTTGCCTTCAACCTCAAAGAGAGGCTTAGATTATTCAAGGATTCTAAAATAGGCCTTATTTTACCAAACTCGCCTCAGTATGTTATTTCATTTTTCGCAATTGCAAAGATAGGTGGAGTAGTAGTCCAGACCAATCCTATATACACAGAGACCGAGATACTCAATGAATACAAGACCACAGAAGCGTCAGCGGTTATAACCCTGGATATGTACTACCCCAAGGTCAAGAATCTCACCAAGGATGGCGTATCAATTATTGTGACAAGCATAAAGGATTTTCTAACCCCACTTGCGTCCATGGTCTATTCAAGAAGGACAAAAAATGACCCTAAGCCAGAGAAACCAGTTTTTGAAGATAGGGTCTTCAGATTCAAGGACCTAATTAAAAGCGGCTCAGCACCGGCAGAACGAGTGGAAACAAAATTGGATCCCGTACTTTTTCAATTCACAGGCGGCACAACTGGAGTCCCGAAAGCAGCAATGCTCTCTCACCGGAACATTGTCGCAAACGCCACCCAGCTTAAGGCATGGCATTCAAGTTTAAGAGAGCCTGGGAAATTCATGTCAACGCTGCCGTTCTTTCATGTCTACGGCATGATGACATCTTTGATTCTTCCTGTAACTACTGCTTCGACTATGATCCTTGTGCCGGACCCCAGAGATACTGAGACTCTTTTAAAGCTCATCAAGAAATACAAGCCTGACTATCTTCCAGGTGTACCAACACTTTATAAGTCAATAATCAACCATCCAAATTTGAAGAAGTTCGATCTGAAATCGATTAAGGTCTGTGTCTCCGGTGGAGCTGCTCTCCCAGTGGATACGCTTAAGAGGTTTGAAGAGGCTACTGGGGGCCTGTTGATAGAGGGCTATGGTCTCAGTGAGACTTCCCCCGTTATCGCAGCAAACCCTGTTGATCGAAGCAAAAGAAGGGTTGGTTCTGTAGGGCTTCCACTGAGCAACACCGAATTCAAAGTAGTAAACCCTTACAGCCTGCAGGAAGTCCCGGTAGGAGAGGAGGGGGAGATATTTGTGCGCGGCCCACAGGTAATGCTTGGATACTGGAGGAGCGAATCGGAAACAGCCGGAGTCATGGAAGATGGCTGGCTTCGGACAGGCGATATTGGCAGATTCGACAAGGATGGATATCTTTATCTTGTGGACAGGAAGAAAGATATGATCATTTCCAGCGGCTATAACGTATATCCACGTGAAATAGAGGAAGTTTTCTACAGGCATCCAGATGTGATAGAAGCAGCTGCTATTGGTGTACCCGATGAGAGGAGAGGACAGAGCGTCAAGGTATATGTCGTGAAAAAGGAAGGATCTAGTATAACTGAGCAGGAACTGATGGCATTTGCGTCAAAGCAGCTAGCCCCATATAAGAGGCCAAGATCGGTTGAATTCAAGAAAGACCTACCCAGGACACTCGTTGGAAAGGTCCTGAAGCGTGAGTTGCGTACCGACCAGACCAGGAATCCAAGGGTTGGAAGAAGACCATAATTATTTTTATGCCATTATGTCCGATGCTCAGGTTCTATTTATCCTGAGAATAAAAACCCCAAAAACACGAAGTTTTTTGGTAGTTCAATGAAAACTCTTATAATCGTTCCTCGAAGACTATAAGAATGCATCAAACAAAAGTGTAAGAATAATATCTTAATACGCAGAAAGAGGGTAGCGTGGCTTGTACTTACTGGAATACATATTTCTTCTGATCCTGATGCTATTAATGGCAGGAGTTATGTCATTCGTGATACTTTACGCTCGTAAAGCCACGAACATACTGCAACGCCTTTTGACTTATGTTTTCGCATCAATGATGACAGGGATGCTTATAGGTCCGTTGATATATTTCGCTCTTCCCGACAGCATAAGCACAGCAGGTGGGGCTGAGATATCCCTTGTTTCCATGACTGTGCTGGTTATACCCGCACTAATTGTATTCATGAATGATGTTCTTGCACAGCGGGAGGAAAGATCAAGATTTTACATGCAAGCGTATGTTGCATTCTCAGTGATCTTTGATGAAATTCTGATGAGCCTTGTCTTTAACTTGGTAGTTAGTCCCCAAGACTACCTGAATTTGCTTCACTCAAATCTTTTTAGTTTTGTCTGGACTGCGATTGCAAGTTACTGGTTTGTGTTTACAATGGGCCTTGAGATGCTAATTACGATCCTCTTCATGCTCAGTGAATTATCCTCCCATTTGAGAGTAGTGCTGCTGACCCAGGCTTCCTTGATGATAATCA
>JAJYVJ010000067.1 GCA_021792045.1 Thermoplasmata archaeon | reverse complement strand
TATGCCATCTGAAGATCTTTATTTTGAAGCTATAAGGGATGTCGTGAAGGATCTAATAAAGGAATATATTAAGAAAAAGATCAATGATAACGAGGAAATAAAGAATGAAATTGTCTCCGTTCTGGAGCTTTATTTAGAAAGTAAGTTGAAAGAATATGATTCTATGGCAAGGATGACAAAAGTAACTGCAGAATTGGGCTTACTTAGCACTCCGGCATCTATCAAGGATGAAGCGATCAATGAATTATTGAAAACTTTTAAGAAGGAAATCGAAGAAATAATTAAGAAAACATTCTAGTTCGTTAAATCAAAATTTTTGATTATGGTAGTTTTTGAATTAAGATCAAAAAGTGTCATTATTGATGGATTCGGAGCAAAATTCATCATTCTCTGGTAATCAGTTTGAGATTGCCACGTCGAAGAATTGACATACCTGACGCCCCTATAATTTCCAACATAATGAGAGTGTATATGCCCGGTTATGAAAATATCCGGAACCTGCTCGATTACGTGATAATCATTAGCGGAGGGAATGAGTGGTGTATTGCCTCCATACTTTATGGCTAGGTGCCTTCTTTTTAGCATCTCCTCAATAGCTTTTCCGATAGTTGTGAAATTTGCTCCCGGGATTAGTTCAACCATATCGTTCAAGGACATACCATGATATATGAGAACATTTTTTTCTTCAAGTCTTAAGTTGCATGGGTTAGGGAGAAGAACAGCGTTTTTTGGCAATATTTCTTTAAGTTTTCCGGAAAATTTGGGCTGCGGTTCCGCCAGTCTGACTACATCGTGATTCCCCGGGAGGATGAAAACAGTGACATCCTCAGGAATTTCAGACAGGTATTCCGATAATTTCGAATACTGTTCAAGAGGGTTAAATATCTCCAGATCGTCCTGTTGACCGGGATAAACGCCTATCCCATCAACAACATCTCCGCTCAGTATCAAATATTTCAGGTCTTTGGCCTCATCTTCAGATCTGGATATCCAGTTCATTGCTCTCTTGAAATCATCTTTCCTGAATGTTTTAGAGCCAACATGTATATCAGATATCGAGGCTACGTATACAGGAGGCTCCCCGTTATCATCAATCACCCGGTATGGTATATCCGGCCTTACGATCTCGTTTGCGAATATAACTGTATCACCGGAACCACTGCTGGTTGTTCCTATCACTCCTATGACCTCGTCCTGAAGTATCAGCTCATTATCCAGGCCCTTGTTTTTGAGAAGCATAACCGCGATAGAATCTTCTGTATCTTCTATTATTATTCTCTTGTGACCGTTCCTCGTGGTATCAACGGAGTATACTATACCAATTACCTTTACCTCTCCGCGTGTTTTTTTTGCACTTCTAATATCAAGAGAACCTCGCATTGAACTTGAAACACTAATGAGTCTGCTGATCTTCTTATACCTACTGACGAATAGCTGCTGGAAATCTTCCACGGAGTTGTTTATCCTTATATCGGGCAGATTAACTTCAAAATCCATCCGGTCAGTTTTTATATCGCCCCTCATCAATTTCCTGATGGTTGAATCGTCTATGTATCCAAGATCCAGAACTTCCTGTGAGAGCATCTTGGGAATAAATTGGCCCAGGCCTTCCTTTATTATCGTGTCAAGAGCCGTCGGTGAAATTAGCATACCGTGGCTGTGAAAGAATTCAAGTACATCCTGTCTGTTTGCCGCTACTAATTTCTCCATTCTTGGATTGTAATCGTTTATAGTTTATGGTTTTTTCTCATTGAGCCTTTTTTTCTAGTCTTAACGCTCCTGCATTGCATTGATTCCAAAATATTAGACGCAGAAAATGAAATGATTTCCTAATATTATTTCTAGCCTTACAATAAGTCTAAATATAGCCTCGCAGATTTAACCGAAGAATGCAGTCGTTAACGGATATTTGCAGCTTAATAACATCGTGTAAGAAGTGTGATCTATATTTTTCCAGGAAGAAAGCGGTATGCGGTTATGGCACCGATAAGCCAAAACTTATCATCATTGGCGAAGCACCTGGAGCCAAGGAAGATGAGGTAGGAAGGCCTTTTGTCGGGCGAAGTGGAAATTTACTAAATCAAGCATTGAATTACGCAGGTATTTTGCCAAAAGACATATACATTACAAACTCAGTGAGATGCAGACCAAAGATCGGAAAGTCCCCAAAAATCACTGAGATAAAATCTTGCTCTGATTATTTGAAAGAGGAACTCAGGATATTGAAACCGTTGATGCTTGTTCCCATGGGTAATTCAGCGATTCGGTCGCTTAATGTAATTCTTGGAACGAGGTTAGGAAGGATTTCTGAATTAGAAGGAACTGTAATATTCCTTGACGAAAAATTGATCGCACCTCAGTACCATCCTGCTGCAATACTACGAAATCCAAAAAAAATGGAACAATTCAAAGACAATTTTGTAAAAATAGCTGAAATATTAAAAAATTTGGATAATGGTTTTTCTGATTCTCTTTTATCAAATTATAAAATAAAGAAGATTAACGCCTCTTCCTCATATTAATGAACAGGAAACCACCTACTGCAACTATCACAACTGCTGCTGCTATGTAATAGTAAACGTAATTGGAAGATGCAGGCGGAGCGTTTGCTACTGTCAAGCTGTTACCCGATGCTGTTGAATATCCCGGTGCAACTACCGTGTAAGCTGGATCCATCGTTGCGTTGTAATAAATTGTACCAAACATGCGATTAGAGAATTTTCCATGATAGTCAACTGTTGTGTTTGCGTTGTAAGTGAATGTAGTAATGTTCTTTGCGCTATTGTAGGATCTATGCCATGTATTTAGTGGTTTAGCGAACGCATGGAAATTTAGCATATTGTGACCAGTCATCATACCTTGGAATTCCATTTCGTTGAGCAAATCTCCGTTATAGGATATGTTACTTGTAACGTTGAATGCTCTCCACGACATATTTGCAGTCTTTCCATGAATAAACCCGGTCACATTCATGAAAAACATCATTGTTGTATTAATGAACAAATGTGTCTCATTTCCACTCTTTATTACTGAGGTATTTCTGTAATATTGGAATGATATATTCTGAACGTATGCTGAGCTTGTGTTCTCGGATACACTATCATTGAATGCCGTATAAACTTGGGAGTTAACGCGTGCATTAGATGTGAAATTAAAGCTTATAGTACTATTCCCCGTTATAAAATGGTCAAAAGGACTCATAGTTTTATTGAAGCTTATTTCCTGGGTGGCCATCATTTTTGCTTGCACAGTTGCTGAGTTATCCTTTGGATTTATTGTAGCTGTAATCGTCGAAGCTCCGGCTGATGAAGCCAGGAGTGCCACAACTACCAAAGATACTAGAACTGTGAACACTATTGATTTAGTTCGCATAATTTTAAAAGTAAAATGTGCTATTTAACCTAATTGGTACAAAATGGATATCTGAGATTTACAAGGTTATACCTGATAAATCTGGTAATTTGGGGGTTCGCTGATGATTCTTATGTCATGTGGATGGCTTTCTTTGAGCCCGTTCGAAGTTATCTTTATGAATCTTGAGTTCACCCTGAGGCTTTCAATATCCGGGGCACCAACATAACCCATTCCAGATTTCAAACCGCCTATGAGCTGGAAAAGAACTTCTTCAACCTTTCCCCGGTATGGAACCGCACCTTCAACACCTTCAGAAACGAATTTGTTTACACCAAGTTTTCCGTATCTGTCAGAAATACCCGCCTGGATTGCACCTATTGATCCCATTCCCCTGTACGTCTTATATTTACGTCCACTCAATATTATCTCTGTTCCGGGGCTTTCTTCAGTTCCTGCAAGTAATGAGCCGAGCATTACGCTATCTGCACCTGCAGCAAGGGCTTTCACTATATCGCCGGAAAAACGAATTCCGCCATCTGCTATAACTGGAGTTCCATGAGATTGTGCTATTTCTGCGACATCAGATACAGCAGTAATCTGAGGAACACCGATACCCGCAACTATTCTGGTAGTGCAGATCGAACCAGGACCAATTCCGACTCTCAGGCCGTCGACACCGATGGAAATCAGGTCTTCTGCTGCTTCGCTAGTAGCAATATTACCCGCAACAATATCGACGGATATTTCCTTACGCATTTTTTTCAGAGAACGAATAACGTTGTCATTATGTGCATGCGCAGTGTCTACAACAATGACATCTACCCCTTCTTTCTCAAGCATTATCGCCCTATCAATGTCAAATGGACCGACTGCTGCACCAACAAGAAGCCTCCCCTCTTTGTCCCTGCTTGCATCCGGAAATTTCTGTCTCTTTGTTATATCTTTTGCAGTTATAAGGCCGACGACCCTTCCCTGTTCATCTAGAAGTGGTAGCTTTTCTATCTTGTTCTTGTAAAGGATCTCAAGCGCTTCGTCTATCTTTATTTCCTCTTTTGCGGAAATTACTTTCTTTACCATTATGTCTTCAACGATCTTCTTGTCCCTGGAAGCAAACTCGAGATCTCTTTTTGTAACGATACCTACGAGTTTTTCACCCAACACAACTGGCAGACCTCCGATTTTTTTGGATTCCATGATTGATTTAGCTTCCGATATTGGTGTTTCTGGTGCTATCGTCATGACATTCCTTATTATGATTGATTCCTCGCGTTTTACCGCCCTTACAAAACCCGCCTGCTGGTTCGCAGTTACATTTCTGTGAAGTATGCCTATGGCACCGCTACGTGCCATCGCGATCGCCATATTCTCTTCTGTAACAGTATCCATAGGTGAACTAGCGATTGGAATTTTTAGGTTTATGTTTTTAGAAAACTTTGAAAAGACTTCCACTTCTTTTGGTTCTACACTCGTTCTTGACGGTACCAACAAAACATCATCATACGTCAAGCCTTCTCGAATCTTACTAAATTTGTCTTTGAACATGCTGGGATAAAGCAAACTAAATAATGAATGTTTTTGTTTGCCTCAGGAATGAATTGTTCACAAATGCTTGTGCAGGGTCCAAAATTCCGTCGTTTAAAACTCCGAGAGAGATCGGTCAGTGTTTAGTACTTCCTCATTATCTCAAATAGAATATAAGCAATGATTAAAGATATCAAGTCAAGAGAGAGAACCGTAGGAATATCCGGTTTCTCCTCGTCATCAAACGAAAAGATAGAGGGTTCATTAAAACTCGATCCAGAAGATTTCATTGTTGAAGAAGTACCGGATAGCATAAATGAAGACCCTAACGGGAGATACACTGCGCTCAAGATCCGTTTGGAAAACTGGGATACAAACAGGTTTATTTCTTTTCTTGCAAGGCGCCTGCAAATAAGCAAAAAGAGGATAACATACGCAGGAACCAAGGACAAAAGGGCGATAACTACACAGTATTTCACAGTAAACTCAACCGTCGATCCATCCCGGCTTGATCTAAGGGATTGTCAGGTGTTGGAGGTTTTTAAATGCAACAGAATGCTTAAGCTAGGTGATCTTAAAGGAAACACCTTCACTATAAACATTCATTACAATGAGAATGACAAGGAAGAAATTCCTAAGATATACGACGAAATATTACGAAATGGTGGTTTCCCTAATTTTTTCGGCTTGCAGAGATTTGGGGAGATTAGGACAAACACGCACAAAATTGGAAGGCTGATATTGGAAGGGGACATTGAGAGCGCAGTTAGGACCTACATTTACGATAGCGAGATTGACAGTGAGGATTATCGTGTTCAGTTCGGAGAAACAAATGATCCATGTCTTGCCCTGAACTCGTTCCCCAGACATCTCTCATTTGAACGCTCACTTTTAGGTTATTTGTGCGCCCATGGAGAGATAAGAGATGCTTTTTCTGTCCTGCCCAGGAATCTTGCAATCATGTTTGTTCACGCCTACCAGAGTTACGTATTCAATAAAGTACTCTCTGAAAGATTATCAAGGTTCGGTAGTCTTGATAAAGTTGTTTCCGGGGATATATTGTATAAAATAGATGAGCTGTTTAATTCTGCAAAGGATTCGGAAATTAAGGAGAATGGGTATAATATGGATAAGCTCCAACAATTATCCTCTACAGACAAAATCAGGCCAACCATAATGGTTCCAGGCTATGAAACTACCATACCAAAAGGTGATGAGGGAGAGATCGAAGCACATGTTCTAGAGAATGAAAGAATTGAATTAGATCAATTCAAGGTCCTGAACCATCCTGAACTTTCTTCCAAGGGAGAAAGAAGGATCATAAGTGCAAAACCAGTTAATTTTCAAATAAACAAAGATGGAGCTTTTCAATTTACCCTTGGAAAAGGTATTTACGCTACTTCGTTTCTAAGGGAATTCATAAAATTTTAGTAATTTTTAATTGTGATTTTTAATTTTCTGACTTGTAGAGTGTCTACTCGAACAATCGGTTTAGATCAAACCGACCTTTTGCAGCTCTTTCTTCACTTTTGTTACAGCCTGCTCGATCTCACTCTCTTCCTTTGCACCGGTGCATACCACCTTTCCGGAACCGAACAATAGGAGGACAACCCGAGGTTCTTCTACCCTATAAACCAAACCAGGGAATTGCTCAGGTTCGTACTCAACGTTCTCCAAACCCAATGACATGGCAATGTCTGTTAAATTGAGTTCTGATTCGAGATCATAAACTGCAACAATATTCTGAACCACGATCTCGGGCTTGTCCGTGACTTTTATCCCAGCTTTTTTCAGCTTACTAATAATGATATCTATTGTTTTCTTAACATTGGCTAAGTTTTTTGCTCCTGTACAATTTACCTTTCCACTCCTGAATATCAGTACGGCAGTCTTGGGCTCGTGCAGTCTGTAAATCAATCCCGGAAACTGCTCCGGCTCATATTCGGAACCATCCAGTGCGAGGGCGATCCTACTTAAATCAAGATGTTCAGCCAGAGAGGTTGAAGCAACTATATTTTCAACGGTAATTTTTTCACGTTCACTCATATATAAACACTTTAGGGAGATATTTAAATAGTATTTAAACCTGATTTAAACAGCGTCACTTTCGGTGTATAGCGGAATCAAAGCAATTGCTACTCACGTTATGATCCTGGGCATGCGCCTAATTTGTAGTTAAGTTGTTTTCAGAGAGCTGTTTCTCTCTTCACAAGTTCAATAGCTGATTTGATCTCGTCCACTGAGGCAGAGTTTTCCAGGGTGCTGATGTCTCCAGGAACCTGATTGAGAAATACTGCTTTAACGACCCTTCGCATGATCTTGCCGCTCCTTGTCTTAGGAAGTGCGGCTACAATGTGAATTTCATCCGGAGTGTAAATGGGACCAAGCGTTTCTCTTACATGGTTTCTCAACTTTGAAACAACATCACCATCGCCTCCCTCTCCTTCCTTCAGGACCACGAAAGCGATGATCGCATCACCTTTCACCTCATGGGGACGGCCGAAAGCAGCGGCTTCTGCGACTTCATTTGAAGATATCAAGGCGTCTTCAATCTCAATAGTGCCTAGTCGATGGCCAGAAACTTTCAATACCTCGTCGGCACGCCCAAGCAACCAGAAGTAACCATCATGATCGTTGACAGCATAATCGCCTGTATAATACACACCGTATTTTTTGAAGTATACCTCGTTATATCTCTCAGGATCGTTGTTCAGTGTCATGAACATACCTGGCCACGGTTTCCTGAAAACCAGGAATCCTTTTTGACCGGTCTTTACCTCTTTACCACTCTCGTCAAGGATGGTTGGATCAATTCCCGGAACTGGAAACGTTGCTGATCCCGGTTTTAGCGGCGGAAGGCCGAGTCCGTTTGAGGGGGATATCACAAATCCTCCGGTTTCTGTTTGCCAGTACGTGTCGATAATTGGGGTTTTTGAATCCCCTATATTCTCAAAATACCATTTCCATGCTGCTGGATTTATCGGCTCACCAACGGTTCCAAGGACTTTCAGTGTGCTGAGATCGTGCATCTTCGGGTATTTTGTGCCATATCTCATCAGAGTCCTGATTGCCGTGGGCGATGTATATAGCATATTCACCCTGTACTTCTCGATTATTTCCCATAACCTATCAGGCGCAGGATAAGTTATTGCGCCCTCGTACAGTATTGATGTCAGGCCAAGGAAAAGAGGGGCGAAAACAATGTAGCTGTGTCCTGTAACCCAACCGATGTCGGCAGCGCACCACCATCTGTCATCATCGCCAGGATTAAAGGCCCATTTCAGTGTATTCGCAATCCATACGGAATATCCACCGGTAGAATGAACCACTCCCTTTGGCTTTCCGGTTGTTCCCGAGGTGTAAAGAATATACAGCGGGTCATTCGCATCCATTTCCTCTGGCTTAACATAATTGGACCCAGGGCCCATAACGTCATCCCACCAGACATCTCTCCCCTCTTGCATCTGGACTTCTTTACCTGTCCTTTTAACCACAACGACGGTCTTGACCGTTGACGACATCGTAAGAGCTTCGTCAACTATCTCTTTCAATTTTACAATCTTCCCTGCACGGAAAGATCCGTCCGCAGTAACGACTAGCGTTGCACGAGAATCGTTAATTCTCTCTGCAAGTGCAGATGCACCAAATCCTGCAAAAACGAATGAGAATGTAGCACCTATACGTGCAGCAGCAAGCATGGCAACGGGTGCCTCAAGTATCATAGGCATGTAAAGGATAATCCTATCCCCTTTCTTTACCCCCGTATCGAGAAGGGCCTTTGCAAAATTATTAACACGGTAATATAAACCGTCATACGAAACGATCTTCTCGTCACCATTCTCAGCAACCCAGATATATGCCACTTTATTTCGCTTTCCGCCAAGCACATGCCTGTCAACTGCATTATAGGAAGCATTGAGCTTTCCGTTGACAAACCACCTGAAGAACGGTGGATTAGAATCGTCCAGTACCTTATCCCATTTCTTGAACCAATCTATTATGCCTGCTTCGCGACTCCAGAAAGTTTCTGGTTGCTCCA
>JAJYVJ010000066.1 GCA_021792045.1 Thermoplasmata archaeon | reverse complement strand
GTACCGTTTGGAAGTTGGATCACTATGCTGTTGGAGGTTGAATTAAATGATTGGGGATCACTTATGTTCACAAACCATCTCGTACCTGAAGGCATCCCCTCTTCGTAGAACGATGCATTATACAACATTATAAATGATACAGACTGCAATACTGCCTTTCCATTCAGGGATACAGAACCGGAAGCGACAGATGGACTGAAGTCGGGATCACCACTTAATACAGTGTACGAGTAAGTACCGTTATTTTCTCTAAATATTATTGTATTATTAGAGGAGCTTTCTGAAGAACCTGCCATTGAAACAGTCCATTTCTTCCCAGAAGGAAGACCAGATTCAATGAACTCAACTTCCAACAGCAACGGAACATTCTTCTTAATCGGCGGAGCGGGATTGTTGTGATATATCACAAAATAAGAAAAGATCAACAAAACGGCTACGATGATAACAACAACAACCTTAATTGCGTTATTCACTGTTTCGCCAAAAATATATATAGTAAAGGTTATTAAGCTTTCCCATGTTTTGAGGATGGCTAACGACAGTTGATATTCCAGCAACGTTATATATGATTTCTTATTGAAAATACGGTGTTATATGTTAAATAATGTAGTATCCAGATATGGACCTTAAGTAACACAAGTAACACTAAATTTACAGTATCTGTGAGGAATGACAGTAGAATAAACGGAAAGGATTTTTTCAATCTTTATGAATCTCATCGCGTAAATGAAAAATTTGTGAAAAAATAAATTAAGTACCCTAAGAAAACCCGAAACAGAAGAAAGAGATCACCGGTTAGGAGACTAATATGAATCCACTCTACCAAATCCCATCTTTATATGTGTGTTTCTCAATAATCATGCTATTCTAATCTGATCGAACCCAGCACATTTGGCATAATGAACTTCAAACATTCAAGGTATATCTGGCTTTACTAATAGGATATTTTTCGGGAGATATCGGGGGAGATACGATGTACTCGACAATACAGGTTGCTTGAGAATACTGGTGAGATGGTATTCATGGATTACACTTGTACCAATTGATGCAATGATGCCGCCAGAATGATAAAGATACATCTCAAATACATAATGAATTATTTTATACACAGAATAACAAATGCAAAGGCAGAGAGAATAAACACAAAGATAGCGCTGATCAAGAAAATGGCATTAAACCAAACGAACATGTGGCATCCAAAGATAACTATAAACTTTCGACCCGGTAACTTGAATCTTGCTCTTAAACCCTATGCAAAAGTGTAATGAGCCAAAATTTTCTAAGTTAATTATTATATCACTATATGGCAAGGTTTATACCGCTATTCTAGCTATTAAATAAGTGATAATGCAGACACTTAATCAAATACATGAAATACATACATCATTGTATAGTATTGAGGGCTCTTTTATAATTCCTACAGATAGTGATCTATAGACCTGACATAATGTAATAGTTACAAACATATTGATCTTGACAGCATGTCATTGATTTTTTTTTCTTCTGCTTCTCAGGATCTATATTGAACCTCGGTCTGAATTTTTAACAGGAATATGAGAAAACCCGCTCCAGTGTTGTATTGTTTGATATTTTTATTACCCTTTTTGAACGCAGTATAACGTCTGTTATACGGCATTGGAACTTTTTGGCACCCAAGAAAGATCCCAAAACTAAGATTTCGGTAGCTGACTTTGCCCTCTATGGATTACAAAATAGGATAAATTTTTTATGTGTTAGTATATCATAATGTATGTATAAGCAATATAGCGTGTTCCTAGGTATATGCTATCTATAACGCCGTGTGTGACATTGGAATAGTAAGCTTGATAATTGGCGTATTAGCAATGAAATAGCTATAGTTGTGGTATTATAGATATCATATAGTTATATGTTAATTCATGACACGATTTCACTGTCTCGGCATTCCTGAATATTCTATTAAACGAAATTAGGTGCGTTGTTTCCGATTCTTACCTGTTCGAAGAGACTCTTTAATGACGATTAATGCAATAATGAACTGCATCTTAATTTTTTAAAAATTTTCTTGATAACAATGGATATATGCTCCAATAATGTGTGATCATGAAAAACATAGTGGAAATAGCAGTTGAGTCTGGAAAATTCCCAACGTTAGTAAAAGCAGTAGAAGCAGCCGGATTGGTAGAAGCTCTGAGTTCGCCAGGACCATTTACAGTCTTTGCGCCAAATGAAGAAGCTTTTAAGTCTCTCCCAGCTGGAACCCTGAATGGATTGCTTGCAGATCCATGGAAACTAGGAAGCGTTTTGAAGTATCATGTGGTCTCTGGAAAGTATAATTCAGGAGACGTATTATCCGGCCTGAAGATGTCTAAGTCTATGAATGTACCTACACTTCAAGGCGAGCAGGTTAAGATTAGTAGCGTTGGCCTGATTAAGAAATACCTGCGAGTCAACCAGGCAAACATCGTTTCAACAGATATCAATGCCTCAAACGGAGTTATACATGTCATTGACAAGGTCATTATACCATCTAAACTGTAAATCTTATTCCTGTAATATGTATACACTATTTATCAAATATTGACTAATTCATTTATTAAAAATTTTTAACTTTCCAGTTTTTTATTTGGGTTGATAAACAGTCCGGTTTTTTAATCTATATAATGTGTCTTAGCATTTTGCTACGTTAATATGACATTGTTCTAATATCCTTAAAAAATAATTTTAGTGCGTTTCCTTATATATTTGCTGATTATTTATTCTAATGGACAATTCAGACCAAATACTAGCTGAACTGAAAAAGATAACTGATTTGCTGACACCAAAGCCTCCGTCGCCACCGCCACCAAAACCAAAAGGATTGATCAAGGAATTCAGGGCGTTTCTGTCGACCTACAAAGTGTTGGGCATGGCGGTTGCTTTTATCCTGGCTATCTATCTAGGGATACTTATTCAGGCTATGGTGACAGACTTGATAATGCCAATAATACAATATGCCACGCCAAGTGGTGTATCATGGCAGAGCATTGCTGTGGGACCATTCTTATTTGGAGAATTCATTAACGCAGTTATTACGTTTGTGATAGTTGCATTCGTGATCTTTCTAATAGTAAAGATGTCAAGCAGTATGCCAAAGGTAAAAAGAAAAAAGAGTGTGTAGTCTATTTAGACTACCACACGCCTATTTTTTCAGCTCTTGGTTTCTTTCCACCAAAAGTTTCCTCAAATTTGGGGTGATTCATCGGAGGTAGAGAACCTCTTAAATGGTTTGGAGCGTGTGGATCTATAGTTACACGCCTTTTTGCCTCTTCTTCCCTTGTGAGGCCTCTCCATATATTGGCCCAGGAGAGGAAGAATCTTTGTTCTGGTGTAAATCCGTCGATCTTCTTGTTCAACTTCGGGTTCCTCTCGAGATGCCTTTCCAGAGCTTCGAAGGCAATCCTGATTGCTCCTAGATCTGCAATGTTCTCTCCAAGTGTCAGTTTGCCGTCCACCTTAAACCCAGGCACAGACTCCTTTGACCCATAAAGCTTGGCGACGCTTTCGGCTGCATCATTGAACTTTTTCAGATCGGATTTTCCCCACCAGTTTTTCAGGTTTCCTTCCTCATCATATTGCCTGCCCTGGTCATCAAAACCATGGGTGATCTCATGTGCTATAACACCCCCAATGGCGCCATAGTTTACGGCATCATCCAGATCAGGATTAAAGAATGGAGGCTGGATTATTCCCGCTGGAAAGACAATTTCATTTCCGCTTGGATTGAAATATGCGTTCACTGTTGGAGGTGTCATCATCCATTCCTTCCTGTCAACCTTCTTTCCAATCCTTGATATCTGACGTTCAATTTCGGATGAGGACGCACTTACTATGTTATTTATCAGGTGCTTTTTGTCTATCTTTACGTTCCGATATTCTCTGAACTTCTCAGGATGTCCAATTTTCGCCCTAAACATAGAAAACTTCAGTAGTGCCCTCTTCTTCGTTTCCTGAGTCATCCATGGTAGGTTCTCGAGTCTGTCCTTAAAAACTTCTTTGATATCTTCAAGCATTACTTCCATGCGTTTCCTGGTCTCATAGGTAAAGTACTTTTCTACATAAAGAGATCCAAGGGCTTCACCAATCGTGGCATCTATCAATGTGACTGCCCTCTTCCAGCGTGGTTCCTGTTCTACCTGGCCCACGAGTGTCTTGCGGAAGAAGCTGAAGTTTTCATCAGCTATTTTCTCATGCAGATATGGTGCAAAGTAGTTCATAACTTTCCACTGCAAGTAGAAGGATAAAGTTGATGGATCCTCTTCTTTCAGGATCCTGTCAAGCCTCTGCAGAAATTCGGGTTGGCCTACTATGACGTAATCAACTGAGGGCACCTTCAATGTCTTCAGATAAAGCTGAAAATCAAAGTTCTTGTGTTTCCTCACAAGTTCTTTCACGGAGATTTTGTTATAGTTCTTCTCTTGATCTCGCAAGTCAGCTCTCGACCTGCTTGCAGATGCAAGTTCTCTCTCTATTGAAAGCACCGCATCTCTTGCGGAGACTGCATCCTTCCTGCTATAACCAAAGAACCTGAACATTGTTTCTAGATGCTTGGAGTATTTGCTTAATACTTGCTCGAATTTCTTATCCAGATAGTAGCTGCGATCCGGCAGTGATAGGCCACCCTGATTCATATAGAAAGCATAGGTAGAGCTGTCTTTCCTGTCAGGCATAGATTTTCTTGGAAGAAAGCTATTGGATCCGCCAAGGAAGCTCTGAATGCCAATCCTATCCAGTTTAGCTGCGGCTTTTATTGCATCCTTTGCGCTCTTTATGTTCTTCGCAACTTCCAGATAAGGTTCGATGGGTGAAACCTTCTCCTTTTCTATAGTCCTGGTATCCATAAAAGATTTGTAGAAGTCTCCACACATTGCTTCAATCGGTGTCCTCTTTGTCTTCTTCGAGCAGCTTTCGAGTATTTCCTTTAGTGCCATTTGGTTCTTCTCATAAAGCTGGTTGAAGGAACCGAAAGAAACCTTGTCCTCGGGTATCTTATGGTTTTTTAACCAGGTACCATTAGCATAAATATAGAAGTCACTGATCGGATCAGCCTTTAAATCCATATTTGAAACGGCAAAACCCACCTCATCATCTTTTATTTTGGAAATCTTCTTTGTGCTGCTAAGATTTTTTTTTGACGCTGCCATTATACGTGAAGGCGTTACATATGATAAATTTTCACATTATTATCGGCAAGAACTACAAAAATACAAAAAAGACTTTCTAAAAAAATAAAGGACCATGCGGCAAAGCAAAACCTTCTTCGGAGACCATTGAGTAAAAAGGACTTAATTTTCAATACCATCTTTTGATTTCAATATCTACAGTTTCGGGCTCGATCCTGTTCTTGACCAGATCCTTTAAAAGAACACCTGATCGGATGGCTTCGACGCATAACCCATATGCTATGCCACGTTCTATTCTTTCCTTCCTGCCCTCAGCGGTGGTAATGATTATTTCCTGAATACGATCGCAATAAGAAACATCGGCAGAACCAGCTTCAACATTTGCATATGAGTTATTATTCATCAAACCAGTGATTATTCAATCTTTTATTACTTTTCCGTCCACAAAAATCCAAGTTATATGCTGCTTTCAAAACGAATATCTAGCATAGAATCCAAATGATTGGTTCATTAATATGTAAAATAAGAAACAGATTTCCAACAGTGAGGAATGTTTTATTTATCACATACCTACTTTTTATCGGCTAAACCGAGCCAAAAATCTGTTTCCAGTTTAAGAATCCCATCTATTCCGGTCATGAATTTTTCCCTGACATCAAGATCGTCCTTATGCGTTCCCAGAACATCTTCCATTGCCTCTTCATGATGAATTTCAAGTTCCCTGTGAAAAGTGAAATATTCTATGTCTGCCTTTGCATATTTTGGATTCTTCTTAAAATATACGTTGAAACCGGCAAGTATCTTGTCCCACATAGGAATAGCCATGTTTTCTAGACCGAATTCTGCGCCCAGAGCCTCAAAATGATCTCCAGCAAAGTAGTTTCTCATTCCATCGAGCCAGGCTTTTGTTGTCTTCAACTGTTCCTTCTTGACAAGATCCTCTGGTCTTAGACCAATGCTGCGCAGGTACTTCCTGTAAAGCAGTTCGTGCCTTTTCTTTGGATCATTGTCTCCAAGCTCCGACACAAGAATAGTAGTGAGGTTGGCAGCATCAGACTCGTCTGGCGTATTGACCAGCAACGTGGAAAGTATTGCGACCCACTCCCTTGTAAAATGGAAGAATTCAACCGAAAATCTCAGGAATTCGGACTCCGATATATCTCCTTTCGCAAATCTATCTATAAAAGCGTTATTAGTCGCGCTGTGCCTCTTTACAAATCCATATGCAGTCTTGTAAAAATCTTCTTTTCCATATTCCTGCATTTTTATCAGACTATTATTAAATAGCCACTATTAAAGATTTTCTGTCGATTGTGTGAGAAATTATGTAAAAAATGAATATTCTTGCCTTAAAGGACGGAGATGAAATTTACTGCAGCGATGTCTCCATTCCAGGTAGATGCTATAGTAGGGCTCAAATACCCAGGATGGCATTGATATCGATGTCTTTCCTGCCCTCCTTAGCCAATGATTGTGCAAATCTGTTTAATTCAGCTTTATCAAAACCTCTGCCACCCGAAGTGACAAGGGATGAAAGATCGTTTATTCTGCCTTCAGCCAATGCCCTTAGTATTGAAATTCGCAGTGCAGGATACGACATGCTCTTCACTCTTCGAATGAAGAATGGATCAAGGTTTAGCTGGTTCTGGGTAAACTTGACCAGATCGGACCCATTGTGTATAAGAACCTCATCCTTGTTTACAGACATGATATAAACATGGAATATTGAAGATAGGACGTCGTTTTTAAGAATGCGTTTTCCAGCTCGCTCGTAAATGCCGCCTTGAACAGTCATATTAAATATCCTCCCTAGCAGTTTTATAAGCTTGTTTACATCCTCTTTTCTGGTGACAAAGACGAGCTTCTCTTTGTCATAATCCATTAGTTTTTTTGCAATCCTGAATGTGTTATCAAGATCAGATATCTCAACCTCAAAATATATCCTTTTGAGGCCGGCTTCTGCGATCAGGTCGGGTATAACTGGACCTCTTGCTTCTCCAGTTAAACAGGCGAAACCCTTAGTGCTCATGAGTTCCTTCAATTCAAGCACTATCCTTTCATGATCTGAAATGGTATTTTCTGCACTAAACTTAGTATCTGAGATGACTGTGCCGTTTTTCAGAATTGATTCTACCTTTCTTGAATGGATTTCATCGTCCATTATTGATGCATCTGTTTTAGGAGGAATTATTGTCTTCGGTCCCATGAAATGTCCGGATGAGGTTGAGAAGAATGTTGCTGAATGGCCGGACTGGCCTGAGAGAATATCTGCGAGCATCTTTGCACGCTTTTCATCGCCAATGTTCCTGGCAATCAGAACTGCATCCTCGTTCGAACAGGCAAAAACAAACATGTTTCTGATGTTGCCGAGCAATGATGCAACCCCTCTCTTGGTGAGTTGTGAAAGGAACTGATAGGAGAGAATCAATACGACGCCATATTTCCTGCCTTCGGACAGAAGGGTCTCTATCAGCTTCTCTGAAAAGTAATGCGCTTCATCGATGATAACATATGTCCTCTTTTCTGTAGGGCCGGATCTTACCAGCGTGTTCCATATTTTTGATAAGACAAGAACAGACGCTATCCTGTACCCTGATGGCCCGATGCCAGATGCAGATTGATCAATAATAATTAACGAATTATTCCTTCCAATTGAACCATCAATGTCAAGTTTATGGTTGTCAGGGTTTGAGATTATCCTCATAAGTTCCTGATTTTCCAGCATTGGCATGAGCTTGTTTATCGTGCTTGATACCATGTCCAGCCAGGTCCTGGTATCCTTCATCTGAGTCCCGATAAATGCCTTTAGATCCGTATTCGAAGATTTATCGAGGATTTTTGACATGCCTTTGCGATCCAGGAGCAGGGACTGAAATTGTTTCAGTGTAATCCCAGGAACAACACGCATGCACTCCATAAGCAGTGGACCAAGGATAACCTCCAACCGCGGTCCCCATGTGCCATGTGAAATGATGTCTTCAGAGGAGATGGTGTCTCTCAGCCACTCCGTTATAGTAACCGTATCGCTCGCATTTCCTGACGTGTCGAGGACATTGATACCTGTGTAGAGAGATTCAGATCCAGGATAATCATGACCAGTGAGGAATACAAGTTCCTTTTGCCTGTTGGTAAGGATTGCGTGATCGGAAACCTGGGCATGCGGGTCAAGGATCACTATATTTCCTGCCCGGCTCTCAAGATACTCAATAATCAGCGAAAGCATGTTTGACTTCCCGGTGCCTGTTTTTCCTACTATGAATGCATGCCCTGCTCCCTTATCCAGGACGCCAGCGAGCAGTCGATTGAATTCACTTTCAGGCATAGACGCATTGAGATCTCTGGTGTCATTATTGAGAGCTTTTCTGTAACTGTACATGAAACGGGTAAATACCGGGTACGTAATAAAAGCACTTTCTATCCTTTCGAACTATACCTCAATCCAGGTTTTCTATGGATAAGCCGCAAACAACGGAGTATCCAGTTTCTTTGAGAAATTAGGAATCACTTTTATACCAATAATTTCTATGTGATATATGCAAACGCTGATAGTGGGTGCCGGTAATCTTGGCATAAACGTTGCGTACAGTCTTCTCAGACGCGGTGATTCCGTGATCGTCACCACAAGGAATGAGGATAGGGGAAAGAAACTCAAGGAACAACTCTCACCCTTTGGGAAAGTTAGTTGCCTCATCGCTGATCCCGGGACCGATCCAGGGGTAGCGGATATGTTCAGGAAAGCCGAAGAGATTGAAGGCAGGATCGATAATCTCATAGTTACTGTGGGAGGATTTGCCGTGGACAGCATTAAAAAACCAATCCATTTTGGGGAAATGCTTGAAAGCCACCTGGAGATCCCGCTGAGAATTCTGAAGGATTTTGAGAATTACGCGAACGAAAAGGCATCGGCAG
>JAJYVJ010000065.1 GCA_021792045.1 Thermoplasmata archaeon | reverse complement strand
TCTCTATGAATATCTGCTTTACCAGCATGTCATTCATGGCCTCGACGAGTCCATAGTCATAGATAACGTGCTTCATCCATTCCTTCTTCTTGCCGTTGATTGCATATGGTGTTGCCGTAAAATCATATTGGATAAACGGTCCGCCCTGTTTATCCTGTATGTTCGAATATAGCCTTTCAACTGATTCCTGCCACCTCTTCATTTCCTTGTCCGATGCATTGTGCAGGTGATGTGCCTCATCGTTTATTACAACTAGAGAATTGTTTGCAGTCAGGAAATCATAGAAATTCTGAACCCTGAAGGAATCACTGTCTTCTCTGAATTCAATTCCCAGGTCTTCCGAGATCGTTCTTTCCCTGCCGGTGACGTCAATTAGTTGGTGCCAGTTTGTGATCATTATATATGGTTCGCTAGTTGGTTGAGTGTGTCCAGTGATGTCATCCTTGGTGTAAATCCTCAAGTCAAATTCCGATCGCCATGATTCCGGCATGAACAGATCGTTTTCCAGGTCGGACGTCAGTTTATCCCTTTTTCCATCTTTCACCTTTCCGAGGAAACTATCAAGCAGGCGCTCATAAACTATGTTTCCTGGGGCCACAAGCAGGAAGTATAGTGAGAAACGTCCATCATCGTGTTTCAATTTGTTGAAGTACTGCCAGACAATCAGGGCATTAATCACCCATGTCTTTCCTGTGCCGGTCGCCATCTTGATGGCAAACCTCGGGAATGTCATTTTTTCCAGCTCTTTCTCTATGCCTTTTCCTCGGATCTCTTCGCCATCAAATAAATTGAAAAGTTCCCCGGGCGTTGGAGCACCAAGCACCTCATAACAGTAGACTACGGTTTCTATGGCCCTCCGCTGGGAAAGATGAAATCTTGCCCCCTCATGAATTTCCGTGTTGAACCAGTATTCTAGGAGTTCCCTTGTGACAGGTGTTACGTTCTTCCCATCCTGAGAGGCATATCCATTTTCGGCCCACCTTTCAACTTCCTTCATTATTCTCTGCGCAAGGGGGTGTTTTGCGAAGTATTGCTTGTCAGGAACCTTTTGAGACATAATGCTACCTCACGTTGATCTTTTTGGATGCGGAAGCATCGTTGCCGAAAACGTCAACAACCCTGATTGCTATATTGTATTCCCTTCCCCTTTTTACCCTGAAATCGGCCGTTGTAATCACCGGATCCTTGGACTTGCGGTTCCTGATTGCCTGCCACATGCTCTTGAAAGTTATAGAGTCATAATCCCAGTCCACGGACCAGAAATCAATGAGGTAGGCATAATTCTGTCTGAGGAGCTCCTCCGCCTCTTTCTTCTTCTCTTCATCCCTTATGGGGTTATCCATCACCACATACTGATCAATCGATATCTTGACTACAGCTTCATCCCCAGATTGGGCAATCACCTCCGGCTCAGAAACTTTAACGTACGGCTTCTGGTAAAATGTAATCCTGTCAGTAAGAGAGGGATCGCCAACCTTTGTGCTTCTCAGGTACTTATACACGTCCGAGGGAATTATTTTTGAATCAATTTTTGCGTTCACGCTGGAGCTCAATTTCCTTAGATCCTCATCGTAATTGTAGTCATAGTCCCATGCCAGGATTACAAGGTTTCTGTAACCTCGGCCGTCAAGCGCTAAAGCATCCTTGGAAAGTTCAACAGCCTTCCTCGCTGTCATGGGGCGGTCTGGTTCACACACATAAACCAGGGTATTCCTGTCTGTGTTGCTTATTCCCATGCCCGGCCTGTCATCCCTTAGGGTTGCACCGTACAGATTGAGAATTATATTGTACATCTCCCGAAGCTTTACCTCGTGAAGGTAAATGAGCTGGCGTTGATAGTTGCCAAGATTATCTATTATGAATGGATTTGCCCTTTGGTATACTAGACGTGACCTGGTGACCTGGATTGCGGTTTTGGACAAATCCGTGGTTATCCACCTGCGCTTTAACCTTTCTGCAACTGCAGCTGTTGTGCCTGATCCACAGAAGAAATCTGCAACGAGACTGCTCTCACTGGATGAAGACTTTATTATCAGCTCCAACAGTTCTTCTTTCTTCTCAGTGGGATACCCCTGTGTGAAGGAATAAGCGGTAATATCGTCCCACAGGCTGTCTCTCAGTGCATAATCAGATGATGGGATGAAGTATTCGGGTTTACCAGTGCTGGGATTAGGTCTCAGATTGCCTTCAGCTATAGCTGCTTCTGCCCTGTCCCTGGTCCAGCGCCAGTGATTTCCTGGGTTTGGCCTATAGCCGAATAGCTCGTAATCCATCCCCTTTCTTATGCCAGGTGCCTCGAATGAGTGCCATCTGTCCGGTTTCTTCACTTCCTTTATGGCAGGTTCAATCAGGTGTTCCGATGATTTTGCGTAGAATAGAATATAGTCAACAGCGACATTAAGCGACGGGACACGCTCCCTTTCCCTGATGTTTTTGTGTATTCTCCTGACAATTATTTCATTCCGGAAATTGTCCTTTCCAAATATCTCATCCATAATTATTTTGATGTAATGAGATGCATTCTGATCGCAATGCACGTATATCGCTCCCTTGTTGCTTAGTAGCCTCTTCATGAGTTGCAGTCTTGGATATAGCATATCCAAAAATGAGTCAAGGCCCCTTTCCCAAGTATCAGTATAGGCAAGCCGCTCGCTTATTGGCAGCTCCATCTCAAACTCCTTGTTTCCAATTCTCACATCGTTCGGAAAATTAAAATTCTCCCCGGTGTTAAAAGGAGGGTCAATGTAAATCAGATCGAACTGCCCCTCGTAGCCTTGCGAAAGAAGTGCTTGCATTATAAGTAAGTTATCGCCCCATATCATTCTATTAGGTGCATCCGGAATACTCTGCTTCTCGTTTTCAAGGAAGCTACCAAGAGCTCCAGTCGCACTGTTTGGATACACAACCTCGGCAGTTTGGAATGTCAGGTCCTTTGCCGATGGCTCCTTTCTTGGTTTTGAAGCCCAGACCAACCTAGCAGTATCCTTCTGCTTTCTTCTTTCATTCCCAAGCCGGGTTCTCTCCTGTAAAACCGTTTCTTCAAAATCTTCATTGTCTTCCATTGTTTCACACTCTTTGTTGAACTTTGATGTATTCAGCATTTCTAACATGATTTAGAGTTGTCATAATTCTCACCAGTTTCTTATTTGCAACCTAAGAACGTATTTTAGGTTTTCAATGACAATCCCAATCACATATTTCGACTGTCCAACAAAGAGTTCCTTTCCGGACACTGAAATCATGGGCAGGCGGTATATAAATAAACTAGTCAGTTTTGAGGGGTGAGTTTTGAGACGGAGATAAGGATTATTGTAAGATCGAGTAATCCAAGCGTGGCAAAATTCGTCACAGGGTATCGCAGGATGGAGAAGATGCTGCCTTTGTTGTGACTGTGGAATTTGATAGAGCGAATACGCCCGAACGGGTGAAGTCAATTTTTGAGTATGCAGGTAAAGACACCAAGATCCTAAATGTTTCAAAGACAGATACTGGGAAGTTTTGATAGATGAACTAACAATCGATAATAAGTGTAAGGTTCGACCCCTTTCCTGCAACTTTAACTTATATATCCAATATTCTGACAACGATCCCATTAGACTGGTCAAAATTTGAAGGACAAAGAATTGTCAGGTAGAAGTTAGAATCTTAAACAGGCAACAGCGGAAGTCGCCTTACCAATCATAAAACTATACACTATGAAACTTCCTAAACCTATCGTTTATGGTTTCTATTACGATCCCTGTCTTTGTGAGAACCTTTAGAGCCTTCTCCATGGTTATCCATAAATCAATTGGTACTTTAACGGAAGCCGTAGAGTCGAGTTCGCGTACTATTTTCTCGGTATAGTGAGCAACGAGGTCTCCAGAGTGTCTTATTAAGCCCTTCTCAACATCGTTTGGGTCAAGTTCTTCACTAAGCCATTTTTTTGCCGATTCATCAAAATAATTGTCATTTAGTTTTAACAAGTCCTTATATTTTTGAGGCGATATTTTTCCATTTAATTTTGGAGGAGCAAACGCGATTGCATTCCCACCGTTTACAGTCTTAGCTTTTGAATTTCCTGCCAAATACAAGAGAGAATCTACCGCTGTGCGGCACATTATACAGGTCGCCATGAAATTTCCATTTTGGTAGGATGAAAGAGCTTCTCTAAACAAATTAAGTGGTTGCTTGAAGAGACCGGGTATGAATCGTTCAATAGGTAGTCTGCGCCATATCTCTTGTACCTCTTTGCCCCTCGCTGAACCATATTCGTCGGGAGGTCCCGGTCCGATTACTATAGTGCCAGAAGCTCCGTCCAGCATTGGTGTAATGACAATGATAGAGGAAACTGATGTCGATGATGAAATTGCATAAAGATTTCCAGGAATGCCTTGAGATATGATACTTCCACTTTGAATGTAGTATATGATAGGATTTGTGTCTGATGGTGTATCTTGATCTTTAGCCGGCTCGTTCGAGTTATTATCCATTAAATATCATTTATTAGTTATATAAATAATTTACGAAACGGGGATTGTCAACAAAACCCATCCTTCTGATTACGGTTAAAAGTATATATAAACCCGATCCGAGATTCTTGTCAACTTTAAGAGTTCTTAAAATTGGCATGTTTATATCTCATGAAGTATTATTTGTCTATTGGCAAACGAGGGAAAAATTGCCGGAACAATAATAGGGGCACTAATCGGCCAAGCGGTTGGAAGAAAGTACGGTTTCATACCCGGAGCGATAGCTGGTTTTGCAGTTGGTCATATCATAGATCTCATCGCAGAAAGCAACTAGAATAATTAGAACAGCTGATTCAACCCGACTCTTCTGAATTGGAAGCATGTAATATGCCACTTCTTAGAATAATTCTTTGGCGTGCTGCTCTCATTATCGTTCATTATTGTTGGTCATTCTTTCACAAAATTTCGCATACTGTTTCTGGTTTTTTTGGGAATTGAGAACAGTCCATTTTTTTGCTTGTACTTACGCATTTGATTAATTATTAGGTTGAATTATCACAAACATTTTCATTAAATCTTGATCCCTATTTTCTGAATCTTAAAGGTGGTGTCCACTTATATCCTAATGGTTCTCCGTCAAGTGAATAATAATAATGAACATCGAGCAAAGTGTACTTTACTATATTACGTGAGACTATTTTCCCATCACGAAAAGTTGGTAATCCAAGATCGAAATTTTCATTTTCAACGCTAACAAGTAATCCGGAATACGTTCTCAGGTCTGTCTTTGATGTCACTCTGACGGTTACCTTGACATTTCTGCCTATCAAAGGTGCGAGTCCTTTTCTCATATTTTCAATAAACTCAAGGTCAGTTATCCTCTCTTTCATATCCACCCCTCAACCCATTCTCTCGTTTCCATTCATTACATTCAGTTCACCTGTCCAACAAAGAACTCCTTTTCGGACATTAAAATCATGGGTAGGGGGTATATAAATAAACAGGTTAGTTTTCAGGGGTAGGTTTTTCGGGCAAAGATTTGAGGACCCCGTGAACCGTGGATCTCTTGATACCAACCAGCTGAGAGATCTCCCTGATGGACCTGCCTTCTCTTTTCAATTCCATGATGAATGATGCATCTACCCCTCTTTTCTCCAGAATCACTGGACTTCCAATTTTCTTATTCTCATTCCTTGCCCTCGCCATGCCGTCCCTGACTCTCTCAGATATCAACTCCCGTTCAAACTCGGCTGCAGCTCCAAGGATGGCCAACATGAAATCGTTCATGGGAGCCTTAGTTTCAAGACTCCTTATCGGTGGTATCGCATTCAACAAGTGGTCGCTTCGTAGGACGAATGAGGAGTAACCATTAGAATTAACGTGGGATAACTTCCCATGATTGAACAGTTACCAGAAAAAGGTAATATTATCATTGGACTTCAAGTATTATGGTAGATTACAAGAAATTTCTCTCGGGAACCGAAGAAGACCGTCCAATAGATCCTATTGAGATATTCAATAGGTTAGTCGTCACAGAGAAAATAAATGATTTGTATCAAAGCCAAAGAGAAGTCCTCGCTGAATGGAATAAAAGAAGAACTAGTGGAGACTTGGTTGTAAAACTGCACACGGGTGGCGGGAAAACATTGGTTGGTATGCTAATAGGTACGTCAATAATGAATGAAACCAATAAAGGAGTTATCTATCTTGTACCAAATAATCAATTGGCAGAACAGGCATTTAACAAGGCCATGAGCTATGGCATCCCAGTCGCCCGATTTCGTGATGATCCTTTAGACCCTATATCTGATGATTTTCTTAAGGGTAAAAAAATTCTGGTGGCCTCGTACAAGGCTCTTTTCAATGGAAAGAGTAAATTTGGGATATTGAACGGGGACAAAGAAATAATCCATGTGGGAGGGATTATTGTAGATGACGCACACTCTAGTTTTTCTGATATCCGAGATAGTTTTTCCATTAGGTTGAAAAAACCCGAACATGAAGTTGCCTACAATGCTATTGTGAGCTTATTCCGCAGCGTTTTTAGCGAGAGGGGTGAGTTGGGAACTTTGAACGATATTCTGAGTGGCGATGAAAACGGGATACTAGAGATACCATACTGGGCTTGGGATCAAAATTTTATGGCAGTCCAAACTATAGTGGAGTCAGTTAAGAACTCATTTCAATTTACTTGGCCGCTGATTAGAGATAGACTGAGAGAATGTTATTCCATAATTGGTAAGAACGGGATAACGATAACACCAATATTTCCACCTGTTCGAATGATTCCAACTTTCTCAGACTGTCATAGACGTGTATACATGTCCGCGACCCTTAATGATGATTCCCCTATAGTCGAAAGTTTTGATGCAGATCCAGAAAGCATAAAGAATCCTATTTCAGCAAGAACTCTTGCAGGAATAGGGGAAAGAATGATCATTGTTCCAAAAATAACAAAGCTCGATAATCCTGAAGAAGCTGTTAAGAAAATCGTGCAAAACTTTAGCAACAAGGAATTTGGAATTGTTATACTCGTTCCTTCTAGGTTTGCAGCTGGTCAATGGACAAAATTAAATGCAACTTATGCAGATACATCAATAAAAGTAGATGAATTCGTGAAGTTATTAATCGACAGAAAGAGCGATGGCCCTTATGTGTTCGCGAACAGATATGACGGAATAGATCTGCCCGGCGATTCCTGCAGAATTTTAGTTTTGGACGGGCTTCCGTCACAATCAGGCGAATATGAAAAATATGAATCAAGAGTCATGACTGGTAGCACTTTCCTCAGTAGTTTGATATCGGTTCGTATAGAGCAGGGGATTGGAAGAGCAACTAGAGGCAGAGGGGATTATTCGGTTGTTATCCTAACAGGCAATCTATTGCCTGCTTGGATTTCTAAGAATTATGACTCAATGACTGTGGGAACAAGGACACAAATAAAGATTGCATTCGACACAACTAAGGAAATTACAACTGTTGAAGGTCTGGCTGAGACCATTAATCAATGCCTCAATAGAGACCCAGATTGGGTGAATTATCATGCTCAAGAATTAGCGAAATTAACAGATTTACCCAAGCCTGAAATAAAAAAAATCGAAGTTGTAGGAATAATAAGAAAAGCTTACAATTTCGCAGATGATAAGCAATATGATAAGGCGGTGGCAAAATTGAATTCGATAATATCGAGTGATGCCGAAGATAGGGTTAAGGGGATAACAAGGGAATTACAGGCTAGATTTGCATATTTTTGGGGTAACTTTGATGACAGTGAAAAATATCAAAAATCTGCTTTTGCATTGAATAAAAATCTACTAAGACCCAGGGTCGCTCCTCCTTACCAAAGAATTACCCCCAAGTCTAAACAAGTCAAATCAGTGTTAGATAAAGTGCTGAAATATCAATTCAGGAGAGGTCTCATAGACGATTTTGATAGCGTGGCGGTCAATTTGAACCGGGAAGCAACGGCTAATGCTTTCGAAGAATCACTCAAGAACTTGGCTTCATTTGTGGGCTTAGAATCGGAGAGACCGGAACAAACGAGAAACGAAGGTCCGGATGTACTTTGGATACTTCCAAGTAACAATGGAATAGTGATGGAGGTTAAAAGCTTGAAAAAGCCAGAAAATAGCTTTATCAAAAAGGATCTTGGGCAATTACTTGCTTCTTTAGAATGGTTTAAGGAAAAATATCCTGACTATGAAGGCGTACCAGTTTCTGTGCATTTGAATGATAAGGCTCAAGACAAGCTGGCAGTTGCTAATGTAAAGGTATTGACGCTAGAATCACTCGCAATTTTGGTGTCTGAGATAAAAGCTTTTTTGATAGAAATCTGCAAGGACGAGTTCAGTGACACTGACCTAATGACTGCCTGCGAAATCAGCCTCAAAAAGCATAGTTTGATCTATACTGATATAATGAAGAAGTATCTTAAGCCGTTCAGAAAAGAGTGATTTTGTGTGTAGGTTTTGGAAGAGTAGACATGGTAAAAAACCGGTTGGGTACATAAGTGATGGTCTCGGTTCATGATTAACGCGCCTTCTGCATCCAGGGATGGAACCAACCAATAATGTTGCATTACTAGCAATACGAGAACATGCTGTTATAAGAAAGATCATCAACACCGTCAGACCCAAGTGTAGATCACAGAACTAGCAGAATATCGCATCACCTTTTCAACATGGGAATTACAAGCAAAGAGCATGTTTATTGAGATGGATAAATTCTGATTAAAGAGTTATGCGGATTCGGCTGGTTATAAAATTACGCTTATTATATCACATTCTTTGGTTTACCGAAGATCTCCTCTATGCCATCGCCTAACGATGACAAGTTCAGAAAATACGAACCAGGATGATTGTCCATGCATCCATTCAAATCCTTGATGTCCTCCAGAGTGAGGCTGTGCCTATACTTCTTCCTGAATTACTTGAACTGTAGATTAATCTAGAACATGACACCTTTGCTTGCAATTTCATAAGCTCCCGCACATCCAGCGGTTGCGAAATATCTTCATGCAGTCGTGGCAATCCTTATTAACGGACTTGCGGTAGAACACATGGGTCGATAGCCATGTCATGTGTCTGCCGTTATGTAAATAAGCCTGCGGAATCGTTTTTATGCCATCCGGCTGCTGTCATAGGGAGCGAGATTCCGCATCATGATCTACCGTGACATTGACCGGAGGATCGGCTACATGCTATCCGTCTCCATGGTGCAGAGCCATCCCCTGATCCCGGTGATGGAGAAGGAGTTCGGCGACGTCCCGCTGCACTCAGACCGCATAGGCAGTGAATCGTACATAGACCTGTTCGTGCAGGGGGAGAAGGCCATGAGGTTCGAGTCCATGGTATCCTCCTATGATCATGTCATGAGGGGTGACC
>JAJYVJ010000064.1 GCA_021792045.1 Thermoplasmata archaeon | reverse complement strand
TATGATTTTACGGCAACACCATATGCAATCAACGGCAAGAAGAAGGAATGGATGAAGCACGTTATCTATGACTATGGACTCGTCGAGGCCATGAATGACATGCTGGTAAAGCAGATATTCATAGAGAAAAGTTCCTATCTTACTGAAAAGATTGAAAATCTGTCCGAAAACGAGAAATTCTCTGTCACGGCACACAAAGACGAGGCGCAGAAAATCCTGAGCTTGAGCGATGTCCAGAGACACATGCTGCACGTTGGCTACGAGAAACTACAGCAGCTGGAAGATGACTTCAGAAAACTTGATATCCACAAGAAACCAATAATGTTCATCGTAGCAGGCGACAACGCTGAAGCAGAGGAAATATCAGGATACATGAAACAGCTTGTGGGAGATGATGAGGGAACACACGTGCTTACCATACACAGTGATAAGAAAGATAGCCTGTCAGAAGATGAGTACAAGAGCCTTAAGGAGAAAATATTTGCCAGCGACGCTTATGAGAGCAAAGTCAGAGTAATTGTTAGCGTTATGATGCTGAAGGAAGGTTTCGATGTAAGAAACGTTTGTGTACTTGTGGTCCTCAGGCCTTCAGATTCCGACTTACTGACAGAGCAGATCATAGGAAGAGGAATCAGGCTGATGTTCACGGAGGATGAATACGGGGAACCAAAGCTTCAGAACATGGAACTGTTGAGGAAGAACGAGCCTCTTATCAACTCATATGATTTCCTTTTCATTGTTGAACATCCGAAGTACAACCAGATATATACTGATCTGAAAAATGCTGGTGCTTTGCTTTCTTCCGGCGAATCAAAAACCCTAGCACTTGACTCCAAGCGTATTCTGGTAACGATAGATGAGGCCAGGATTGCGGAATTTGATCTATATTGGCCCGCATCATATCGGGACACCGTTCAGGAAGAAATCGATTTCTCATATTTTGACGTGAATGAACTGCAACCATGTCCGGTGCCGTTTGATCAGCTCGAACCTAAATCAATTATAATAACCGATTTTCACCCGCAGACCAAGTTCATGCAGGACTGGAATATGGAAGAAAAAGATTTCAGCTATACCAGTTTTCTGAGAAATGCCACGCTTGAGATCATAGGTGGAAGCAGGAACATGAGCTGGCTCACAAGATACTTCAGCGAAATAGCCGCAATGACGGACAAGTATGTTTCAGGAATCCTGTTCGGGCGGAAGATCGACTTTAACATCCAGGACAATGCCGTTAAGCTGAGGAATTTCCAGCTTCTAGAGTTTATTGTAACTAATCTGAGGAAAGGAATAACACGATTCATATCTAATAAGAGGGCAGTGAGTTCAACGGTAGTTGAGTGGGTCTCCCTATCGACATACCGCGAGTTGAAAGTTTCCATTGAGAGATCGCTCAGGACGAGAAGGTGCATCTATCCGTACCTTGACTTCGGACCAAGGGGAGGCTTTGAAAAGCGTTTTGCTGAATCTGTTTTGGAGAAGGATTCGGGTGTTTCAGCGTATGCGAAACTTGATCAATATGTTCACAGGTTCTCTATTGCATACTTGGACAGCAAGGGTTTCATAGGGAGGTACTACCCGGATTTCCTGGTTAAAACGGGTGACGCTATGTTCATTTTTGAGACTAAATCAGAGAAAGATGCATACAACGACATTGACGTTAAGTCGAAGATGATCGCAGCCCAGCAGTTCTGCAGAACGGTATCAAATGCAAATAATCATCCAAAGGGTCAACCCAAAACCTGGAGGTACATTCTTTTGCCTGAAAACATTGCCAATGAGTTGGAGGGACACAGTTTCAAGTCCATTGTAGAACGCGCTGAATCGTTCATGTCAAATCTGCTGTGGACAGTGAGATAGGGCATGTGTAAATACACTGTAAGCCATTATTGATAGCCTCGATGAGCTAAATGCCCTGAGAACTGAATATGGTTACTGAACACCATAAGGCTTACTATGGTATATGATGCTGAGAAAGAAAATAGGCGGGAATGCAGGTAATGGTGGAGATTTACCGATTAGAACCAAAATTGTTAGATCATATCTCTTGTGGCTCCGCCCCATATTTCTTTTTGATCCAGAGAATTAACTGCATTTTGGTTGAGTATTCGTCTTCGCGACCGCGAGTATACATTTCAGGCAATGAATTGACAACTTCCTTAAAAGGCAGGGATTCCTTGAGTTCATAAACATAAACGAATCCTTCTCTCTCACCGAGAAACCATACGATTTTGTCTTTTTCGCCCTTAATCCCCCGAATAAGGTATTCTATTTTATTGGTCATACTTTTATCAAAGAGAAATGCATTATTAAATTCTACTTCTTCTCAACAAAAGGTCTTTTATATAGCAGTTTGTATTATATCGATGCAATTCCAAGAAATCTCGGAATCTTTGGATATTTCACGCCTACCTACCTTTGTGAATAACTTTTTCAGGGAAAAGTTCGATGAAAGCATCCGCATCTTTGATCAGCTCTACAGAAAAAATAAGCGATGGATCGTGACATATTCTGGAGGAAAGGACAGCACCGCATTGGTCGTTTTATCTCTTTATATGAAGACCCTCCACCCGGACATTGACCTGAATATCACCTATTCTGACACAATGATGGAAATACCCCAGATGTCAATGGTTGCATATTCATTCCTTAAGGCGATTGAAGATCGTTACCCAGCAAAGGTGAGGATCGTATATCCGGAAGTGGAAGACACATACTGGGTCAGGATGATCGGAAGGGGGTATCCGCCTCCAGGTCCAAGGTTCAGGTGGTGCACACCGAAGATCAAAATAAAACCCTCTCGTAAACTTCATGCAGACAACGGTCTATTCATCACAGGGCTTAGAATGGGAGAAAGTCAGCAGAGAGATATACGGTTGAAAAGTTCATGCCTTAATGGTGGAGCCAACGAATGTGGAAGCGATGTGTGGGTCAACCAGAGCGGAATCGATGTGGCAGCACCGATAATTCACTGGACTGCAGAGGAAGTGTGGTACTTCCTTATGATGCCAGGTCGGAAGGCGATTCCTGAGACCCAACTTGTTGTTGATCTATACGGAAATACAGCTATGCGGTTCGGATGTTGGATGTGTACTGTGGTGATGAAAGACAAGACCATGATGGCCCTGACAAAGTCTGGAGATGAAAAGGTCCAAAAACTGTTAGAGTTCAGAGAGTGGATTGTCGAGGAGAGTAAGAAACCAGAAAACAGATATTTCAGAAAAGATGGGAGAAAGGGCAGACTCAAGAAAGACTACAGGAAAGGGATACTGGATCGTGTTCAGCACTTACAGAATACTATCGGGATATCCCTGATATCATCGGAGGAAATTAGAGAGTGTTTAGAATTATTAGCTTCTAGTAAATATGAAGAGTACGCTAGATGATCTCATTTTCCTTCCGAGGTAGCGTAAATAGAGTATAGCGTTTTCATGAACTCTATTCTGTTTTCAGCTTCTTTTGGCCCCCAAACAGCTGCTGCAGTGAATATGCTTTCCCATGTTTTAGAACGCGACCCTTCTAACTTTGGTAAGCTGATAGTGGCCTCCTCTTTCTTTTTATCGTATAAAATCAAACCATAATCATCTAGAGTTGTAGTGTACTCAATATTGACATCCTCTATGCCTAACTTCTCACGAGCAACATCTCTTATGAGTTCGGTTGGGTCTTTTTTCTTCATTCGCTGCTTTCTTTTTGAAGCTCCTCTTACTTTTATGTCGTTGATTATCCCTTTCCTTTCAGGCAACAATGTGGCTAATGAGTCAAAGAACTTAATATCCCGGTTTGCAGAGGCATCATTCGTTGACACTAGGAATGTTTTCTGCCCTTCTGTCTCCTCACTCGCAGCACTTTCACTTTTTTGACTCTGTGTTTTCTCCGGAATCTCAGGAACCTTAATTGGAGGTCTTTGCGGTACTTTTCCCATGAAGAGGTTCTCAAGATATGCCCTTAGATACTGGTATGTCCTTGCGCCCTCGAACAGACTTTCTCTATCTAGGTTTACAATTGTTTGAAATCCTCTATCTAGATAAATTTCAACCATCGTTTGATGAAGTACTACCGGATCCTCACTATACAGCCTGAGTTCATCCTTAAAATAATCACCTATCGCGACATTATAAACTCTGAAAAGTATTCCTCTGTATTCGTGCGGCAATATTCTGACGTTCTGGTGGTACACGTAGCCTCTAATTAGTGTATCTACTATTTCACCTGGTTCATTTTCGATGGTTGCCTCTTTGTGCCCTAGAGCATAAACGTATGGGTCTAATTTGTCTATTCCCTTCTCATCGATGTCCCTCTTGGATGGGTAAAGTAGTGGTTTGAAAATCTTGAACTTATTTCTAGTGTTTCTTGAATCATTTCCTTTATAATCTATATCCAGCTGGGCGGTGACAGTGAAATCAAGTTTCCTAAGCTTCTCTTTGATATACAAATAATTATTATCGCTAGTTCCTGGGATATCATGGACACTGCCGTCTTCCATTGTTACTTTCGACTTAACGGGACCATCTGGAAGATACTCTACGGGGGACATCAAACCAACAGTGGCAATGATCTGATCCAGAACAGGGGAGCCGAGAAGTTTTTCTTCAAAGGAAAGCTGTTCCAAATAACCTGCGAAATACTTCTGATACTGCTTTTCAACTGGTTCACTTGATTTCAGGATTAAAGGAGTCTGGAAGAAATAAGAGTCACTTATTCTTTCCAGTATGTTGGACAAGAAGGGTGGTCTAAAATCATTGATTTCGACAATAGTATATTGGTCAAATCCTGTGACACTTCTGGAAGTAAGGCTAACATTTCCTATTGAGAATTTGTCCATTGTTCTGGTTAATTGCAGCAAATCATCGAAGAATGACAAAGAGATGGATGCGGAATATTCACGCTCCTCACCTTTCTTTTTAGTTCTCACAACAAAGCTTCTACAAGTCGCAGCAACTGAAAGCATGCCGATTCCAAGTCTACCTATAATGTCTCTGCCTCCAGGAGTTTTCTCTTCTTTTGTACCCTTTGAACTCCCGCCGATATGTGTAAAGATATATTCCAGAGTCTTAAGATCCATCCCAGAACCATCGTCTCTGATCCTAATATAATCAAGAAACAGGGTTCCAAGTTTATCATAAGAAAAGTGAAATTCTATGTTCACGTTGTGGGCATCAGCATCGAATGAATTGCTTATCAGCTCTTTTATCGCGCTTGCCGGTGACCTGTAGAGTCCCGAAGAAATATGTTTTATGATCTGGACAGAAACTTGCATAGTGAATTTTTTTTCGAATCTTTCCTCATCGCTCATATATTATCCTCCATGGATTATTGTTGGAATAGAATTCCTCGTATGCAGCTAGTGCGTCGGTAAGGCAGTCATCAATAAAGGTAGGATCAACAATTTCTCTGGAATGAACGAGTGGAGATAATATTTCAAATACTTTACCAACTTTTTTAAGGGTATCCGACTTTATCCACTGCACACTGCTAGTAACTGCCTGCAAGTTTCTAGCTGCCTCGACAGCATAATTAAGGCGTTCATCTTTCAAGCCATACCTTCTCTCGCAAAGTTCTAATTTTCCTTTGATCAAGTTCTCTTTCCATTCAGAACTTATCACAATAGTCATGAATACTCCAAATCCGAGTTTGCCAATTTTCTTATGAACCTCGTCAATCTTATTTCTGTCTGTCTTGTTTTTTAATGCGGTATCTCCGTACCAAGCATAAATACCATAATTTGCATAAATTAGGGTTTCACAGAACAAGCGTATTGCGAAACTCGTGCCACTCCAGTACTCTAGTTGACGCAGATTAATTATGTCAGTAAACAGCTCAAACGTTACTTCATTAGAATTCCTAAAAAAGTTAGGATAATTGCCAGCGAGAGTGCTATAATACTGAGAAAAATTAGAAGGTTGTGGAGGAAAGCCACCAGGATTCTTCGAAAATGATAGCACATGTTTGCGTTCGCAAAACAAAAGCAAGTCCCCTCCAAATGAATTTGAATCGCTACAAAATTCTTCAACTGGAATTCTATCTGAATCAGAGATGTGGCATTTTAGGCCATTCAGTGGTTGACTTTGTGACTGCATGGTAAGAACCTTTTCCTATGAACTATTCTTTTTTCCAACTGTCATACTTTCTCATCAGTTCATCATATTGCTTCTCAGTTATTTCTTCAGATGGAATAGCTCCTAAACTGGATGGATCTTTAAGTCCACAACTGACAATCAAAGTAGCAGGAATCGGTTTGTCAAGAATTAGAGGCTCCCCCACCATTACATTTCTCACTCTGTGGTGATTGTTGTAGTCGTAAAACGCTTCTTGGGGGTTGATATCAGCAATTACTGTTATTCCGTTATCAATTTTGTCAAAAAGCAACAGTTTGATTCCCTTTCCTAAATAATCAGAGGGTGTACCCCATTCCCATTTCTTGTTCTTCGGATCTGTGGAGTGAACGTCAAGCCACTCGCCACTTCTCATCAGGTCTCTGTAGTCCTTCTCTTTCGGAGTGATATCTTTGCGAAAAACCCTTGTTCTTCTTTCTTCATTATCGTTTCCATCGTCATTCTTTATCTTTGCTATAACTCCAAATTTTTCTCCTCTATCATCATAGTTTAATTTTTCATACATGTTTTTTACCTCTCAAAATCTCCTCAGACACCTTCGCATTAATCCCACTCCACCGTAACCTTAACCTTCTTCGGCTCCTTGGAACCGAACACTGACTTCTGGACATACAGTGTGCCTATCACGGGAGACCCGGAACTCTTCTCCTGGAACCTGTAAGTGTTCTTCGTTGCCCGCTCGAACTCAAACTCTATCTCCTTTTTGTCCATGTTTTTTCACCCCTTCAAGTTAAAATCGAGATGTAGCATAATATTATTTTACTATGACGAAAATTCGTCATCTGTATGTTACCAGATTGTTTTACCCCAAAACGCCTTATAAATATTGTTACGGTTGCGTGTCAATAATTGGCAATGCGTTGCTTGAACAGGAATCCCTAGGGAATATAATTATGCTCTTTTTCTCATTTATTGACCTTATGGCAACCTATTAGGTCTCCCGATAATAAAGAAAATTCATGAACAGGAAGGGGGAATCGCTGTATTTACCGGACGATGCCGCAATACAGAAAGCACGCAGTGAGGGATATCGCAAGGGTTGGGACGACAGGAGAATATTTGATGAGGGAATCGTTCAGGATGCACTAAGGGACAGTAGGAACTACCGGGAATTTGTAGAGAACGTGAGACAGAAATTGTCAGAGTCAGGAGAGGCGACTGAATGAACAAGTTTGACTTGGAATTCATGAACGGGTACATAAAACAAGCCTCAGGCTGGCAAGGAAGATAAATATGGCAAAGACCCTGGACGAGGCGAAAAAGATTGCACTGGAGATTGAGGAGAAGGCCATGAGGAAGCTGGAGGAGACGATGGGAGACCTTTAAAATGCTAACCCCCTTAGATAAAATTTTATGCAGGAAGGACATGGATAAAATGGATATAAGAATGATAGAAACAGATCGGGAAACCCTTGAAAAAGAAAAATACCATATGGCTGCTGTAAAAGCCTGGTAAACAATGAGATGACAGAAAATATAAAAAAAAACAAGACTGAATACGAAAATGTTGATGATTATTTATTTGACACCGACACGAGAAAAGTAGCCTTCGGTAAATATAAGATAAATCCCCCATTGATAAAACCATCAAAACTTACCTGGGTAGAGAAGGGAGGTGCCGGCAGGGAACTTTCCGCTGAAAGCCTAAAAAACAAACTCATCTGTAACATTGAATCTGATTTTAGCCAATGCTCCGGATGATACTGCGAGTGAATCTCTTGTGACCTTGGCGTCATCAAACGTGTAGTAAGCTTCCTTCGGTTTATCCCTGAAGTAGACTATTTCTTCTGACTTTAGTTCTGATGTTCCCGAAGTGTTCTCTATAATTTCTGTCCCTATTCTTGCAGCAATGTGATCAAGTGTCTTCTTAGAGTCTTTGTGAAGCTTAAAAATTACGCCATCACGCTTGTTCCTGTTGTCCTCTAGGACAGCCCTCCGGTTAGCCAAAGTTCGGTTAGTGTATTAGAGAGTGAAGCAAAGAATAGTTATAAAGGGAGTTAAGAGGCTAACAGCAGTATAAATGGAAGCGCCCATATCAAATTAGTCTCCCGTCACATTCACCTCATACCCAGGATATGCCAGAGAAAACTGATAGCCCAAGGAATCAGTGACAGTTAGTTGAATATACATAGTGCCATTATAGCCAAAGAAATTGGCCTCTGTCTGGTTATAGTAGAACGTCACCGGAAAAGATTCACTGGTATTGGAAACAAAGGTAGCATCCTGGCTGAACGAATCGTTAAAAATCGACCACGAGTAAGAATATGAGCCTTTCCCCCCTGTAACGTGAGCATAATATGCAGTTGAGCTCGGGCCAGAACTATCATTAATCTCCTTCGGCCCAGACACAGTAGCCGAAACATGTGGAATCACATCAAGATTAGCATCCCTGGAATTGCTCAGGTCCCCGTGCATAACTGTGGCGACCAGAGAATAGTTGCCGGGAGTGAGAGATCCATACATAAAAATCGCGGACAGGGAGATTGGGGTGTAGTTCAGGCTGCCAAAAAAAGACCCAGAAGCCAGTGTAACGGTCCTTCCATCTTCGAACATTACAACCTGAAATCCTGCCTGATACGGAACCCCGGACTCACTGGCATTGAGATAGAATGAGTTAGGACCACCATTCTCCATCACTGGCCCTAGAAGCTTAAAAACGGTAATCACAGGAACCAGATTCGTAGAGGCGCCGGAGGATGAATCATGGATAGCAACAGCGGCAAAGCCTCCGCCAAATCCAGCGGATAAAGCCAGAACTACTGAAACAACTATAAGAACAGAACCTCTCATTTACCCCACCGCATGATCCGTTTTCCAGCGCTCAATTTTCTCCTTTATTGCCTCCCTGATGAAATCTTGGGATGACATCCATAATTCATGTTTCTCCACGATCCCGTTAATTTCCTTGGCGAGACCTTCAGGGAGTTGCAAGGTAAGTTTTACTGACTGTTTAGGCATTTATGTTTATATACTATAAGCGTTTAAATAATTGCACGTGTTTAAACGTCTACAGCGGTCGAAATCGTGTATATATATGTCAGAAAAACTAACACTTGTGTTGCCAGATGAGTCAGGTAAAGCACTCTGCGATGAAATAACTGGGAAATACCTGTCAAGGCAGCAGTTCATTTTGGAGGCCGTCAGAGAGAAACTCGCTAAAGTGAAGGGGATAGTGCTTTAGATTAATAAGGAAAAAATGAATGAGTTTGAGCAACTCGAACGGAAGATTGTTGCGAAAGAGATAAGTGCTTCCATATTGGAAGCAAGGGAATACAAGAACATTACTTACTGGTACTACGCCGACGGGCTATGCGAGCTTCCTCTTGACCGCGGATCCGAGGAACTGCTCAGGGACATGATTGATACGGATATGGAGGTTGCTTGAAATGGAACCGGAATTGTGGGCCGGGAACGGGGGAATGCAGGAACCGGATGATTCCCTGCTAATTGATTTCAGGCCTCACTTGCAGGCACAGATACTCCGGGCCGCGGAGAGACTGCATGAGTGCCGCATGGTGATCCGTTCGCAATTTGCCATGTGACCGCACCTGCACTCTATGGGACCGTTGAGATTTGAACTCAAGTTACCAACACCCCAAGCTGGTAGGATACCAAGCTACCCCACGGTCCCTCACGAAAATGGCAGGATTTCGTCGATGAGATCAGC
>JAJYVJ010000063.1 GCA_021792045.1 Thermoplasmata archaeon | reverse complement strand
CGGTCGGAGCACTCATTTAAAAGTATAATACTCTACTTATGCAATTATTTTCCCTTCAGGTTTATGCATACATATCCCGACTAAAATTTTTATTCATAGTCTGTTTAAAAACGAAATAAACGTATATCGGGAAATTAACGGTTAGAACAGAGGCCCACAGGAAGGCGTTGAACGATGTGGTTAACAATGCAGCTACCTGTTGAATTCCATTTACACTATTAACTGAATTGACAAGAACGTTTTCATATAAAGAAGGAGCTCAGCAGCTCACAGGTATTTTTCCAGATTACCAATAATTGAGCAAGGGCGCGACTATCTCGCTAGTGGTCAGGATATTATCTATCTAAATTCATAAATAACAAAAAAACAGTTATAGATCAATAAGACAAAGCTTCCAAGTTTATTGTCAATGTAGTAAAAGAATTCAATAGAAGAAAATGTTGAAATAAAAAATACAGAGGCATACCCTTCAGAAAAGAATACATGAGCGGGATATTCACCAGGTATAGAAGATCATTCAAAAAGGAATGCATGACAAGGAAGAGAATCATATATTTTGTCAATAATGGGACGAAGATGATCTTCAAAGATCACATATCGGACAGTCTGTATAGCAGCGAGTTAACCTTAGAAATTTCTCGAAGTGTAACAAAGAATGAACAGCGGTTGGTGATGGGCACAGCGTTTAACAAAAAAAATTTATAGAACGGCGCAATAGAAAATCCTAAATAAGAACAATTTTACAAAATAATTAAGGATCTGAAAAATGGGGAAACTTGAATTAGAAATGGAAAAAAACATGTATCCAGTAGTAACAAGGTTCGTGAATTGTCTTACTAGGAACTTAGAACTCTATAACAGTAAAATAGGTCTGAAATTGCAAATATTGACTGATAAATTAGACATTCTAGGAGCAAAGTCAACACTTTTATGCTCTCGTAGTAAAATTTTCTATAAAAAACTGAAGATTGCGATTAAGTGGAAGGACGAGAACGGAGAGGTGTTAAGGAAATGAGTAGATATATGGATAATATAAGTCTGTTGGCAATGGGATTCGCATTTGCGTCTATTTGCACTGGTGTGTTTGGAAGTGTAATTTTATCTGTAGACGGATCAACAATGGGAAACACATTCTTTCTGTTCGGTATTTTCTTCTTCTTAATATTTATAGTTGCAGCTATAATACTCCATAATTATAAGTATTCTAATGAGTCAAATGGACAAAAAGAGCCGGAGAAGTAGATATATTAAGATATTTTTTATAAAAATGTAAAAGTGCAACAAGAGGCTTGATATAAAATGGTCTTCATAACTGGAGAGTGTGGGGTAATATTCTACAATCTGTTCACGTCAAGAAAATTATACACGTCCTGCTCATCGGCATCCGGCAACGCAGATCTGTCAATCCCCCAATCTCTTTTTTTTGCTCTCAAATTGGAGTATGAATGTATGATCGCCTTTCACTCAGGAATATTCAAAGTGTCATATGGCATTGCAACTCTGATATAGTTCTCGGTCTGAGCATAAGCCTCAGAAAATTATTCACAGTATTCAAGTTGCAGAGGTCTTCTTTTCGGTTTGGGCGATTTTCTTTTTCTTATCAGACCTTTTCTCAAATGCTTTAAAGATATCTGCAACTATGAAAAATACCTCAGCCAGTATTATGAGGTAAAGTGCAGTGCGAAAATCAATCAGAACACTGAGACTAATTCCATCGACAGACGGATGAAGGGAAAGAAAGCCGTTCCCAAAAATGAGGAAAGTTATGACGACTTCAACTGTGAGATACCCTGCTGATATCAATGAACTATACCATTTTCTCTGGAAAAGATGCTGAACAAAAATAAGGATAAGGAAAACCACGACAAGCGTTAGATAATATGTGGTAGTTACGAAGAGGAAAATCGGTATTCCTAATTTCATGAAATAGTTGTGTATATACGGTAGAGCATAAAGGAATATGAGTCCCGATACTATCGTGTACACTATTGCTGAAGCTACTATTCCAGCAGTAATCTCACGTTCCGACATTTTTCTCGCTCCATTCAATTGGTCCAAGCCTAAAATACAACTCGATTGTAGTTGGCGCATTTTTCATAAAAAAACTTCCAGAAAGGCTATAATGAGTACCGGTGCTAAGAGAGCTAAATGATATGTTGCCTATAGGGCTGGTCTGGTTATAGATGATTATCTGCCCAGAAGGTATGTTCACCTGTGTGAAATATGTAAAGGCGACAGAAATGTCGTATTTATCGGATCCAACCGATTTCACACTAGTAACATCAAATCCATACACAGGTGCACCAATGGTGAAGTTATGTTGTAACTCCGTCGTGATAGTAAAGAGGTAGCCGGGGAGTTTTATTGGGAGGTTCTCGGATATTGTTGCGTTGTTTTGAGGCCAACCACTTTTATTCAAAGCGTTCATTGATATGGAAAATGGAACAGTGCTGCTCACATTGTTTCCAGGGGCAAAATTTATAGACGTGTTTCCTATAATTATCTGCTGGGACATGAAACCCCTGTTCACACCAGAAACTGTGAAATTCAAATAAATATCACTATTATTGTAGCTCAATCCATTTTCTCTGAAACTGATATTCCTCAATGTTCCGTACGCTGTGTTGTATACAAAAAGAACTGAAACTACTATTATTATTACAATGAAAACAGCACCGATAACATAGAAGACATGTGAGAACTTCACAGTACTGTAATATCTGCGCTATTATAACTTTTCCACATGTTCAAAGTTTTTACTTATAAATCAGATTATATACTTACAGCGTATTTAAGAAATGGGATATTATTGTTGTCTATCATAGAATTATTCACAAGGTCAAACCTATCCGAATACTCTACAACATCGTCCGTACCTACTTCAATAAACTCTAGCGGCTATGCTTTTCTCTTCATAATTATAGCTATATTCCTAATAATGAGGACATACAGGGGCATTTCTGGAAGAAGATTCAATACGTCGAGGGTCTACAGAACTCCAATAATTTATGGTATTCTACTCGTATTTTTTGTTGTGTACCTCGAATATTCCAATCCCCTATTCTTCCTTACTCTCTTGTTTGTTCCTGTAGGATTCCTTATAGGCTTAAGATTCGACATAAGGCCAAAATTCTTCTACAACAATCAGCAGCTATACTATAAGCGTAACCCGCTTGTCTTAATAATCTGGTTAATTTCCTATCTAAGCAGATTGGCTTTAGAATTTTTATATCCTTCAAATATTTACGCTAACATAACTGTGGATTCGCTACTCGCACTAACAACCGGCATAATAATCAGCGAGGCAATAACTTTACTGAAGACATATAAAATTTTTGTAAAAGAGAGTCCGAAACCGAATCAGGAGGGAAGCGATTCATTTCAAGATGAATAAATATGACTGAATTAAGTGGTCAAGAAAGACCCAAAACCAGCTGTTCCGTTTTGAAAGTTTTATCAGGAATAAAATTCTTAATATTAACTTTGTAACATAAACATTTTAGATGGATTAACATTCAAATGTCGAATGGTTTTTCGAGTGTTGCATTCTGATAAAGTTTAAATTTTGAATGACATTTTAAAATTATGACCAACACAGTTGTACTTACAGCTGATAGAGGTTCTTTTACTAGTTACTCGGGAATATCAACAATGGGATATGTTGCGTGTATGCCGGCACGTCTGGTTCCAAGAGCTATGATGAATTCATTATTTACACCACCAGAGAATGGGCATATAGATGGAGAAACATTTGTCGCTCCATACGCGCTCAGAAAGGTAGAGGCTGCACTGTATGCATTTGGGATAAGGGATGTGAAGGTGGTCCCTCCGGATCTTCTTTCAAGAGCAGTGGATGAGACCACCAAGGTGGTTGGGATCTCAGTTCATGATCCTCTCGGCTTGAGTCCTGTCACATTCAAGCTGACAATGCTTTTCGGCGGTGGTCCAAGTTGGACAGCTCAATTCTTTTCTGAACTCAGTGAAAAAATATCTATTCTCAAAAAAAGATATCATTTTAAAGTATTCGCAGGCGGTCCGGCAACCTGGCAACTTGAACTTGAAAGGCCGGAATGGGTAGACACCATATTTACCGGCGAAGCAGAACTGGATCTCCCACCCTTGGTTGCGAATGCTATAAGAGGCGGAGATATGCCGAGATCTGCTGTCGGGCGGATGCCGAAGTTGGAGGAGATACCCACGATAATCAAACCTGCACGCTTCGGTGAAGTTCAGGTAACTAGAGGGTGCCCCAGAGGATGCCAGTTCTGCTCAATCACGCCAGAAACCTTCAGGACGATTCCAATAGAAGACATAAAGAAAGAAATATCGATAAATTTACAGGCCGGTTTGAAAAACGTTGAACTCCTTACGGACGATATACTGCTCTATGGTTCCAAGAGATTAAGCACAAATCATGATGCAGTCGTGAATCTTTTCGAGGAGGTTAAAAAGATGGGAATCGAGCAGATATATTTCCCGCACATCTCATCTCCTGCTGTTCTAGATTCACCCAAAACGGTCGCTGATCTTAGCGAAGTCGCAGAATATGATAAATATAGGAGCGAGGCACCAGTTGTCGGCCTAGAAAGCGGTAGTGTGAAAATCATTTATAAGTATTTGCACGGTAAACCTTTTCCTTGGGGTCCTGAAGACTGGGGAAACGTTATACTCGAATCCACACCGATAATGAATGATGCGTACATAACTCCATGTTACACCATGACGATCGGCTTCCAGGAAGAAACGAACGAGGATGTTCAGGATACGATAGATCTCGTCCAATCGATAATAGATAACCGTTATAAAGCCTGGGTATTTCCTCTTCCGGTAATTCCTATGGGCACATCAAGGATACGGAATGATCCGTTCCCTGTTATGGAAAAACTTCCTACGAAGTATTGGGAGCTCCTATATATTTCATGGAAGTACGATCTGAAGATAACAAGGGAACTAATGCCCGAGATGACGAAGCGTTTTAATAGTCGTGTTCTCGGAAGCGTGGTGAATCTAATGACAGATAAGATATTCGCACACATAGAGAACGTATTCAAGGAACTCATGGAAACGAATGGAATGAAATCGAGAGAATATAGCAGGATCGATCTAAACAACGTGATGGGGTTGATCAGATCGATGTACTGGATAGGAAAAGCTTCATTCTCATAAATTTCTGATCTTTTAACAAGTGCGTTTCTCATTCAACGCAACAATTATTTCGATGGTGTGGAAAGTGAATCCTTTCTTTTGCTTAAGCTGTTGAAGCCTCGACGCGAACGTAATCCATCAACCCGTCTATTATTCTTTCTTTTATCATTGAAGGGTTCTTCCAGGTAAAAAGTGACGGTTCCAGATAGCACGATAATGCGCATTTATTGCAACTCTCGTATTCTTCCCAGTTGTAGTTGTTCCACACCTTGACAATATCTACATCCCAAACTTTTGAGCTGCCATTGTATTCATTCAGGACATAACATGGCATCACCAGATTTCCCAAGGGATCAACGTTCATTGTTAGCCATGGCTTACATTTCCATCCATTTCCATTGAACCACGAATTGGTAACAGCTTGGAAATACTCTTTAGAATTGACGATTTTGTATCCCTTCTCCTTCATTAATGCAAGTGTTTGTACAGCTTCCTTCAGCTTATCCATGCCTGGAGACTCTTTTTCTGCCGTGGAATAATTATACGCAATCTGGAAATTTATTCCAACACCCAGCTTTTCCGCTAGTAAAACCAGATCCTTGGCCTGAAAATAATTTTCCTCAGTTATCGTTGAACTGAGTGAAAGAGATATGTGACCACGGGCAGCCTTCACACCTTCTATCGCTTTGTCAAAAGATCCAGAGACACCCCGCATTTTGTCGTGCAATGAGCCTATGCCGTCTATCGACACAAACATGTAATCAAGGTAATCTTCAATACTTTTTAATTTGTTCTTCAGAAGCCACCCATTGGTGACCATAGAGGTATGGAATCTCTTATGAGATTCCGCAAGTATATCCTGAACATCGTTCCTCAGAAGAGGTTCTCCACCTTCGAATCCAAGGAATGAGACACCTGCTCTCTTCATGGACTCCATCATTTTGACCTCTTCTTCCACAGTTAGAAGCTGCTCATCTTTTCTTCTCCAGAATGGGCACATTTTGCACTCGAGGTTACACCTATATAGAAGTTTATGACCAGCAATCAAGGGTGCTTTGTTTCCATTGAACCCTTTCAGTTTCCTCTCTATCGTCCTCCATAAAACCGGTCTGATCACTGCCATAACTCATATAGCATGATACGGTATATAAATATGATTACAGCAATTTGTTGGCTTTCATGGAATATATATACATTTTTGGTATGCAAATGTATGTTTTCTGCGTTGGAATATTATAGTGAATTTTTACTGCATAGGAAACTGACAATCGATTTGCTCATGTCAGTTTCCAGTAGTCAATTGGCTGGGGCCCCAATATCGAAGGCCGGTACTCTGGGGAAACAATTCAGGCATTTGAATGACATATCGAAGTGTTACACCGATGCACTTGAGAATCAAAAACTCGTGTTCGAAAGAAACGATATCGACCATTCTCTTGAAACAGACAAGTCTAGACTAATAACCGAGCTAAAATTGACGAAAGAACGACTACGGAGCTTCATTGAATCAGTAGATCCTGTAGTATTCTCTCAGGAAATTATTGATTGTCTGGAATCTAAGAAGTATGTCGGTGTAGAGCGAACTTCTCCAAGAATTATTGTTTGGTGGATGATAGAGCATGAAATATTTCACGAGGGTCAACTGGCGTTGTACATTAGAAACTTTGGTACGTATTTTCCAGAATCATGGAAAATATGGGGCCTAAAATAAGTGGAATGCCTAATTTCTCTATTCGTACGGATCTTACGGCGTGATCATTCAGATCTGTGCTCACTTCCACGGACAAACGAAAGAAATGCAGCTATTATAAGAATAATAAGAGAAACATAGAGTGCCGCATGAACTCCAGCCATGAATTCTGTTGTGACATTTCCGAGAAGCTTGCCTATGCCAGCAAAGACTTCGAACGCGACACTTCTAGGTACACTAAGGCTTGCAACTGAAATTGCCAGAACGAAACTACCTAGCATACCTATGTTGGACATCGTTCGGAGAAACCCGGATGTCATGCCATAAAATTCTCTTGGTGAATTTGCCATGACAGCGCTGTTGTTTGCAGGGAAGAACATTGAACTTCCAGTTCCAGTGAAAAAGGAGGCAACAAGTATTACATAAAGAGGGGATACAACCGTTAATGTGATATAAACAAGAACCGAGACGGCCATAATGCTCAAGCCTAACGTTGCAGGAATCCTTGATCCAATCCTGTCAGTAAGTCTGCCAAAAACTGGGCCCAATACACTGCCAACAACGTATCCAGGAAGGAGCAGAAGTGAACTGTAAAATGGGGTTAGCCCCCTAATTCCTTGAAGATACATTATTATGATGAACACAACAGCCAAAAAACCCAAGCTCTGGAAAAACGATGCCATTATGGAAAAACTGAGGATTCTAATATGAAATATCTTTTTCGGAAGTAATGGATTTTTCACTCTATTCTCAATATACAGAAATAAAAATATGGCCACAACACCCAGGACGATGAGTATCTCATTGAAAAGATCAACACCATGTAGGGAAATGTCCGTTGCAGCATATGAGATAAGGATTAGGACACCGCCAAGGGACAAAGCGCCTGGTAAATCAAGCTTATTTGCTACCGGCGATCCACGTTTTACATATTTCAAAGCATAATACAGGGCAAAGGCACCGATTGGCACGTTAATGTAGAAAATATATCTCCATCCTATGAATGTGGTAATAACGCCACCCAAAATTATGCCAATCATTGCACCAGAATTGTATCCCACTGAGGTATAGCCGAACACTCTCCCTCTCTTGTTTGGTGGGAAATTGTCCGCGACTATTGCGCCACTATTTGCCTGTATCATGGCCGCACCACTGCCTTGCAGTACTCTGAAGGCAATGAGTTCAAAAATAGATGCGGAAGCGCCGCAAAGGGCCGAACCAATTGTGAATAGGGCAATTCCAGTATTGAACATTTTCTTACGAGTAAGTAAGTCGCCTAATCTACCGAGCTGTGTAGTTCCAACGGCTATGACTAGAAGATAAATCATTATTATCCATATTGAAACAGAAAGAGGAGCATTGAGTTGCACAGTTATGGTTGGAAGTGCAAGTATTACTATCGTCGAATCAACTGCACCCATCAGAACGGCTGTCAATAATGCAATTATCAATTTCGAATCTTTATCCATTCTGTCATTCTCGTTTAGAAATGGTAATGATATCCTATCGTTTAAACGCATTGATTTAAAGATATTTATGGCCCCTTTATCCAGCATTCATTCCGTCTGCAGCCGGTACGATTAAGAAGAGATGAATCATAATCCGATTTTACACCTTACATTAGTAAAGTAGTAACGCGCTATCCTTTCAGATGGAAACACAAAATACTGTGTTCACGCTTTGGAATCCTGTTCCATTCAACTACTTTCGCAATGGTGAAAGCTTAACTATGGCTAGAGTTTCTGAAGTGTTGGAATAACAATTATACCGGAAAATTCAATGTATCAATTTTTGAAAAGTTATTGGAAATATTTGCTTTACTATTAATTTAGTAATGTCTATACAAAATGAAATAATGGGTCAGGTTTTGATAGACTGAAAACAAATCCCAAGCAATTATTGAGCTCTCCCAAATGATTGTAAGCCGATCCTGACAGTCGGATATGGAGGGAAATTTAGTTATTTCTGTTTTCAATATACAGCTCTGGCATTTCCTCCATTTGTATTTTAGCGGAGACTATTTTATTTTTCCTTACCACAGTAAATTCTACATTTTCACCTAATTTTATATTCGCAAGTGTTGAAAGCAAAACCCTCATAGAGTCTACCTTCATTCCATTGATTGAAACTATTGTGTCATACAACTCTAGGCCCGATCTATGTGCAGGCCCGCCGCGCGTCATTCTCAATATCATTACGCCATTTTTTGTGGGCAATTTGAGTCGTGAGGCTATTTCGTCTGTTACAGTGATTCCAGAAATGCCAAGCCATGGCCGAACGACACGTCCAGATGTAAGTATCTGCTCTACTATCCTGTTAACTGTGTTCGATGGTATCGCGAATCCTACGCCCTGTGCAAATGGGATCATCGCCGTGTTTATGCCTATAACACTACCGGACAGATCGACAAGTGGTCCGCCACTATTTCCAGGATTAATAGCTGCATCTGTCTGTATTAGCCCTTCAAATATGAAATCGGACCATGGCATCGGTCTGCCGATGGCGCTTACTACACCGAGGGAAACTGTTGGGGCCCCGGGGAGACCAAGAGCATTTCCAACAGCTATAGCGAACTGGCCCGCCTTGAGGTTATCAGAATCAGCAAATTTGACTGGACTCATTCCATTTGCCTTTGTTTTTAATAGAGCTAAATCAGTCAGTGAATCTGCACCAATTATTTCAGCATTCAAGATGGCACCGTCCGGCGCAATTACTTCAGTTTCCTGGGATTCGTCAATAACGTGGTTGTTTGTCAATATGTATCCACTTGTACTTAGTATTATTCCACTCGCAGTTGATTCTGTTCTGAGAGGTAGGGCATTTCGATACGCCTTGATTTTTCTACTATTTATCTGCACGACGCTTTTGCTGACGGTGTCCACTACTTCAATAACCTTTGTCTGAATATCTTCTGCACTCATTTTCATCATCCATAAATTAAGATCAGGTTATTATACCAGGAAGTATCATTAGGGCTTTAACTGTTAATAGCAATATTTATATAT
>JAJYVJ010000062.1 GCA_021792045.1 Thermoplasmata archaeon | reverse complement strand
CGGTGTTCAACTGGAATGACATTCCGTATCGATAACCGTAATATGAAGAGGTCAGGCTTGCGTTATATGTCTGGAGATTGCTGATATTGATCGTGCCCTCAAATGAACTGGTAGCGTATTGGTAAGGCGTGCCTCCTGGGCCTAATCCGTAATCTGCGATTCCCATGGGAGCTGGCTCCTGCTTGTATAAAAGAGAAGGATTTACGGCAGATTGCGTCATTATTGTTCTATTGCTGGAGGGTGACTTTACTGGCGAAGCATCGTAGATGTAATGTGCAGATTCAGCCCTCTCTGTTACTGCGTGTGACACAGGGGCATGAACCGCAGAGGCAAATGCGAATCCGGGATAGGTGATTGAGAGTATTGCAACTATTGCCAGAGCAAGCAACTTCTTTTGTATCATGAACAGTAAAGAGTTTATTCATACTCGTAGATATATTTTTCCTGCACATTGATCGGTTTCAGAAACATAAAGGCATTGGAATAAAAACGACAAGCGATGGCGGTTTTCCAACTATTTCGTATACGATTCTGCGCAAATACATTTAACGTTTTTCTATTCATTAAATACCATAATATTCTAAAAAATGAGTGCAGAGGATGAAAAATTCAGGATAAAGCCAGGGAAGAAGTACCGGAGGCAGGTATGGCTCAAAGACGGTAAGGCCATAATTGTAAATCCAATTGTAAAGGTGGTTGAAGAAGGCAAGGAGGAATAGAAAATGACACAGAAATGGATAACAAAGAAGAAGGGAAATGAAAGCAAGCATATCAGGATACAAACGGGCAGGAAGCCAAGGGAGATAGAAGTCTGGGATGTGGGCCAAACACCATCGGAACTGGAGAAGCAGGCATGGAAGATGCTTGGAGATCTCAGCAAGGTATCCAGCGTTGATCAGCTCTTACTGCAGATGAAGAAGTACAGCGGCACTCTTGGAGATTATTCCGGATTCAATTCTCTCCTGATCTATATGCAGAACAGGAACGCCACAATTGTGAGATCTGCAAATGAATGGAAATACTTTGGAAGAGAGGTAAAGGACGATGCGGCTCCAATTTCGGTACTGTAACCCCTGGGCATACCATCCAAGGCTGGTCCAGGAAAGGTAAAGGATTTCATTGAAAAGAAGAGAAAAGAAGGACTGGACGACGAGGCAATCGAACAGCTAGTAAGGGAGAAATTTAACCTTGGAAGGACCGGAACAGCATATGTGTTTGGAACAGGGAAAGTATACGACATATCACAGACACAGGCCATTCCGGGAAAGATGAAACCCGTGGAGGAGGATGTTAAGGCCACAACCTTGTATAATGCCCTGAAAAAGATTGCCGGGGACCATTACACAGTGGAAGAGGAAACCATACTGAATGGTGCACGCGGCTACACAGCACATTCCGGGGAAGGGCAGAAGATAGTTGTCATGAAAAACCAGGTGAAGACGTGAATGTGCTTCATACCCTGATCCACGAGATGTCACATGCAAGGCTGGAGCACCTGTACAGGAAGGATCTTCCTCGAGGGATCGCAGAATCAGAGGCTGAACTTTCAACGTACCTGGTGGGTGCTCATTTTGGCTTTGACTTCAAGGATGATTCCTCGGCCTACATCAAGGGATGGCTTGATAATGCAAAATCACAGGGCAAGAACTTGGGAAAGGAGAACCCTGACCGGGTGATGAACAATGCAAGGTGGCTGATTAATGAAATATATATCCGGATAAATTAATTTATAGAAATACTGTAATCAGTTTTATGTTAGGATCAGTTTTATATCTTAATGTCATATATTTTTTGAATGACAAAGGTTATTAGTATAATAAATTTAAAGGGAGGCGTTGGGAAAACCTCTCTTACTATAGCACTTGGAGAGTTTCTAGCAGATGAGAACAAAAAGAATGTGCTAATTATTGATATAGATCCTCAGACGAATGCCACGGTTTCTCTCATCGATCAAGATCGATGGCAAAGATTAGATCAGGAGGGCAAAACAATTGCTCAATTATTTGAAGATAAATTATCTGGCCAATACACGTTCAATCTTGAGCAATCTATAGTAAGGGGAGTATCAAACGTACACGGAGGTATAATAAATCTAAGCCTTTTACCGTCAAGTTTAAGGTTAATAGACATGCAAGATAGGCTTTCTCAGATTCCGAGTCTGACTTATTATAGAAATAATCCGGTCGAAGTACTACAACTAGCTACATCAAACATAATATCTGATAATCAATTTGATTACATACTCATTGATTGCCCACCTAACTTGGGCTTGATCACACAAAACGCCTTAAAAATAAGCACACACTATTTGATTCCTGTAGTCCCGGACATTGTTTCTACCTTAGGAATACCGCAAATATCAAAAAATGTTGACAGATTCTCTGATAATTGGGGGATTTCGATAGACTGTCTTGGTATGGTATTAACCAAAGTTAAGCAGGTAAATTTGCACCGTTCAACTGAAGATCTGTTAAGACAAAAAGCCGAAAATGGCGAATACCCAAGAGTTTGGGAGTCCACGATAAAAGATACTGTAAAAGGGCAGGAGGCTTTTAATTTTGAAAGCTCCCCATCAACTCTGAAAGGAAAATATGGTTCAAGTGGTCTCTATCAACAGTACAAAGACGTTAAGGAGGAGTTTTTGCGACTATGTCCAGCATGAAGGGAAATAGGAATAAACAAATAGCTGCTTTGTTGCGAGCGATAGCGGACATTATTGAAAGCGACAAGAAATTGCCTGAAAATATTATTGAGGAATTAAATCAACTTAAGAGTGAAAGACAAAGGTTTGAGTCCAAAGATTCTTTAGGAATATTCAAGATACTTGAGTCGGAAGGCGCCGATCCGCTGCGAAGCAAATTAAGGCAGTTGAGCATCCAAGAGCTTAAAGGAATCATTAGTTTCCACAGATTAGATCCCTCTAGGAAATCGTCAAAATGGAAGAACCCTGACAAATTAATAGGTCTTATAATGGATATGGCAGTAAATAGAGCGAAGCATGGTGATGTTTTCCTTTCGTAAACATATTCCCTTTGTTATAAACAGCATAAGTCGATTATTTACAAATAGCGTGAAATATATGCAAAAACCCTTCAACAGAATTTACCTTATACGAAAGGAATAATCCTAAGGGGGACGGGGTAATGCCTAATAAGTAATAACCGGGTTAAAAATAAGGGAGGACGTAGAGATTATGATACTTGTTCAACACAGCACTGCGAAAGAAGAGGTGTTTTATATAATCAATCCTTGGATGTGGTAAAGAGGTATAAATCTGGCAAAGTCAAAATCAGTGTATAATAAGCACGCTGCGGATATGATTCCTTTTCTTGTTGTAATGGCATTCTTCATGGTAGGCTTATTAGTTAGAAACCTCTTTTGTTCCATGAAAAACCAAATTATTTGAGAAAAGGACACATACAGATAAATCAAATCTCCTTAGTTATTTGCTTTTAAAGTCTCTAATGTCATCTGTTGTTCTTAACACTCCGGACCTTAATTTATCCAAGGCATCCTTTCTTTTTGTCTCGTTCTTGATGTCTATCAGCTCTCTATAAATTCCCCAAGATAAAGTATCGTTTAAAGAGGTCCGGTCAAAGACTGTATAAAATCGCGTGAAGTAGTCCAACCTGCTCTGAGAAACTTTAAGATCCTCACATATATTTTTCCTTAAACTCCTTAATTCAATGTTTCTTTCAGAAAATTTCAGTTCAAAATTATGAATTAGTTCTCCAACCAAATGAAGGTGCCTGATCTTTTTGTCACCTGAATATTTTTCAAGTTCATCTGCAGCGCTCAAGATTAATTTGTTATATTCTTCAGACAGGTCAATTATTTCTTTAGACTTACCAGCAGCCAATAGATTACTAAGGTCTGTAACAAAATTGGTCTTCCCCTCGATTTTTTTCGCCTTGACTTTCATAGTTGTCAATCTCTCTCCAATTACAGCAGATCAGTCAAACTATTAAAGAAAACTAGTTTACATTCTGATATATCTTCCTCTGCTTCCTTTGTCGAACACAAGACTTCGCATATTACATCAAGCAAGTAAAAGACATCAACTTCATCACTCTCAAGTTTGGACTTTGCCTTGAAAGCCGGATGGTTCTTATCTATTTTAATCTCCTCTTCTCCTAGGATGCCTCTCAGTTTTCCTTCTCCATCTATATAGACAACATTAATTCCGCTGCGTCTTCTTCTTTCCACGGATTTGCCTTTATCTTTTCCAGCTGGGTCAGGCTTAAAACCTTCTCCATTAAATGGTCCCTCTGTTGAAGTACCCGTATGGGCATTACCTTTCCTACCTTCATCTACATTAACTAATTCCGAGCCGGGAGAAACAGTGCCTGGTTCGTCCCCATCGTCAGATTTAATGTGTGTGCGAGTTTTATCTTTTGATATAGACATATACGGATTTATATCAAGAGCAACTATTTCTGGTCTCGAAAATAATTTGTTGACTACATCTTTGACGAAGTCTGCCATTTCTCTATCTTCTGATTGGTCCTTATTGTCTTCCTTGGTAAGTTTCCATTTCTGAAGCAACTTCCTAACTAAGTCAACTACAACACTTTCAAATCTCTTCCATGGCTGAGTTTTCCTGTTAAGGTCATTCTTCTCTGTTACTACTGAATAGATTAGGCCATCACATCTTAAATATCCTGAAATATTAAACGCATCTTGAAAATTTTTAAGAAGATTCAGGTTATGAAATAAATTATTCTCAATATATACAGTTTTTCCGAACACAACGATAGCTATACCCTGTATGTGGCTGTTCTTGGAGTAAGATAACTGTCCCTTTATTTTTATATCAGAATTCTTGATTTTACTCCCGGTATCAATATTTTCAATGGCACCATTAAGCAAAACTGGCTCCAAAGGCTCCTCGTTCAAAGTTATCGAAAGAGTTCCATAGTTGCCCAATGCAAAGTTGTAATGCTCCAGAATCTTATCTCTTATGTGTCCAATTGGAACTTTGCCTAATTCTTCCGGATTAACTACCTTAATAAATGTTCCAAATTTGCCAATATTTTCTGAGTCCGCATTACTCTCAGACCAAGAATATATGGGTTTCCTTTTGTCTTTATCAAAAAGCCACTCACTTTTCAGATAATAGTTATTTGCTTTTTGTTTGGTGACGGTAATAACTTTTTCACACTTGTCGATGTACAACTTGCAACCTATACCTGCAAAGCCGATTCCAGAACCTTTCCTTTTAGTAGATATGGACCCCAGATTGTGGTATTCCTCAAAATCATCTCTATTCATCCCCTTTCCGTCATCAACAAAAGTCACTGAGTTATTCTCGTAGTCAATTATGATTTTAAGCTTAGAAGCACCTGCGTCGATTGAATTGGCGATCAACTCAGTGAACATGATATCAATGTCATGCTCTTCTTTGTAACCACCTCGCATGTCGTTGAGAATTTTCTCCCAATTCAGATTGGATTCTTTGAAGTCTTTCATATCCGTCATTTAACAATGCCCCCAAATGTCAAAGAAGGGAATGAAAGATATATTTTTGGCATAACAGGTATTTTATAATATACAGAATATAAACTTTTTTTATAACTACATAACAATAATTCGCTTACCAAAGAAGAGTATCAACTTATTAATTTATACCAATAATACCCAAAGATACCACAATTGATTGAAGTATCACATGTGTCCAAAAGGGAAGCATCGTTCAGGATCACTGTTCCAAAGAAAGCTGCCGAAATTTTGGATGTGAAATCCGAGGACATAGTGGGGTTCTACGAGGACAACGGCAGCATCGTATTGAGGAAGATGAAATAACGTCTTCCTAGATCTTGTCTCCCCGGTTTTACAGACTGAATCAGTCGTCCTGATCCGGTGGCATTTCCTGCCCGTCCCCTTCCCACTCTATCCTGAACTTTACCGTCTGCGGAGCGCTGACAGCCATCTCCCTGGGTATCTGTATGTTCACCGGCCCAACCGGCGTTTTGTAAACGAACGTGTAGAGCTCCGCAACGCCGAAGCCTATTGCCCTTTTCGCCTCACCCTCGATCCCTGTCACCTATATCCCTCCAAGTCACTCATATCCACTCCCATATGCCCTTCCGGTAATCGCCAACATAGCTGAGGCTGAAATGCGAGCCGGGAAGCTTCCCGGATGCGCTGAAGAGTATGCCCAGGTATTCCCTCAGCAGTGACCGGGGCATGAAGGCGAATGCCCTGAGGATCCCGTCCGTGACCTTCATTATGGTTCCCGCCCGGGGTACGTGCGCCTCATTGGCGCTGTTTCGTACCAAGTTGATGAAGGGTGAGCTTATGTCCGCATGATAGAGGCCGCTGTCGCCCGGCACAGGCTGCCATGAACCGGGCACATGCGACGAGGGGCATACTGCAATGGACCTGAGGGAATCCTTCATGCGGTGCTCGGAGTTAACCTCGAAGAACGCTTCCGTTATCCCCGCAGACATGATCTCATCGGGGAGATCCGTGTCGAACCCCACCACTGAAAGGGATATGCGATCATTCACCGCATCAAGTGCTGCGATGCCGCCGGGATCGGGGCCGAGGTTCACGATCTCCATCCCGTTCCTCATCTGCAGTATGTCGCCTGCCAGCATGGTGACATTATGAAGATCGGAGGCATGGAACCTGTATTCCGCCCTGATCCTGCCCCCGGTGAGGTAAAGCGATCTAGGCAATATAGTCCCTATGCCGAGTATGCGATCCATTATGCCGCTGACGGTGATCATCTCCTCGGACTTGAGCTTGACCGTGAGCAGGTCACCCCTCATGACATGATCATAGGAGGATACCATGGGCTCGAACCTCTGGGCTTTTTCGCCCTGCACGAAGAGGTCTATGTACGATTCGCTGCCTATGCGGTCCGAGTGCAGCGGGACGTCGCCGAACTCCTTCTCCATCACCGGGATCAGGGGATGGCTCTGCACCATGGAGACGGAGAGCATGTAACCGATCCTGCGGTCAATGTCACGGTAGATCATGATGCGAAATTTCGCTCCCTATGACAGCAGCCGGATGGCTTAAAAACGTTTCCGCAGGCTTATTTCCATAACGGCAGACACATGACATGGCTATCGACCCATGTGTTTTACCGCAACTCCGTTAATAAGGATTGCCACGACTGCATGAAAATATTTCGCAACAGCTGGATTTGCGGGAGCTTATGAAATTGCAAGCAAAGCTATCTTAAAGCTGACAGAAATTTCCGACCGGGGTTTTAAATGTGTACTATAAGATTTCAAACGTTAGGTTTAGTTGACAGGAAAAAGCTGTAGAAATGGGTGGAAAGAAAATGACTAGGGTTATCCCTCTTAACATCTACAAACTTGAGATGAAAATTACCAACGACTTACTTATTTTCTTCGACGCGTATCAAATGAATTTGGAAATAAGTGTCTCTTCAACATAGTGTGAAATAATTTATTTCTAATCGTTCACTTTGAACAGATTAGGGACCTCTAACACAAATTTAATGCTAATTTCCATGTATTCAGGTGTTGGGTTCCAACACCCACAATAAACTGAAGAGACCCATAAATGTCAAACGATATTTGGCAACATTTAAAATACAGAGAATGGAGATGGAGTCCTTTTAATTGTTAGTTCACTTTCTTTAGGGTACCTTGCATCTAGAAATCCTTTCGTTTGCCTTGGATCATAAATCTTGAATGGCAGTGTGGTTGCAGGGTGTTTCCTATTATTCTTGTAGTATCTTTCTGCGGCCTCCCTGTAATTTTCTCTGCTATCTGGGTTTATGACGATTACCGGTTCAGTATTTGAGGACACATAAAGTTTGTCTGCGATTGCTATCATTGATTCCTGATCCCCCAGCTTATTTATGCTAAGGTCTTTTTCAATATACATTATTCCCTCAAGAATGGTAAGGATTTGCTTTGAACCCAGTGCTAGGTCTTCATGCTCCAGTAATTTATTAAAATCTTTTAGTGCAGTTGAAGTCGTTACGGCCATGGATCTGTATTCTGGAAAAGACGACGTAACTTCAATTATGAGGTTCGCTATAAATCGATAATGATTCTGCTCTATGTAATCATTCACACTCTCAGTCCCTCGTGAAGAAAGAAATGCGTTCGCAAAGAACGTTTTCGGTAAAACAAGAACCAATTCCTTTTGCCCGTTAGCCATTACGATCAACATTATCCAAAAATATTTAAAAAAAATTATGGTGTTTTCTTTTTCATAAGATAGGAAACTGGGTCACCCTCTATCTTTTCCGCCGTATATACGGGCGCGGAATGATATTCAGATGCTCTGAGAATGACCAAGTCATCCTCTTTGGCCCCGATCTTTTCTGCCGCTTCTCTTGCCTTTCCATTCAATATCCGCACTTTCTTAATACGAATATCTGAATATATATCTTCTGCCATATGAGTCCCTTCAACTGTATTACTAAGTGAGATATAATCTTGTATTTTATATTAAACTTTTGCTGCAAAAGCATGCATGGTGCAAGATAGATAGTGGCTAGCAGGTAATTTGTTTAGGCGTGCCATACAATAATAGCAAATTCAAATTAATAATGTTAGAGATAAAGGAATAGTACAACTAAGACAAAATGACATGGCTAATGCAGACTGATTTTAGTTGAGTTGTTAAAAATCAGCAATTACTTGCTTCACTCGTACCCCAGTTCTATATACCCCTTATTATGCTTTCCCTGCGATTTCTCTGAATGTATTCTGACACATTCCCTGGCCACTTTTCCCTGATAATCCAGATACTCGCCAAGTTTTACTCTCTCTTCATATATCTTTCCTATGTTGTAAGATGGTGAAGTTACAACGAGCTTGACAGATTTCGATGGAACGGTTTTGAGAAATTCAAGCGAATCGTTTAGCCCTAATAACAGATCTTTACCGTAAACATAGGAATCCGTTTTTGCGTAGGTTATCTTTCTGCCATTGAAGTCTGATGAAGCTAGGGTCTCTTCACTGAACATCTTGATGATCATAACGCTTGACCTTATAACTCTTTTACAGGTTAAAAAGGAAAACGGTTTATCCAGAAATGTATATGTAACTTTTGAGTATGAAAGATGACGTAGATAAGGCTTTTTCCGATATATTCCCTGAAGAGGTTCTTGAATCTATAAGAAAGATGGCAAGAAATAAAAATATTAATATCAACAGCGACGAAATAATATCTCAGATAATCGAATTTTTACGCCTCACCTCCAGTGCAAAACCCGCGTTGAAACAACGTATTCAAAGGAAGCTTGGATTTCCAATATTGGATAAATTGCTCTCAGAATTTAGTTCTCCAAACAAAGTAAACTGGGAAGAAAATATTTTCTCAGAACAAGAAATGGACAAAATCAGAAAAGCATTCTATAAATCTTATCCAACTCTCAGTAAGGACGAATTGAAGAGAAGGAAAACAATGCTACAGTTGTCAATTTATTTACTTGAGCAATCTGATAAATTTGGTCCAGAAATATTCCCGGAGTTAAATGATTATTGGGATTATCTTGCCTCACTGGACTGGAAAATCATCAAGGAATTATTCTCTGATACAACCAAACTCAAGACCCATTTGATGGCTATGAAGGGAGATACCAGCAGATTTGTTCATGCTAGGGAGTTTGCTAACTCTCTCCAAGAAATTAAGGGGATATTTCATAATCTTAGATTTAACAAGAGGGTAAAAAACAGAGAAGATGTTTTGAATTATCTGATTCATCCATATCTTAAATTGGCGTCTTTTTATGAAAAGTTTTCCAGATATGTGTTGATAGACATGAAAATAGTTGAAGGAAAGTACAATTCAAACAAAAAGAATATGACCCTCAAGCTCCGCAATATCAAGGATTCTTTCCTATCGTCAGAGAATTATAAAGCGCTGGGGGAAATAAATAATACAGTAAGAAATTCAATAGCCCACTCATCCTATATAATTATGGAGCAAATGCACAGGGTCAGATTCAATGATGAAGCAGTTCAGGAAGAGTATGGATATGAAGAATTAATTACAATGACCAAGAAA
>JAJYVJ010000061.1:1610-10019 GCA_021792045.1 Thermoplasmata archaeon | reverse complement strand
GTTGGAAAAGGATTTTTCGACCTTTTTTATGAAAAGAGAGATTTGCTAAAACTCGGAAATGTAGAAATAAGCGAGATAATAGACAGTGCCTACGGTCACATTCTTGATCCTAATCCTAAGGATCCATTGCCATTGAAAACTGCAGCAAGTGAACAGAACCTATCGGTAACTGAGTTGATAAAAAATTCAGACGCAGACTTGGTGTGTGAGTTCACCTGGGTCAATTATACCACAGCAGAACCTGCACTAAGCCACATAATGACGGCACTGCATAGTGGAAAACACGTCATTACGACAAACAAAGGACCGGTGGCTCTGCACTTCAGCAGCATTATGGAAACTGCAAGGATTCAGGATAGGCTATTCAAATTTAAGGGAACAGTGATGTCTGGTACGCCATCTTTTGATCTCATGGATCTTATCCCTGGCGCAAAGATCAAATCAGTACGTGGGATAATGAATGGCACGACAAATTTTATTCTCAGCAGAATTCGTGAAGGAAAAAATTTCGATTCTGCATTGAAGGAAGCCCAGAAACTCGGATATGCAGAAAATGATCCAACAAACGATATCGATGGGCTAGATGCCGCTGCAAAAATAACAATAATCAGTAAGTTGCTTGGGTGGGGTCATGAATTCGGGGATGTCGAAAGAACAGGGATTCGGAACATTTCCACTGAAGAAGCAAAAACTGGAACAAAACTAATCGCCTACGCAGACAAGGATAAAATATATGTAAAGCCCACGGAAGTTTCAGATGATATCCTGAAAGATGTTAACGGAACAGATAACGCAATCCAGTTTGATACTGACACACTAGGAAGGATCACGATGATCGGACCAGGTGCAGGAAAACGCGAAACAGCGCAGGCAGCAATTTCGGATCTCGTCAATATTTTGAGAAGCTCTGGGTAGCATCATTCTATCTGTCTGTGTAACAAAATTGTAAAATCTCGCTATTCTATCTCTACTATATGTTAGTAAAAAACAAGTATTCTGGAGATGTGATGGCGGAATTCGAAGAGACAAAAAGCGCGGACACAGATTCTATCATTGCCAAAAGCAAGAATGCATTTAATTATGTCAAAAACCTGTCACATTTTGAGAGATACGAAATATTGCTCAAAACCTCCAAATTGCTGGAGCAAAATTCAGAGAATTTTGCGCGAACGATTGCTGGTGAAGCAGGGAAGCCATTGAAATATGCGAGGAACGAGGTTAAACGTGCAGCAATTACTATGCTCTTCTCCGCTGAAGAATCGAAGAGAATACATGGAGAAACAGTGCCAATGGACATTGAACCACGCGGTGTGAACAGATTTGCCTTTTACACCCGGGAGCCCATAGGACCTGTCCTTGCAATTACACCTTTCAATGATCCACTGAACCTTGTAGCTCACAAGATTGGCCCGGCAATAGCTGCAGGGAATAGCGTCATAAATAAGCCTTCAACGCTTACGCCAATTAGTGCAGTAAACCTAAAGGACATCCTGATTAAATCTGGACTCCAGGAGGACGCCATCCAGATATTGTTCACTTCAGGTGAGGGCGAAATCATGCGCTCCATCATCAACTCCGATGAAATAAAGCGTGTAACATTCACAGGAGGTGTAGATGCTGGACGAAGGATTCTTGGTATGGGAAGGATAAAGAAATATTCCATGGAACTGGGCAACGATTCGCCTGTGATAATATGGAACGATGCGGATCTTGACAGTGCGGCTGAACTTGTTACCGAGGCTGCTTTCGAGTCTCAGGGTGAGAATTGCATACACGCGCAGAGGATTCTTATAAAGGATGATGTTTACGATTATGTAAAGAACAGAATTGTTGAATTGTCCTCGAAGCTCAGAATTGGAGATCCACTCGACGAGAACACGGATATCGGGCCTATGATCTCCGAATCAGAAGCTTTGCGAGTTGAGGACTCGGTTAAAAGAGCTGTGGCCGATGGCGCTGATCTGCTTCTTGGTGGAGAAAGGAATCAGGCCTTCATGCATCCAACTGTTCTGGAACTGTCGGATACCTCGTTGCCTATATGGGGCAATGAAATTTTCGGTCCTGTAACCATGCTAAAGAAAATAAAGTCCTTTGAAGAAGCCATTTCACTTGCAAATGGAACGGCCTATGGACTCCAGGCAGGTGTGTTTACATCAGACCTCGATCTGGCAATGCTATCCATTGAAAAACTCGATTTTGGAACCGTTCTCATTAACGATACATCAGATTTCAGAATCGATACGATGCCATTTGGAGGCTTGAAGAACAGCGGGATTGGAAGAGAAGGCGTAAGGTTCTCAATCGAGGATATGACAGAGATGAAACTGGCAATAATTAAGCGATAATCCCAACCATCTTATTCTTTCCTAGATAACAGTGTGTTCCTGTTCAACAGTCCAAGCTCAGTATACTGGAGTAAGCCACTGTTTGTACCTTTCACTCTTCCCTGAAAGAGCTTTCTCAAAATTATCCCTTAGATCCTGAGTAACAATTCCGGCGTTACCGTCTCCGATAACCACTCTGTCAAGGCTTCTTACATGAGTTATTTCTGCGGCAGTGCCACATAGGAAAGCCTCGTCAGCGGAGTAAATCTCATCCCTGTGAATCTGTCTTTCTATAACAGTATAACCAAGATCCTTTGCCAGTGTTATAACGGAATCTCTTGTGATTCCTTTCAGTATACTTGCTTCCATACCTGGAGTAACTATCACACCGTTCTTTACCATGAATATATTCTCGCCGGGGCCCTCCGAAATATATCCCTCTCCGGATAGCATCAGGCTCTCGTCATATCCTGCGAGTTTTGCTTCTGTGCTGGCCAAGCAGGAATTCAGGTAATTGCCGCTAGCTTTTGCGTGAACCGGCAAAATATTTGAGTTAATTCTCCTCCAGGAAGATGTCATGCAGTTAAGCCCTTTATGGGCGTTCGATCCGAAGTACTTTCCAAGATCTACTGTGGCTATAGCAACACTGACATGAAGACTATCTGTAGCAAGAGAAACAGTCTCATCAGAAAAAAATGCAAAGGGCCTTACGTAACAGGACTTAAGGCCATTTTCCTTTATTGTATCTATGACGGCCTGCGATAGATCTTTTGCAGTGAAGCCTAGGTTCATTCTGTAAATCTTTGCAGATTCCGTGAATCTGACCATGTGGTCGTATAGTCTGAAAACAAAGCTATTGTCTTCAGATTCATAGGATCTAATACCCTCGAATATTCCAGTGCCGTACTGCAGTGATTGCGTAAGAATTGGCACTTTTGCATCAGACTTGTTGACAAGCGATCCATTTATCCAAATCTTCTGTTCCATCTGTTATGGTAAAAGGAGCACGATATAATACTCTGTTGATCGATGCTTCAGCAATTTTGGTAAGCGATGCACATACAGGTCAAAATACTTAATCACAAATGAGAGATCGCAACAACTCTCGCCAGCGATCCACTTGCCCCCTTCAGTTTCAGAGGAAGTGCAGCTATTGTGTACTCTGTTCCTTCTTTCAGGGCATCAAGATTACAGAGATCTTCGATAAAGGGGACGTCTCTAGAAAGAAGATACCTGTGTACAGGAAAGTCTGTCCTTTCGAATGGATCCATTCCTAAGGTATCGATCCCAACAACTTTTGCTTTCTTATCATAAAGAAACTTTGCCGCATCCATGCTCAGGCCAGGGAAATCGTATAAAAATTCTCTGGAAAACGATCTTTTTTTGCTCCATCCTGTATTGAGAAGTACTATTTTCCCAGAATATTCGTCTTTCCATTTATTCTCTAGCTCTTCAAGCCCTATCTCGTGCCCCTCACTTTTTACTCTAATACAATACCCGGGTCCTATCAACGTGCCAAGATCGATCTCGTCAACCCTTTCTCCGGCCTCGTCAAAATGGTACGGGGCATCGATATGTGTCCCGGTATGCGTTGTCGATGAAATAGTCTCAATATTATAACCATCACGGCTTATTATGCCAACAGGCTTTATCTCGGGCAACGGAGCTGTCGGCCAAACTGGCATAAACGTTTCTACCGGCGTTGTCAGGTCAATGATTTCTTGTTTGTTCATGATTAATACATGGCTTCTCTCAATTATTAAACTTTGTTACTTGAACCATATAAAGGTGGACTTTTGATTTTCTGTAAATTCGGAAATCATCATAATCAGGTCAACAGAAAGTCAAACTTTTATTGATTAAACTTAAGTTGTAAAAAATAGTTAGGGGAAACTTCTATTGTTTGTTTAAAGAGGTTTTGTTTTCTTTCTCGGCTACATACTTGACGTATGCGATTTCATAGAGTGCGAGGAGTATGATCAATATTCCTCCAGTATGGCTCATCGTCGACAGATAATCCCGGGCCACATAATATGACATGTAGAATATACTCCCGTAGGAATCTATTGGGACAAGGTAAAGATGATAGGTCTTGATCCATGGTGTGGCATAAAACTCGGAATAAAAGAAGAAAAGAATGAATCCCAACACGATCATTACAGTAGGCAATTTTTTCCAGAGGTTCCTGTTTTTGGACAACTGGGCTCTGTAGTCAAATATGCCAAATACAATTATTATGAGAGCAAAAACTGTGTTCACAGCTAGGACAGGCCCATTAAAGTGACTTTTTGTTGTATACATTGCTAATGGGGCTACGATCAGCAATAAGAATCCTATTAATACATTTAGAAGGGCAGCAAATCGCGATGGAACCCATACTGCTGTTCCATTTGTGCTCTGTAATGCAGGTTTTAGATTTTCATCTGCAGAATTTCCTTGTACCATTGACAAGCTATACCAAGTTATTTTATTAAACTTACTATATATATTTACTGATGTTATTTATTCTATATATCTGCTCAAGTTAGCCCACTTGTCAATATAATGAAACCTACGGTGTAAACAATTACAATTGCTGTTCCTCTTATGATTTTCTCAGGCACTTTAATCGAAGAAATTCTGAATGCCAGGAGCATAATACCAAACCCAGCGATTCCTCCTATTACTGCAGACAGGAGATGTCCTGTGATTAGAAATGACGAGATCTGGAATAAATCAACTTCAACACCTTCTGCTGCGATACCAAGTGTTGCTGTTACGAAAGCGCCCTTTGGTGAATGGTGTTCATTAAAGAGAAGGATCATCGTACCCATTGCCAGGAAAAAAGATCCCAAAACAAGTTTCATGATCCTCTCAACCTCATCATTTATCAACAGCGGGAGAAAGGCATAGGTAGCATATATCAAGAGAAGCACAACGAGAACACCAGCTAACGTCCCTATGTTTCCAAGTTTCTTGTCCTGAGAAACGGCAAGGATGGAAAACATAGACATTTCTACGCCTTCAAAGAGACAGGGAAGGAAAGAAATTAAGAATGCTACTTGATCCACTTTATCTTTCCGTCCTTTCTAAGTTTCCTATAAAGCAATACGAGCGCTATAAGGACCCCTATAAGAGAAGAGAAAAGGTAGTATTCAGAAATGAAGGAATATGTGTTGTAATAACTGTTTATGTAAGCTGATATTCCCAAACTTATGGGAAACGCTACGACAGGGTAATATACTACCTTTTTGAATTTCAATGATACGACTATCGCAGCGAAGGCAGATAATTCTATCGGGAGGAGCCAGTTCAGCTCTGGAGCACTGTATACCGCAGCATATCCTGTGTGATCGGTTACCTTTGCAACATATCCATAATGCACCGGATATTGCAGTTTAATAGGGTAGGTCCAGTTATTAGGATAAATCATTACTGGTGTTCTAGGCGGTCTAGAGAAGTTAAACATATTCATAAGACCCGCAGTATTGCTCTCTGCGACCGTGCTCGTAATATAAGAGAGATTGAATGTTTTATCAATGAATCCCAATAGGGAGTACCCGGATAATGTTGAATTACCAACGTATGCCTCTCTCGCATAGGGGGATATTACGAGCAGTGGGATTCTCTGTCCAAGTCCAAAGTGATTTATTGCAGGTGGTGTAATCTGATCATAGTATCCTCCACCTTCATCAAATGTTACGAATATTGCAGTGGAGTTCCATTCGTTGCTCTTCATGACATTGTCTATGACGCTTGCGAGTTTCTGAGATCCCGAGAGGATGTTATAAGGTGGATGCATGTCATACTTACTGGTATTCCCTCCCAAAAACATGAGCCATGAAACGGATGGAAGCGTGTTGTTCTTAAGTGCAGAATCGAAGCTACTGATATCCCTGTAATGAGACTGATAATGGCTTGAACCAGTGAATGCATCAAGAGGCCATGGCACACCACCACTCAGCCCGTATACATAATAGTTCCAGGAAACATTATTCCTGCTGAGTTGGCTCATAATAGAATCGTTGAACGGAATAACGTTGGTAGCGCTATCACTGTAAAAATCGGGCGGGGCTCCGGTTAAGTATGCAATCCTGTTGGGCTCAGTGAAGCCCATTACCGGAGCGAAATAATTGTCTGATATTGAATATTCTTCAGCATAGTCCCATAAGATTCCAACCTGCTCATAAGAAAAATAGGCCATTGACTGAGGGCCAGAATAATAGTAGAATCCATTCTCAGTGTCGAACCAGTAATCTCCATGGTAGGAACTCCAGCCTTCGTATGGATCAACAGTAGAATTGCCGTTGGCATAATACGGATGGGCGCTTCCAAATACGTTAAACCATGGGACTCTTGGTACGGATATATTCGATAAGACACCATTGCTTGTGTTGAGCTGGTTTTGTGATGTATAGAGGCCTGTCGGTCTCATTACGGAATTTGTAACATTATTTATTATTGGTCTGTATCCATAAGGATAGGTTCCGAATATTGTGTCAAAGGCCTGATTTTCCTCAATTACAACAATGACATGCTTTATCTTATGAATTGAAGCAGGAATCGCTGAACTATTGTGGAACAATTGTACATGTGGTGTACTCGTTCCTATCATAGGGGTGGCCAAGAAAAACGAAAGGACAACAAAGGTCAGGATAGGTTTATTCAGTCGAGAGAGGATTCTTTTTAAAGCCTTATATCTCATTCCATTTACCTCCCGAAATCTCGCGTTAACTTTTCAGAAAAACAGAATTCTAAATTTCCTGCATTTAATGGACCAATAAAGTGACATGTTTGGCAAATATTTTCTCTTTTGATATCATCAAAGAAGCACAAGAATGGCAGCACAAACGTTGCTCTAGGCCCATCAGGACATGTACGATCATTCCTTACATATGAAATAGAATCTTTGAAGCCTAAAGAGTGCTCAATCAAAGTCTGGTTCATCAGTTTCTAGATGAACCTAAAGCTTTAAAACAATTCGTAAATAAAATAAATAGCTTATATATGTTGTTTTTTCTTAAATATTGTTTGGCAGTTGAAATTTAAACGCTTCACATTCGTCACCATTGTAACATCGTGACAGACTGTAAATAGAGTAAAGAGTGGAGCGGCCCAATATTATGGAGTCCAACGCATGATTCAAAGATAAGAAACACTGCATGCAAACACAGAGGTCTCGGAGGAGATACTTATGGAAAGATTCTTGCTTGTCGATATACGGATGAAAACATGCTATAAAGAAGGTGTTTTAGATACCAAAGACAGAATTCGTTTTTTTCACTGAGGGTAAGAAAACTTTGCATGGTGAAAAAGAGCGATGATGTTGAGTGCAGCTTTTCATGTAAGGATAACTGGTAGGCCTGGGAGATTTATGGCGCTGAAGAATTTTATAAAGTATGTGAAAATGCAAGGTGACTTGTGGATTGCAACGCGCGAAGAAATAGCCAGTTACTGGATCAGAGAGGTGGAGCCTAATCTCTAATTTCTTTTATCACGCCTTTCACTACTGGTTTCATTTATGCTGGTTTTCAATGAGTCTTCGCATCTCGTCAGCCATTTCCTTTGCGGAATGATCTCCCAAATTTAGTAGGCTCTTTATTAGCGCTTCCCTGTTAACTTTCTGGTGATTCTGGCTGAGTTTCCATTTACCCTCTACGTCTGTGATTTCTATTTGTAGACCGATTATGCTTTTCAGCATATCCGATGTTTGTTTATCACCCCAATCAGCCTTCCATTTACCACCGTAAATTGGTTCGAAGAAATCAGAAAGATCATCCACTATTTTCATGATCGAACCCTCATCTGAAATTATTTTTGCATTTCCATTCATGCGCACGGATATGTAGTTCCACGTTGGAACAGCTCCTTTTTCACTATACCATGTTGGAGAAATGTAATGGTTTACACCCTGAAAAATAATAAGTGCTCTCTTCTTATCTAGGTTTTTCCATTGGGGATTGGCCTTAGCCAAATGGCCAGTTAACATTGTGCACTTATCATCAACTAAGAACGGTATATTTGAACTGTAAAATTCCTCATTGGAATATGAAATTAACAGTCCAAGACTGTTTTTTCTAACAAATTCTACTATCCTTTCTCTTTC
>JAJYVJ010000061.1:0-1510 GCA_021792045.1 Thermoplasmata archaeon | reverse complement strand
GCTGATTTTTAAGTCTTGGTATGGCGTCCTCTCCGAGTAAGACAATACCAAGCCCGGGTACAGACGCCAGGCCCTTCTGGCTACATGTAGCGACGGCATCTATGCCCCAATAGTCTACCATTATTTCAGTCGCACCAAAACCTGAAACCGAATCAACATACACGTTCAATCCCAACGATTTAGCTTCGGATACTACTTCCTTAAGATTTTTCAATTCTGTGCCATTCCCTGTTTCGTTGTGTACAAGATAGAGCGATGATAATTTCTTGTTCTTTTGAAAGTAGTCTGATACCTCACCTTTTTCAATTGTACTGTTCTCTCCTTTCTCTACAAGTGTCAGATTACAGCCTCTGTTTCTTATGCTGTCGGCAAGCCTGTTCCCAAACTCGCCGAATGAAAAGCAGAGTACCTCATCACCTGGCTTGTTAAAGGAATAGATCATGGATTCTACTGCAGTTGTGCCACTACCAGTTGTTGCGACGCTTTCGCTCGCCCCAGAGAATTCCTTTAGAAGTTCCCTGCAGTTTGCTACGATATTTTTGAACTCAGGCGATCTATGATTCTGCACATATGCAGAACCTTCCTTTACAATGTCTGGTACTTCCACTGGTCCAGGGATAAGTAGCAATGGTCACTCAACCCCCATCGTTTCGAGAAGCCTTTCAAGTGTAAGCATAGCAATCCTTTGCTGAGCTTCTACAGTTTGAGCGCCAATGTGTGGTGTAACTATCACGTTGTCGAGTGAGGCAAGTTCTTTTTCCCATTCTTCAACCGGAGGCTCGTTCACCAGCACGTCAGTAGCATAGGAAGAAGATCTATTGAGCTTCAGGTAATTTAATAATGAAGGTCCATGAATAGCTTCGGCTCTGCTAGTATTTACGATAATGACTGAATGTTTTAGCATCGATAGTTCTTTCTCCTGCAGAACAGGCTTAGATCCGCTATCTAGTGTTACCATCACAAAAATAAGATCAGATACCTTGAGAAGTTCCTGAAGTGTAGAATACCTCCCAGAAACTGAACTTATTCTCTCTTCATTTTGTATCGGATCATACGCAATGATGTTCATACCAAGGGCCCTGAGAGTTATGGCTGTTTGAAACCCTATACGTCCGAATCCGATAATACCGGCTGTTTTGGAATGTAACTCCACTCCAGTCTTTTTGTTGAACATCCCTCTCTTTGCATTAGAGCAAAGCTCAGGTATGTGCCTTGCCAGGTTAATTGCAAGAGAGATTGCAAGTTCCACTACAGAATCAGTGGAGGACCCAGCTGCAGTAACTATCTTAATATTGTTTTTTTGTGCAGCCTTTACATCTATGTTATCAATGCCCACTCCGGCCCTTGCTATAACTTTTAGCCTTCTACCCTTTTCAATTATATCACCGGTGACTTTTGTCCTGCTTCTCACGACTATTACGTCAAACTCAGGAATGCGCTGCATGAGTTCCTGAGGAGATATTTCAGGCTCGTAGCTCACATCCAGTTTTCTAGAAGTCAATCCAGAAAC
>JAJYVJ010000060.1 GCA_021792045.1 Thermoplasmata archaeon | reverse complement strand
TGATAAAAGAAACTGCATTGTATGATAGACACGTGAAGCTCGGCGCAAAGATGGTTGATTTTCATGGCTGGAATATGCCACTGTATTACACAAGTATAATAGAAGAGCACATGGCTGTTAGAAAGGCTGTGGGTTTGTTTGATGTTTCCCATATGGGAGACGTAGTTGTAGAAGGTAATGATGCATCTTCTCTGCTGGAGCATGTTCTTCCTTCTGCAGTATCAAGGTTGAACAGTGGAGAAGCCATGTATTCTGCGTTTCTTGATGCAAATGGCGACATAATAGATGATACAATAGTATATAAAATAAATAATAAAAAATATTTTTTTGTACCAAATGCATCTATGATAGCAATAATATTCAACTGGGTAAAAGATAATTCTTCTGGATATGATGTAAAATTGAATGATTTATCAGATTCAATATCTTGCCTCGCAATTCAGGGGCCGAGGTCTAAAGATGTACTAGATGAACTAAGGCTTGAATTTTCAGAACAATTCAAGTTCAGGTACCATGAAGCTCCTGAATATGGATTAAACAGTATCACAGGAAAAAATGACATTATCATATCCGGTACAGGATATACAGGGGAAAAAGGTGTTGAGTTGTTAGTTAACGCCGAACGTTCCCCAGAACTATGGGACTCTGTATTAGAAAAAGTTAGGAAGTACGGTGGTTTACCCTGTGGGCTTGGTGCTAGGGATACTCTGCGAACTGAGAAAGGAATGCTTCTTTCTGGGACGGATTTTAATAGAGACAGGAATCCATACGAATGTGCCATATCATTCATAATGACAAATGATCATGATTTCATTGGAAAAGAAAATTTAATAAAGGACACAAAAGAGATCTTTAGGGGATTCAAGCTGAATGAAAAGATCATACCCAGGCATGGGAATCAAATATTCAATGGTAATGAGAATATTGGAACGATAACAAGTGGAACAATATCTCCGATTTTAGGTAAAGCCATTGCACTTGGGTTTATAGATAGAAAATTCTCCAAACCAGGAACTGCTGTTAAGATCAATATTAGGGATAAGACCGAAGAAGCTATAGTGTCTAAGCCAAAGATTGTTCCATAGGAAACGTACCCCCCTCCCCCCTATTTTTCTTGATAAGAGTTATAATATGGTATTTAAAATGCTTTTGAAGCACGTATCTCTATATCGAAATATTCTCTTGTATTTCTATTAATTTTAACCACAACTATACATTACGAAAAGGTTCTAGTAATCTAGTGATGTAAAAACGGGCTTAAACTATGCTTCACTTTCCATTTTCGAAGCCTTTTGCTTGTCCCCACAGGCATAGGTGATCATATCAGAAACAAAATCAAACTTCTTATTCTCTGATACTTTTTCAAACCATTTTACAGTGTAGCATGTAACATCCTTGTTGTACTTTTTTGTTATATCATCTAATCTTGCCTGACCACCGCTAACATCCTTTTGTAGGTATTTTATAACTGCATCTTGGACGATGTTATATGCATTGTAATCTTCCGGTTTTGTCTTTTCAAGCTCACCTTTAGCATCATCTATCCTTTCCTGCAATATCAGAGAGTCTATTAGGAAATCTCTGAATTCCTGGGCGCCATCTCCTTTTTCTTGTAGTATATTTCTCGATAGCTCTTCTGATTCCTTGTATTTACCACTGTTTATCAATACAGACAATTTCAATGTAAGTACATCTGTTCGGTCCTTGTTGATTTCAAGAATCCTGTCACAAACGTCATTAACAATATCGTTGTAGTCTGATTTCTTGTTAATGTTACCCAGTGCGTTAAGCATTGAATCATACAGGGCAAGATCTCCTTTTTCAGACTGTAAAAGCTCGGTTAGAATAACTTTTGCCTCCTCAATCCTATCACTGTAAGACAGGACCTGCGCTTTAAGGAGCTTCAGGTTCAGTGATTTGGGATCATTTTCAAGTTCTTTATCGAGTAGCTCAACAGCTTCTGTGTAATTTTTTTTCGATATCATTATGTTAAGCTTTTTTGTAAGGAACTGGGAGTCGTGTGGTCTGAGTTCAAGTGCCTGATCAATCTGCTTCATAGCATTGTCTGGATAACCCATGCTTAAAAAGTTATCTGATATTATCTCATGGAATTCTGGAACTGTAGGCCACTTAACGGACCCCTCAATCGCTATGTTCGTTGCTTCAGTTATTGCGCCGAGTGATGCCAGCTCTTGTGTGGCATATACATAGGCGTTGGCATCATTTGGGCAGGCCTTTACCATCTTGATCAATTCAGAATAAGCCTCTTCTGTTTTCTGCTGATTTTTGAGTTCTTCTATTTTTTCAGATCGGTAATTGTGATTGTCTGGGTCAAAGCGTATTGCAAGGTCAAGTTCCTTCATGGCCTTCTGAATGTTTCCTTCAGCCATATACACCGTGTAAAGGGCAAAATGTGGTTTTGCGAGTGTGGAATCTATATCCAGCGCTCTGTTGAATTCTGACTTAGCCTCATCGTTTTTGCTCTTTTTGATAAAGTTGAGTCCTCGGAAGTAATGTACATCTGGATCATTATCAAGTTTACCACGGCAGAGGTCAAGTTCAGAAATAGAATCGTCATAATCCCCTTTATCGTAAAGGGCAATGGCAAGATCTAGGTGCAGGTCCGTCAGTGATGGAAACTTTGTCAAGCTCGTGCGGAGAAAGTCAACAGCTTTTTCACTCTTGCCAAGAGCAAGATATATTTCGGATTTAAGTGAAATATATTTTATGTTGCTTGGCTGTATCTGGAGGGCCTCATTTATGTAGTTTAAGGCTGAATCGTTGTTAAAATTTCGTACCTCACTCAGAGCATGTTCAAAGAGATCATTGCTCATTCTCTGCAATCCATTTTCTTGAGTTGTTGCCATTGTTCATCGGAATTCTGATTATGTTAAAAACACTTTGCGGCTTTTCCACCCCATTAAGCAACGTAAGGTATGGGCCTGCCAAAACCGTAGAAGTTGGCGACTATTCCGATTATAAGAATCGCAACCATGAATGAAATGGCATAATAATCAAGTTTTGAAAACGGAACCCCTTCCAAATAGCTCCTTCTTTTTGTTGCTCTAAAACCCCGTGTGTCAGCTGATATTGCAATTTCTCTTGCTCCACGCATCAGGTGTATTATGGTCGGAACCAATGCATACAAACCTCCCGCTAGCATAAAAAATGGCTTAAGAAATCTTGGGTACCGTGAACCCAACCCTCTCATAAATTGTATCTTAATGGATTCGTCCAGGTAGATGAATATCTCAGGAACAGTTTTCATTCCTACCATTAGTGTGAAAATTATGGCGTCTGGAACATGCACTTTGTGGAACGCGCGAAGGATCTGAGTTGGCGTGTTAGTCATTATGAGAAGAAGAGCAGAGACGGTAATGGCAGCTGTTCTGAACGCAACCTGCAGGCCATATTCCAAGCTCTGTAAGGTCAGGAAGTGCTGATATCCCATTATACCGAAATAAGAAGGCCACGTCCATAGAACTATTGGGTGATAACCGGGAAAAGCGTAGGATAGCGTTATAGTGGTGGTGTAAGGGGCATACCCCCAAGTTGTTCCTACGAGGATCGATATCGTAAAGAAGAGTCCGTAAAGGAATTTTCTTTTGCCATTTTTTAGAGAGAGGTAGGATAAAAGGAGGACAAAGGTGAAGACGGCGGCGATCCACCATACAGTGATGGCTGCAACGATCATGACAGTTATTGAGAGCACAATCTTTACCACCGGGTTAAGGCGATAGTAAAAAGTACTGTGCGCCTCGTAACTGGTGATCTCCTTGAACCCCCTGATCCCGATGGCCACAAGTATCAGGTAGAAAGGCATCGTAACGCCAAAAAGAAGTATCAACCAGCTGATTATAGCTTCGATCGTTCCGTTCATTTTAGCACCTCAGTAAGTATTCCGAAGGAGGAGATATTCCAAATTCTTCAGACCTCTGAAAAACCTCCTCCGGCGTTCCCTGAAGAACTATTTTTCCATTATCTATAAGCGACGTGCTGTCGGCGTATTTGTAAACAAAGCGGACATCGTGTGTGACGATAATGAACACATATCCCTTTGATTTTAGGCTTAAAAGTTCCTTTCCTAACTGTTCCTTATGGTAGAAGTCCTGGCCGGAAGTTGGTTCATCAAGCATGATGACTTTTACTCCTCCTGCTATTGTTGAAGCCATTGCAACTCTTCTTCTCTGTCCCTGGCTGAGCATCTGTGGATCAGTTTTCATGTAATTCGTCAGGCTGAGCGATTCAGAAAGCTCCTGGGCAAGAGCAAGCAGATCCGGTTGTTTTCTGACACGCATTGAGTATGTGAGTTCCCTTTCCACGTTCTTGTTTATCAGCATAAGATCGAAGCTCTGAGGAAGGTACCCTATGATTCTTCCGCGCATGTATATGTCTGGGTCGGTCACAGCCTGATCACCCACAACAATCGTAGAGGATACATCAGCATACTTCTTCTCAAGAAAACCTATGAGGGCCTTAAGCAGTGTGCTTTTTCCAGCACCATTCCTACCAATTATTGCATGTATTGTGCCTTCCCCCGAATTTATAGATGCATCAAGGCTGAATTCAGAGCCGTATTTTACCTTAGCAGAAGCCCTGAAAAAAACGTTCTCTGTGTTCTTTCGTTCTTTCTTAGAAAGTTGTATTTTTCCATCTTTTATGGCTTTCCTGATTTCCTCTACATCTGGTTTTTTAAGTCCCAATTTGTTGGCAAGTAAAAAGTGTTCTGGTATTTCGATCCCGATATCAAGAAGTTTATCGACACTCGACAGCAACTCGTCTTTCGGAGAATCTACTGCCACCCGTCCCTGATCTATTACGATCACACGATCAATGAACGGGAGCACACGCTCGACCTTATGTTCTACAATTATCAAGGTCTTTGAGCCTGTCTCTCTCTGAAGGAAGTTGAAAATATCCCGTGTTCCCTCCGGATCAATATTCGATGTTGGTTCATCAAGGATCATTATGCCAGGATCCATCGTAATGACAGAGGCAAGGGCGACTCTCTGGAGTTCACCTCCGGAAAGCTTTGAGGTTTCTCTTCCTCTAAGGTGCTCTATTCCTACTGCTTTTATGGATCTGTCGATCCTATTAAGGATCTCCTCCTTCGGGAGGTTGAAGTTCTCTGGAGCAAAGGCTATTTCCTCTTCGACCTTGTAGTTCATTACCTGTTTTTCAGGATCCTGAAGAAGTGTACCAACCTCAAGCGATATCTGCGAGACTCTCATCTCTCTTGTTGAACGCCCGTTAATTCTTACCTCTCCATTCATGGTTCCGGACATTATGTGAGGTATGATTCCGTTTATACAGTTTATTAAAGTTGATTTTCCCGATCCCGATCTCCCCGTTATCAGTACAGATTCTCCAGCTTCTATTGCGAGGTGTGGAATCTCGATAGTGTTTTCAGTAGACCCTAAATATTTGAATGCAAGATTGTCTATTTCAATCGCACTCATTGCCCAAGCACTCTTGCTATCCTTGCCGCTAGAAGTCCGGCTATTATGCCAAAGGCAACGTCCCCTGGTATGAAAGCAACAAAGTCAAACAGTATCCTTGACCAGTTCACTATTCCTCCGTAAAGAAGAGGGCTGAAGAAGCCAGCGTAGATGAAAGTATCGGGTGTTGCCCATAGAAGGCCAACTATTCCTCCTGTAAAGCCCGCAAGAAACAATGGATGTGTGTACCAGGCATATTTGGGTGGATCGATCGGATCTGAAGATTTTGCCTCAGCAGGCGACGCCTTCGGTGTCAGCATACTTTTAACCGAGGCCTTGGCATGTTCGAGTCCTACACCAAACAAGTGCCCTTTGCTTACTGCTATGGCAAGATCAATGAACAGACCATATGTGAATGTTTCATAAATCGTATATATTGGCTCTCCTCCGAACCCGTAATGGAAAATATCTCCAAGGATATTGAATATCGCAAGGGACAGCATACCTGTTCCAACTTTCCTTACAAGGCCTGCTATTATGAAGACTATCAAGATCCTTCCAAAGAAACCGAAGCCGATATAGGCAGTGAGTCCACTCGGTATAACCTTGTCCAGAAGCGGTCCTATGAAAAATTCCCATACAACTGTAAAGGCGGACCCAACACCTATATACACAAGATCGACAGTCTTGAATTTTGAGAGACCGCCTTCTTTCTTACCGTATATAAAAACAAATGCACCAACAACTGCAAAATAAACCACGATAATTGGCCATGGTATCATTGCCGGTGAATTCAAATAACCTCCTATTCCGTTAAAGCTCATGCTGAGTATTTATGCGGTGGTGCCATTTTAAAATTGTCGAAATAAAATATATAGACATAATATCGCTCTTTATTACTATATTTTCTATATTGCTTAACATTATACGTAATTACGGTATTTCGCCTTGAATTGAATCTCAAGGAAAACATCAAGGGAGAAACCAGAATACAGCAATATGATGCCGTCCTAATGGATTTGGACGAGACTCTTTTCGAATTCAGGCTTTCAAGCAGGAACGGCCTTGAGCAGGTAAAAAAAGGAGTAGAGTGCCTTAGCGGAATCGAAACAACAGTTCTTGAGGAGGAGTTATGGAACCTGGACAGACACAACCTCCCGTTTGTGTTTTCAGGAACGATCACGCCAAGAGAATACAGGAAGATACGCCTAAGACGATTGATTATGCTCCATGGATACATGCCTTCAGAAAATGAAATGGAGAAGATTGAAACTGTATATGTCCGCGCTTTTGAAAGCAGAATGAAAATGTGCGATGGAGCACGCGAGCTCTTGGAATTTTGTTATGACACAGGAAAACCTACAGCAATAATAACCAACGGCGATCGGGAAACACAGTTGAAGACGATACGAAAACTCAGGATTGATAAGCTGATCGATATGATCCTGACTCCAAAGACACAAACAGAAATGAAGCCCAACACTCTGCTCTTCGATCATGCAATATCCACATTTGACACCAAGAGAGAAAGAAGCGTAATGATCGGGGATTCATGGACACACGACGTGATGGGCGCGATTAATTCAGGAATAAAGGCGGTATGGGTCAATAAGAAAAACGAAGCAGTGCCGAGAACTGTAAATATTCTTGAAGTAAAAACTGTAAGAGAATTAATTTAAGCAGAGGTGAATTACATGGATAAAATGGGTACTTACAACATAGATAATGCATATTTTGATAACATCATTGAAGGATATGCCGACAAGAAGCACGAAAAATTCATTAAACCGGCATTTGGCAGAGGCTGCATAGCAGATATACCAGAAATTGTTGAAGGAATGATCAACGGAACGGAACGAGCCAATCTTAATGGAAAGATTCCGATCGATGCGATAGATAGTGATCATGTCATTGTCCTGATTCTTGACGGATTCGGTCATGACCTTTTCATGTACGCCACCGAAAAATATCCCATGAAGAATCTAGGATCACTTCTCCGAGAATCTGCTTATTTCCCGATAACAAGTGTTTTTCCATCCACCACTGCAACAGCTTTGTTCACCGTTTACATGGGAATGCAACCTTTGGAACATGAGATAATTGGATATACCCAATACATTCGCGAACTAGGAACGGTATGCAACATGCTTTCAATGTCGCCTATCGGAAATCGAAAGAACGATTTGATAAGCGCAGGGTGGATGCCCGAACCACTTAAGGGACGGAAGTCATTCGCCAAAAGGATTTCGGACAGCGGAACGGCGAGCTTCATCTATCTCCCTAATATGATAAAGGAGAGCGGTATGTCTAAAATAACGGCCGCAGAAACCACTCTGCGATCGTATTATTCAACATCGCACATGTTTACTTCTATTGCCAGGGATGTGAAAGAGGCAAGGGGAAAATCAATTCACATTGGATACGTATCTTCGGTGGATACGATGTCGCACAAGGTTGGTTCAAGAACAGAGGAGACCGCTCTTGAACTGGAATCGATATTTTACAATATAGACATGTTAAAGGAATCTGTGATCTCAACAAACACTACCTTATTGATATCTGCCGATCATGGCCATGTCAATGTTGGAACAAGCAACCTGTTTGACATTTCAAAAGACAGGGAGCTTTACAATACCTTCAGGGCTCCTGTTGTTGGAGACGCAAGGGCTGCTCTCCTAAGGATACGTTGCGGCAGCATGGATGAGGCAAGGAATCATCTGATTGAAAGGTACGGTGAAAACTACGAGATCTTCGACTCTCTAGGAATGTTGAAAGAGGGCTATTTCGGGGATAGGAAAGAGAACACAAACATCAACGACAGGTTCGGAGATCTGATAATGGTTCCAAGAAGGAACATTGGCATAATAGATTCAAATCTTACTTTCCTGGATCCAAAGATGAGCCACGAAAACATGGTTGGGATGCACGGCGGGCTTCTCAGGGAAGAAATGATTGTTCCATTAATCATTACTACCATATAGGCACACAAAACTTGTGTAAAAGCCTGTAACGCTATAGAAAATCTGTAGTTGTTATCTTTTATGAAAAGACATTCTGTTCGGCCGTTCAAGAATGGTAGTAATATATATTAAATATAGAGTATATATACATATAGAGACCAATATAGAGTATTTACATAATATTTATAGTATGCTCCAAAATCTCTTTCTTGGAAAGAATGAGTGCAAAAGACAGCAATTTGATAAGTGAGATGGATAAAGTAAAAACCAGCGGATTCCATTATAAGACCTGGTTGATTTCCGGGATGGGCTTCTTCACCGACGCCTATGATCTGTTTATCATTGGTGTGGTAACCAGCATATTGGTTTTGTCTGGATGGAACAAGCTTTCGACCTTGGAATCTTCATTGCTCGATTCAACGGCCTTGTTATCTGCCGTTATAGGTGCATTGATATTCGGTAGGCTTCTGGATAAATTAGGGAGGAAGGCAATCTATGGTATAGAGTTAGTTATACTGGTAATTGGCGCCCTTGGCAGTGCATTTCTAACTCCGGTAAATGGCGTCTATACATTGATAATATGGAGATTTATACTTGGTATAGGTATTGGAGGAGATTACGCAACGAGCTCTGTAATAATGACAGAGTATTCCAACACCAAGAGCAGGGGAAAATTGGTAGGCATGGTATTTTCTATGCAATCGCTAGGATTACTTGCAGGGCCATTAATCTCACTCGGTTTGATATACTCCGGTATGAGTTTGTCATTGATATGGAAACTACTCCTGGCATTCGGCGCAATACCTGCTTTAATTGTAGTATACTACAGAAGGAAAATGCCAGAGACTCCAAGGTATTCACTCCGGGTTAAGGGTGATGCAAAGGCTGCCCAAGAGAACTGGAAGAAGTATACGGGTATGAACGCTGAAGTTCAGACTCAAGGAGTGGTAGTAAAAGAAAAATGGTGGCAGATCCTCAAACAAAAAAAGTTTGTTCTCACATTGATTGGAACTGCGGGGTCGTGGTTCTTAATGGATTGGGCACTTTACGGAAATTCGATCATGTCTAGTCAAATGCTCTCTGCCCTAGTTCCAAGCTCTGTAATTGGGTTGCATCATCTGATAGTTACCACAACCTACTCAGCAATGGTGTTTGGTTTCGCTGCATTTCCCGGGTACTGGCTGGCTACGTTTACTATAGACAGAATAGGGAGAAAGCCGATCCAAATAATCGGATTCACTGCCATGGCAATAACGTTTGCCGTTCTTGGAATATTCCACCAGTTGCTAACAAGCGCATTTGTTCTGCAGTTCCTTATAATCTATGGATTGAGTTACTTCTTTATAGAATTTGGCCCAAACGTGACCACATTCATCTACCCTCCGGAAGTTTTTCCAACAAAGCTGCGTGGATTTGGCTCTGGAGCATCTGCTGCAGGTGGGAAGACGGGCGCGTTTATAGGAACATTTCTAAACGTTATCATACTCAGCTCCTCGATTGGGGAAAGCGGTTTATTCTTGTTACTAGCGCTTCTGTCTGCAATGGGAATAATCCTTACAGTTTTCTTGCTTCCAGAGCCAAGAAGAATAGATTTGGATCAGATTTCAGGAGAGAACGAACTGCTTTCAAGAGAACGTAAAACAGATGTAACAAACGGTGGAGTAAAACAATAGGTCTTACCTATTATTTTTTAACGAATTTTTAGATTATTGATCTTTGCATAATATGTGTACATCGATCCCAAATCTCAAAAAAATTTATTTATGTTCAAAACACAATGTTATGAGCGGGCAATTCCAAATTTTCAAAGTTAATTCACAGAGGCAGTTTTTTCCAGTCCATAAGATCTTCATTATTGAGGGATCGTATCTCAAGTTTCTCGAGAAGGTCAA
>JAJYVJ010000059.1 GCA_021792045.1 Thermoplasmata archaeon | reverse complement strand
CGCCTTGTCATTCCATCTTTCCTTTCCCTGTGTGGTGCCATTCTTACAAATCTCTCAGCATCACCCCTTGCAACGTTCATTAATATAGACTGGGAGTAGTCGTCTAAATTGAGACCAAGTGCAACATAATCAGTATTGAGGTCAGAACTTTCAAGGTCCATGAGCTGACGTCTCATTGGCCCGCATCTTGAACACGGTATGATATCTGGATGATCCGAAACTATCTGATCCATTGTGGTATTGAATTGGTCTTTGAAAGAGATAATCGAATGCGAGACACCCAATTCTGCTGACAGTTTTATTGCGTTTTCCAGACCTGAATCCCGATAGCCCAAGATACCTTCATCAATCGTAAATGCATTCAAAACCACATCTTTCCTGCCTTTGAACAATTCTGACAGAACGTAAAGAGTGACTGAACTATCTTTCCCACCGGAAATTGCAACTGAGATACTCAGGGAATCACTGGAGAAATCAACCTGGTCCCTTACTTCCTTTTTTACTCTCCTTTCAAAAGATTCGATAAAGTGCTTTCTGCACAGATATTCTCCACTGTACCTTGCCTCGTAGACGGCATCATTGTTGCAGCGTGTGCATTTTGTCTTCATCCTTAACCCTCGGTCCAAAGAGAAGCACAGTAGTCCGAAATATAGAACAGTATGAAGCTGCGCTCATTCATTTGCATACGCATATTCTATCTTCTTCCCTGCCTTGATGTAGTTGTAAATTGCCGCTCCGTTGTCGCTAATCATCTTAATCTTAACTAGGCCTTTATTGGAGCTTTTTGCCTGAAGAATCAGGATGTTATCAACATAAAATTTCACCATTGTGTTTGGTTTTCCAACCTCGAGATGTATGATCTTGTTCTTTACTGTAACGTTTGCTTCAAATCTTCTTCCTTTATCCTTCTTTTCAAGTGGTTCTACATCAATCTTCATTCCATATTTCCTTTCGAGGCTGGAGACCGTTTCACCCTTCCTGCCTATCAGCCTTGGAATGTGTGTTTCATCAGTGAATATTGATAGCTTGTTCCCATCGCCGACTTTTACCTCGACCTGACTTGTCCCAAGCATGTTCCTTACGTCCTTTAGAATAGAATCCTCTGCTATCCTGGAAACTGGATTCTTCTTTTCCCGGAAAGAAATGGGAACAACTACGATCTCTTCACCGAACGTGTATATCTCAAAAACCGGTTCGTTTGTGTAAAAATCTTTAACTTCTATCACAGGCCTAGAAAGATCCTCTTCACTCATTCCACTTGGTACTTTCACGGAATATGATGTGTAATATACCTGAGAAACCTGGCCTTTATCTATGAATATTATCGTGTCGATTACCTGTGGAATCATCCCAAGTTCTATCCGTCCTATGAATCTTTGGATCGCATCTATAGCGCGGGTCGCATGTACAACGCCTATCATTCCGACTCCTGCAAGTCTGAGATCTGAGTAGACTTTAAAGTCAGATGTGACTCGCATTTCGTCAAAAACCGTGTAATCTTCCCTCACAAGAAGGAGTATGTCACCTGTCTTTTCCATTGATCCTTCGAGGCCGGTATATTGAGTTATCTCTGGTTTTACCTGGAGATCTCTGGGCCGTTCCATTGTTTTCACAATCTTTCCCTGGGAGCTAAGATAATCAGCAAAGGCCTGTACAAAGGTGCTTTTCCCCTGCCCTGGGCCACCCGCAACAAGTATCCCGTTTGCCTTGTCTGAAAGCCTTAAAAGAAGTTCTGGAGCCAGCTTGTAATAGTCAATATCTAGTTTTTTAACGGGCCTGACGGCCGTGATTTCCAGATCGTCGGAGAATGGGGGCCTAGTAATGACGATTCGAATATTCTTCAGCTGAATCACGGTTGCTCCGTGCGTATCAATCTCTATAAACGAACCTTCTTCATTTCTTCCTCTCTTGACTATATGATTTGCTATATCCTCCAGTTCGCTCCTAGAAACCTTATAATCAAACTTTTCAAGTGTTATGTTGCCTGGGACTCCCTTTTTAGCAACCGGCTCCAAATCAGCCTTGATATGCACAGAACTTGTCAAATCGTCAAAGAATTCTTCTATATTCCTGGGTTCTTTAACAAGAGGTTCAAGGTACTGAACATCTATTCCCTTTATCAGGGCAATATCCCGTTGTATCTGATCGCCAGTAACAAGAACTGCACCAAGTTCAGCCGCAGTATTTCGTATAATTTCGTCTATCTCTCCGCTCTTCGCTCTCTTAATCTGCCATTCAGAAGGCCTTCTTCCAGATGTGTCGAGAGATATTTTCTCTTCTCTTGCCATGTTTCTCAGGGATTTTAGTTCTTGCAGAGCAGCAAAACCGGTCGAACGGCCTTCGTTAGCCTGGTGCTCCACCTCGGAGATCATGGCCTCAGGAAGAATCACACGAGAACCTGGCCTTTCAGAAATAAATAATGTAAATCTGCCATCTATAATAACAGAAGTATCAGGTACGTAATCCACAGGGGTTAAGTCCATATAGTTATTTAACCGATTCGAGATTCACCATAAGTGATACCCGCAAATAAACAGATAGATTGTGCAGAATGTGTTTTAAAGAAAATGAGAGAATACTTTGTACGCCAGGATCTGTCCGATTCTGCTCTTGCTTTCTCAGGAGGGCTTGACAGCTCCATACTTCTTAAACTTTCGGAAGGAAAATTGAATGCATACACTCTCGGATCAAAAACCAGTATAGACATCAGGAATGCAACGAGAACCTCTGCATTGCTCAACTGCACATTCAAGCCGATATATTTAGAAAATATGGATTTGAAATATTACACGGACATTTTGAAAACTATCGATCCCGCAATAAGCAAACTGGATCTGTCGTATGAACTCGTCCTCGCAATACTGCTTGATCATATCGACGAAAATACTGTTTTCACTGGACAAGGTGCAGACGAGCTCTTTTATGGATACAATAAATTCTATAATGCTGAACAGAAGGATAACTCAGTAGAGCTAAACAAGCTCTACAATGTTACATTACCAAGGGAGAAATTGATCGCTAACTACTTTCATAAGAGTTTAAAGACCCCTTATCTTTCAGCAGGCATTAACGAGTGCTTGATCGGTACCACGAAAGAAGATCATATCGGAGCTGATAAGAACAAGGTCATCTTGCGACTTGTTGCAGGAAAATTGGGTTTGCCTGATGAGGTAATGAATGTGCCAAAAAAGGCCGCGCAATATGGTTCGGGAGTATCAAAAATTTTGCGGGATCTCTCAAAGACAGAAAAAGGAATACAAACAATATAAATATAATAAAACAATAGGTATCTAAATTCAGTTACAAAACAGTGAATACATGACATATATAGGAATAATCGGAGGTACTGGCCTCTACAACATAATGAATGATAAACAATCCAGGAACGTAGACACGCCTTTTGGTAAACCATCAGATTCTGTCGACATTGGAAAGATAAATGGTGTTGAGGTTGCGTTTTTGCCTAGGCATGGAAAAAATCATACCATACCACCACACAAGGTCAATTACAGAGCTAATGTGTGGGCAATGCATGAACTCGGAGTTGAAAGGATTATAGCAGTAAATGCTGTAGGTTCCCTGAAAGAGGAACTATCTCCGGGAACGGTTGTTATTCCGGATCAATTTATTGATTTTACGAAGCGGAGAGAACTGACCTATTACGACGGTCCTGACGTCTATCATATCTCTGCTGCAGATCCATTTTGCCCGGACATAAACAAAAATATGTATGAAGTTTCTAGAAAATATTCTAAGAATTCCCATCTCGGTGGGACTTATGTCACGATTGAGGGCCCCAGATTCTCTACCAGGTCGGAGTCCAAGATGTTCAGGCAATTCGCCGACATAATAGGGATGACCCTTGTTCCAGAAGTGAATCTGGCTGATGAACTTTCCATGTGTTACTCAGTTCTTGCGACTGTTACGGACTTTGATGTCTGGGCAGACAAACCTGTTGACGCAAAAGAAGTAACAAAGATAATGAAAGAAAATGAAGAAAATGTTTTGAAGATACTTTATGATGTTATTCCACTAATAAACAGCAAACGAACATGCAGCTGTAAAAATAGACTGGATTATGCTAAGGCGTGAATATAAATGAAAATTAAATTTTTAGGCGGAGCAGAAGAAGTAGGAAGATTAGCAATAAAGATTAATGACGGATCGGATTCGTACATGGTAGATTATGGAGTCGTACCAGATAAACCACCGCAATACCCGATGCCGTTTGAACCTGTGGATCATATATTCGTGACACATGCACATTTTGACCACGTTGGAGGTTTGCCTGTCTGTTTTCAGAGCAAGACACAAAACCTATTTGCAACGGATATGACCATTAACAGCATGATGCCCATATTGAATGATTCCCTCAAGATCATGAGGCTTGAAGGCTATCCTGAAAGATTCAATGCAGATGATATAAGCAGTATGTACGATTCGATCAGGACGGTCACTTATGGCGACAGTGTTGAGGCGGGGAACCTTGTTGGAACAGCCTATTCTGCTGGACACATCCCCGGATCAACAATGTGGGAGATCGAGAACCATAACAAACTTCTTGTAACTGGCGATTTATACACCCGTGATTCGAACCTGTTGACTGGCGCTAAACCGGTGAAATCCGACATACTTATAATGGAAAGCACGTACGCTGGGAAAAACCATGAAGACAGAAAAGTCGTTATTCAACGTTTAAAAAACCGCATTAAAGAGGTCGTTGACAACGGAGGCAAAGTTCTGCTTCCTGCGTTTGCAATTGGTAGAACGCAAGAGCTGCTCATGATACTATCAGACATGGACCTTAATGTAGCTGTTGACGGTATGGGAAACACACTCAGCAACATTTACATGACCGGCCCGAATTATCTTAGATCTATGAGCGAATTTAAGCGCTCACAGGGGCGTGCAAGACAAATAAGAAGCAGGAATATGAGAAAGGGTGCACTGGAAAACGACGTCATTGTTTCAACATCCGGTATGCTTGATGGCGGTCCCGTTCTGGGATATATACAGGAGCTAATGAATGATGAAAAGAGTGCCATATTCATCACAGGTTATCAGGTTGAAGGAACAAACGGAAGGCTTCTTCTCGACACAGGCACATTAAATATAGCTGGAGTTGCTGTTAAACCTTCAATGATGGTCGAAAAATATGACCTTTCAGCTCATGCAGGACATGACGATCTTGTTAGTTTTGTAAAAGATGTGGATCCAAACACGGTAATACTATGCCACGGAGAACATAGAGAAGAATTGCAGGACGACCTATCTGAATATAACCTTATCCTTCCACTGAATGGACATGAATTCGAAATAAACTGAGCCAAGAGAACTACGGAAAAATGATTGTCACTGCATGGTTTTAACCACTGCAAATCCTTCATCTGTTTTCATGAGCAGACCAGAATAGACGCCCCATTCAATTAGGATCACTTCAAGATCGTGAATACCAGATGGGGAATTAAATGTCTGAACTCCTCGTTTCTGAAGTTCATCCTGAAGGTCTTCGAGCTTGAATTCCCCCAAGGCTACAGCGGTCTTAAAGGGTTCAAGTTTTATCAATGAATTTCTAAGAATTTCCTTTCTGCTCTTAATCCCGGCCTTCAGGTATTCCCTTCCACCTTTTGTAATATTTATGTCGCCCGATTCGGCATGAACAAGGTCTAATCGAGCACCGGTATAGACAATTGGCATTAGATCATCAATATCGACTTCCATCTCCTTTTCAAGTTTGTACAGATCGGTTTTGTTATCAAAAATTGTACTCAGAACATAAAGAAGCCCAACGAGATCTGCGATTCTTGCGTTTGGGTCCACAACTTCTGTCATTTTAATCTAATATGTATTCCTTAATATTAGAATTTCCTATAACTGGATATGGATCGGAAAGCAGATTTCCGAATGTTATTAAAAAATCCATTGATAAGTCAGGCAGCAAAGATGCCTTCTTCCGCGACGTACCTTTTTCGCGCTAGGTCCATCATACGTCTTGTGAAAAAAATAGAATAAATAACAACAACGATTCCAAAGATGAATGATGCCCAGCCAGCAAGGCTTATGTTTCCAGTGGAAGTCTGTACGGATATAAATTTCATCAATCCCGTGTGGATCTCAAGCGTCCTATCATGAATTATGTCTGGCCAGTACTCTGCGATCATTAGGCCACCCCAAGCACTGTTTATCGTTGAAGAAATACCGGAAATAAGATATGGAAATGTTGCAGGCAGAACGATCCTGCGAAGCTTGGAAAAGTACCCGAGGTTGAGGTTTCTCATCAATTCAAAATACTCCACAGGGAGCGATTTAACACCCATCCAGAAACTGTAAAAAATATAATAGAAAGTACTGACGAAACCGACGGCGAGAACATAAAACTCATCGGAAAATGGGCCAAGGTACCGAACAATGAAAGGTAAGGAAGCAGCAAAAACGAATGGAAAGTATATGGGGACAGGGTAAGCACTGAATACCTGCATTACCGGGACTCCAAGTAATTCAGCCTTCTTGTTCACAGCAAGATAATATCCAAGCGATATGGAGATCACGAATGATATTACGAGTATTGTGGCGACTCTGGCGTAGTCGTACACAAGACCGACCAATATTCTCGGGGTTGCAGAGAACAATTGAGACCATTCACTCATTTTTACAGATGAAACAAGAATAAATGAAGCATATCCTATGATCAGGAGAATTGTGACACCAACTGATGCCCATGCGTATCTCCATATGTTTTCAATCCTTTTTGTTTCTTTATAGTTGTTTACTCGTTGCGAAGATCTGTTCCTTGAATAGCGTGCTATCCTAGATAGGGGGTTAATATTGGTAACCGAATGAAGTCTTGAAGTCATTCTTATGCTTAACCTGCCACGCCTTACTATTGGGGCGTCTGTGTCCAAAGTGAATTTTGCAACTGCTTTCTTGGCATATTCTCTTACTCCAAGTATAATAAGCGTGACAACTAAACCGAGTATGACTAAAGAAAGAATTATTCCATTGGTATTCGAGGAAGAAATGAAGGAGGAAAGAACAGAACCGATGCCAAAGGTCGAGTAAGTATGTACACCAATAGCGAAGACTTCGCTAACCGTAATATAAAAAAAACCATCAGAAATACTGGGAAAAAGATTAGCAGAAATTCGCGGAATTGAAAACGGAATGTACAGGTACCGCATCTTGGAAAAGAAACCCATTCCATAGTTCTGTATTACCTCCTCCATCTCCCTGGGAAGTGTTTTGAAAGCTTGGTATTCTGCGATCCAGATATTCCATGCAACCGCAGTGAATACAAGAAAATCTGCAGCAACTTCTACCCCCAAGACGCCCCCTATATGATCAACGAATATTATGAGAACTATCGGAAAAAATGATATTACTGGAACAGATTCGAATACCTCTATTAGAGATATATAGATGTTCTCGAATATCTTTCCCTTTATGGCTGCATAAGCTAGTAACCACCCTATAACGATGGATAAAAATATTAAACCGAGAACTCTCCCAGCAGTCGCAAGAACAGCGAACAGAACCAGGAGAATCGTGTTCATTTGATCTTCCCTCCTGCAGGAGTCAGGTATCCATACAGGCGATCAAGGTACTCGTTGAATATTTCACTTCTCGGATTTCTTGGCCGAGGCATGTCAACTCTAAGCATTCCGACAACAGTCGCGGGGACATTGTTAAGAATATATATTCTGTCTGCGAGTTCTAGAACTTCCGTGAGATTATGAGATACGAGTGCAACACCCTTAAGTGGGTTTTCCGATGAGAATAGTATATTGTATATTTCCTGGCGAAGACCTTCTGCAGTGAGTTCATCAAGATGAGCAAAAGGTTCGTCCATAAGGAATACATAGGGGTCGGAAGCGAGTGCTCTTGCGATGGCCACTCTCTGTCTCATTCCTCCACTCATCTCCTTTGGATATAATTCAGCGAAACCCTGAAGACTGACCGCCTCAAGCGCTGCGTGGGCTCTTTTTTCCATATCATCTTCCGATAATTTCTTTGTTCTTAGTGAAAGCATAACATTTTCAAGCGCAGTCATCCAGGGGAAGGTTATAATCGACTGGTGTATCAGCACCAATTCAGGAACCGGCTTTACTATCTTGTTTCCCATCAAGTAGATCTCACCATTAGTCGGTTTAAGGAATCCACCAAGAATCCTTAAAAGTGTAGATTTCCCTATACCGGACGGGCCCACGATCCCAACAAACTCGTTCTCGTTTATCTCCAGGTTTATGTCGTTGAAAACCGTGTACTTATTTTCGTATGAAAAATGGACATGCGAAGCTTCTAGGACGTGCTTTGACGTTATGCCGTTTATGTTCTGTTCTACGTTGGGCCGGTTTGCATTCAATAGGATCAACCTCCTGCTGACCTTCATGTAATCGATGAAATTTTCTCTTACAGATCCAATGCTTTATTCTACGATACTACCGGCACGTCATTGACTCCATTATCATCGTTCCCTATGAAGATCTTCCCTTTAACGGGTATTCCTTAGCCATATTTAAATCAGCAAGGGAGATTCAAAGCGCCGGGAACTTATAATTCCATCGAGTGAATAATATTGCAAAAAATGTGCCACCTACGATGGGACAAAACTATGTAAAAGATTAAATGTATACAATAATGATACATGATCGAGAGAAATGAAAGTACTTATCATGGGCATTGACGGTTACATAGGGTGGCCTCTGGCTCTTCGGGAACTCGCAAAGGGAAACAAAGTGAGCGGAGTAGACAATTTTATCACAAGAAAGAGAGTGCTGGAAGTCGGGTCGCAGTCAGCGCTTCCAATTCCAACATTTAAAAAGAGAAACGATTACGTTAAGGATTCCAGGTTAGGAGAAATTAGTTTTCATAGGGGAGATGCCAGTGACCCAGATTTTTTGCGAGATGTTATTATTGAAGAGAAACCTGATGCTGTCGTCCATCTGGCGGAGCAACGATCTGCTCCTTACTCTATGATAGGGCTCAAACAGGCATCGGACACACTAAAGCAAAACATGCTTAGCACACTTAATCTTATCTATGCAGTAAAGGAAAACGTGCCCAAGTGCCATATTCTGAAACTAGGAACCATGGGAGAGTACGGAACACCAAACATAGACATACCTGAAGGATTTTTTGAAATAGAATACAATGGTCGAAAGGACACACTTCCTTTTCCAAAACAGGCAGGCTCATGGTACCATTGGTCCAAAGTTCACGATTCCAACAACCTGATGTTTGCATCCAAAGTCTGGAAAATCAGGATAACCGATGTAATGCAGGGTGTCGTGTACGGAACAAGGACCAAAGAAATTACCTCACCTCGTCTCTTCACGAGATTTGATATAGATGAGGTCTGGGGTACTGCTCTGAACAGGTTCTGCACCCAGGCCACAATAGGCCTTCCAATAACGCCATACGGAAAGGGCGGACAAACCAGAGGATTCCTCTCATTGGAGGATAGTATCACCTGCCTGGATATTGCTCTCTCTCATCCTCCGAATGATGGTGAATACAGGGTATTTAACCAATTTGATGAACACTATTCGGTAAATGAACTGGCTGCACTGACAAAGGAACAGTATGAAAAAGGTTTCTCGAAGAAGGCCGAAATACTTCACGTACCAAATCCCAGACTTGAAGCCGAAGAACATTATTATAATCCTGTCCACGAGAAATTAAAGAATCTAGGTTATCACAGATCAAAGGAATTGAGGGATGAGCTGCTCGTTATATTAAATGATCTTTCACGCTATAAAAGCAGGATAAACAAGGTCAAGGACGTGATCATGCCAAAGACAAAATGGACAGAAAGCCCGTTCAATCTATGAGTTTTCTTGAATATGCAAGCGTGGTTCTAAGTACCTTGATATAATCTTCAGCCCTTCCAACACTTTGCCATTGATTTTTTGGAACAACCACGCCCTCAATTTCGGCTTCTTTTATAAGAGCGTTAATTGAAGGGGTCAGTTCCACGTTATTCGAATGATCTCCTTTCAGATAGTCAAAGATTTTACCGTTCAGTTTGTACACTGCACACAGGGCAAGATTTGACTTTGGAATTTTCGGCTTTTCAACCACAGACAATACATAGTTCTTCCTCCCTTTTTTATATATCTCAGCAACACCATATCTCTCAGGATGATCCACCTTCATAAGGTAGAGAATTATTTCTGAACGTTTACCAGACAGTGAGCTTTGCATCATTTGTTCGTCAAGAAGTATTCCGTCTCCAGCATTTAAAATAAATTCATCATTTCCTATGAAATCACGGGCCATCAAAACTGCATTTCCAAATCCAAGTTTCCTCTCCTGATTTAGTATTGAAACGGATGGAAAATTCCTTTTTAGATAATTGTTTGTTGAATCATCCTGCGGATCGGTTATGACTGCAATCTCATTAATTCCAAGGCGAGCGATACGCGTTATTATGCAATCAAGAATGGGGCGAAGCACGATCCTC
>JAJYVJ010000058.1 GCA_021792045.1 Thermoplasmata archaeon | reverse complement strand
TGGAGCCACTCCTGTTCTCCTTGCTCTCCCACTTATGCTCGTTCCCTTCTCTTTCATGGACTTGAACATATGCCAACTCCTCGCTGTAAGGGCGTTTACCGTCCACATCATGAAAATTCATGTGGAGGTAAATGTCCAAGATTCTTTACCACTCCGGATACTGCATACGCAGATTCGGAGGCTTCTAATGCGATCCTTAGCTCAAGCGGTATCTTCTTTTTGAATTCGGAGTGGCCCACTCTATTCGTGGGAACCTGAATCCTTCCTTTATCTCGCCATCAGGTGACATGTAGGTTCCATCGCTTTCCTTCTCTCCCAGATCTATTCCAACAACGAAACTGTTCATGGGATCATTACTCTTAACTGTATTTTGATTTTGTTATTCTTCTAATCTGTGTTATAAACTTTAAGCAAGCAATTTCACTAAAGGTGACGTTCTCATCGCACCGAGAAACACTCAGTACCGATTATATTATTATATTACTTAGTATTATGAGTATAAGTATTATGTTCCTAGACAGACAAGATGAAATAAATATAATTGACAAAATATATCAATCCGAAGGCGCCTCATTGGTCGTCTTATATGGCCGCAGAAGGATAGGAAAAACAGAGCTATGTTATCATCTGATTAGAAAGTACTCAGGGCTTTATTTCTTGTTCTATAGTTCCAATTTGAGCCGTCTTCTGGACAACTTTGCAGAAACGATGTACCACGCGGGGGCACTACCGGTTAAGCCTTCAATAAAAAACTTTAGAGAGTTCTTTGTTTTGCTGTCTGAGATTTCCCAAACTAGAAAGATTCTAGTTGTAATCGATGAATTTCAAAGAGGTGCCGATCTTGATAAAGACTTTAACATTGAGCTCCAGGCGTTATGGGATCAAACGCTAAGCAAGAGTCAGATCAAGCTAATTTTGACTGGTTCTGCCGTTGGTGTAATAGAATCTAATCTACTTTCCCACTCCTCTCCTCTTTACGGGAGGAGAACCGCGCAACTGAAAATGAAGCCACTGAGCTTCAAGAGCGCCGTTCCTTTTTTCGAAGACATGGATGCAGAGGATATGGTGAGAGCATTTTCAGTTTATGGAGGGACTCCTATGTATCTCCTGAACTATGATCCGAAGCTAACGCTACAGAGAAATATCAAGACCTCTATACTGAACAAGATGGGCTTGCTTTTCCAAGAGCCATTATTCATCCTTTCTGAAAATACGAGAGAGCCCATGCGCTACCTGGACATTCTTGAAAACATGGCTTCTGGAGCTTCTACATTGTCCGAAATTGGCAATAAAGCAGGGATAAACCAGACTGAGATACCTAAATATATGCACTACCTTACGGAAGGCCTAGACATAGTCGAAAGACGCTATCCAATATTTGAATACGGCAAAAGGGGGCGAACCAGATACAGAATTGCGGACAATTTTTTCAGGTTCTGGTTTAAATTTATTAGGGATAAAGTGCCTATGATCGAGTTTGGACTTTCGGATGAGGTTTCTGACGTAATTATGAGAGGACTAGATGAATATGTTTCCAAAATATTCGAAGATATCTGCATAGAACACATAGCAACCATGGTTAGAACAAAAAGTATTTCCGCCACAGATATAGGGAGATGGTGGTTCAGAGAGACTGAAATAGACGCTGTGGCAGTTGATTCTCGTTCGTCAACAGTGTATTTTTCTGAATCTAAATGGACAAACAAGAAAGTTGGACGTGATACACTAAATGAGCTTATTAAAAAGTCAGAACTTTTTCCTTGGTACAAAGAGAGAAGAAACGACAAATACATAATTTACTCCCGGTCTGGTTTTTCTTTTAGCGACGATGAAGTTCTCCTCATAGACCTGAAAAAGATGGTAAATGACTTTATTAGAGACAAAACTCCGTCTTTTTAACACTATTTGAAAAATGATCCTGTGCTAGGGCTTATGCAATCTTCCTTAACTATTCTGGAATTAACGAAACCTCTCTCTTTTCCTAGAGAGTTGTTATATACCTAGGATAGGAAACTCCGCCAAGAACCTCGTTTTTGAAAAAACCGTAAATTACGCAATTGTAACTTATACTACATTGGTAAGTATATTAAAATGCTTAAAGTATAAATATACCCATTAGATGAAATGAGTAATGACAATAATAAGTAGTAAACGAAAAATTGCTGTAGCAATTGCGTTGATTATGGTTTTGTCTGGATTTGTCGTTTTTGGGGGGCATTCTTCTGATGTTCACTCGTCAACTGCGACAAATGCAGCAACTGCTAGCAACCAGAGTACACTGTATCTCTCGCCGGGTCCAACTGCGGCGTTTGTGGATAATTTTAATCCGTTCAATGTCTGGACAACCCCTGCAGGGATTATGGGATTTATTTTTGAACCGCTGTTCCAGATAAATACCTACAATGGAACAGTGCTCCCTTGGCTGGGTACGTCATATAAGTTCAGCCCTAATGGCATGTATCTGAATATAACGCTTCGTCACAATGTAACTTATAGCAACGGCGCTCCTTTTAACTCCTACGATGTTGTTTATACCTTTAATCTTGAAAAGAAAGCTCTTGGTTCATGGCCTGTTGTAAGTAACATTACCGCATTAGGCCCATACGAAGTCTCGTTTAAATTTACATCTCCACAGACCGAGTATCTCTTCTATATAGGGTCACAGGTTATCTTCCCCGTAAACGAGACATGGGAAAATGCAACATCTAATGGAGTTCCGGATCCTCAGAGTCAGATAGTCACTAATCCGATAGGAACAGGACCGTATATGCTGCAGAGTTTCAGTCCTCAGAAAATAGTGCTTACAAAAAACCCACATTACTGGCAACCTAACGAACCAAAAATTGCAAATGTAGTCTACGTTGACTACACAAGTAACAGTGCATTGGCATTGGCTTTGGCAGAAGGAAAGGTTGAATGGGCTTCTGTCTTTGAACCAAACGTGACTCAGTTGTTTACGGCCAATAACCCGGCGCATAACAAATACTGGTATCCTCCAGGGCAACAGACAACCATAGTCCTAAATAACCTGATCTATCCTCTTAACCAAACCTTCTTCAGGGTGGCATTGAGTGTAGCCATCAACAGAACGGCCATAGATAACATCGGAGAGTATGGATACGAGGCACCAGCAAATGGCGCAAACATACTGCAACAGCAGATGACTTATCTTAACGCATCTAACGCAAATCTAGCTAATAAATATGCAGAATACAACGTTTCTCTTGCGCTTAGTATATTATCAGCCCACGGATTTACACTTAATTCTAAGGGACAGTTGACCGCACCTAATGGAACTATAGTACCTGACTTAAACTTAATGTCTGTGGCAGGTTACTCAGACTGGGATACGGACATAACTATCATTGCAAAAGATCTGAAATCGATAGGGCTTACCGTTACAACAACAACACCAACAGCAAGCGTTATAGAAAGTGACATTTCTGACGGTAATTATCAGATGGCACTCGACACTGTAACGGGAGTTGGACCAACACCATATTATGATTATGGGGGCTTCATAGGCAAAGTTCTCCCTATTGGAAATACTTCGTATATCAATGAGGAGAGATGGAATTACTCTTCGACTAACTTTATGACATACTACAACAATTATACTGAAACAGGAAACCTAACCTACCAAGGAAATGACATAAACCACATGGTCACAATCGTTACGGAACAGATGCCCATGATCCCACTTGTCTATTCGGCCCAATGGTATGAATACGTGAATACATCAATAGGTGGTTGGCCAAATGCCTCAAACCCTTACTGGATACCAGTTCCATGGTACCCTGGACCGTCTGAGGTTGTGCTACTTCACCTGTACCCGCTGAACACACCTGCTGCAACTAATAAGGGAATTAGTCCATTAACTTACGACTATATCGCCGTTGGCGTTGTGGTTGCTGTTGTGGCGATTGGATCTGTTCTGTACCTAAACAACAAAAAACAAAAGAGAAAGAATGATTAAATATCATTCTTTAATTTGGTGATTAAAACGTCACTTCCTGTAAAATATATACTGAAAAAACTTTCAGTTTTTTTAATAGTTTTTTTTGGAGCCCTGATACTTAATTTTGTTTTACCCAGACTTATTCCGGGCGACCCAGCTTACACCGTTTACGAGGATGTCCTCAGGGAAGGGGGAGGTTCCATAAACCTGACATATCTTCATCAGCTGGAGGTTGAATATGGAATATCAAATAAACCGATATATATCCAGTTCTTCACCTATGTAATCGACCTTTTTCACGGTAATCTTGGCGTTTCGATCGCTTATTATCCCGTACCAGTTGCAACGATCCTTGCCGAAGCGCTCCCTTGGACATTGTTCCTTGTGATCTCATCCATAACACTCTCATTTTTTATCGGAAACAGGTTAGGGCGATACGCGGGAATGAATCGCAACACCACAAAGGACCTGGCTGTTGATCTCTTTGCCATGTTCATGGCTGCATTCCCGGCATTCGTTCTTGCTTTTATCATGCTCGATATATTTTCTGTCTATGGCAAGCTTTTTCCAATTGGAGGAGCATATTCTTCAAGTGTGAACATGGGATTCAATGCACCATTTATTATCAGCGTGCTCTATCATGCCGTGCTTCCGGTTGCGACGATAATGCTCACATCCCTCGGAGGATGGGTTCTTGGCATGAGGAATAATATAATTCCAAACGTTAACAGTGACTACATAAATTTTTCCGAAAACCTTGGTATGAAAGATTATCAGTTAAAGAAGATAGCCTACAGAAATGCAATATTGCCAAACCTGACGGGATTTTCCATGTCTATCGGTTTATCAGTAAGCGGGGTCATAATAGAAGAATCCATATTTTCTTACCCTGGCGTTGGTTTATACATGATCACTGCCATAGACAATCTTGATTACCCGCTTCTGCAAGGAATATTCCTTATGGTCATAATAGCTGTGCTGGTGGGTAACCTCGTGGTTGATATACTCTATGGCTTTCTCGATCCTAGAATAAAGCAGGAAGGTGAATAACTTGGATGGCCTTAAAGACGGATCAGAGTTATCTAACAGGATCTCGAATAACAGCATAATCTCACTTTTAAGGAAACTCTACAGTCCTCTTTCGGTTCTTCTTCAGAATGGTAAGGCCAAGGCAGGTTTTGTTCTTCTTGTTGCAATGCTTGTTTTTGCTGTTGTTGGTATTTTTTACACTCCGTTCAGCCCAAATGCTTATCTCTTTCCAAAATCTCTGCCGCCGAATAGCATTAATCTACTCGGTACCACGGTATATGGGCAGGATGTTTTTTCCCAGCTTCTTGCGGGCGCAGCTCCGACATTAATGATAGGCTTTTCAGTTGGAATTTTAGGCACAATGATTTCTGTTTTCGTTGGCGTTCTTTCTGGATTTGCCTCGAAGAGAGTTAATGAAATAATCAACGGGGTTGTCAATATATTCCTTGTTGTCCCGGGAGTCCTGCTGATAATGCTTTTCGGCTCATATTTCCTGGGTATGCGACAGAATCTGGGCTATGTTCCGACGATAATTATTCTTGTCATCACGGGATGGGCGTTCGGTGCAAGGACTTTCCGTTCTGTCACCTTATCGGTTGGGAAGAGAGATTTTATCCTGTCTTCCATACTTATCGGCGAGAATAGAATGAATATCATCTTCAGGCAAATAATCAAATCAATAATGCCTGTTATCGTCTCCAATTTCTTCTTCACTGCCATGTACGGAACCATGGGACTCACATTTGTGGAATATTTGGGCGTTGGTAACCTCCAACAGGTAAATTGGGGAACAATGCTTTACTGGGCCATAAACAATGAGGCATACCTGGTTGGCGAATGGTGGTGGATTCTGCCTCCTGCGATCATGATTTCTATTTTGATGTTTGCGTTCATTCTCCTGAACTTTGGAATGGACCAGATTGCAAATCCATCGCTCAGGGTCTTTAGCAAGAAAAAAGTAAGGAAGGTCGAACAATGAGTATTCTATATACGCAGAACTTGTCGAAGACTTTCGATGTAAGAAAGAGTCTTACCAAGCAGGAAAAAATCAGGGCTTTGATCGATGTGAATATTGAACTCAAGGAGAAGGAAATCCTTGGCATAGTAGGCGCAAGTGGAAGCGGAAAGAGCACACTGGCAAGAACACTGGTGTTTTTATATCGCCCTACGTCTGGCAAAATTTTCTATAAAGGTAATGATATCACGGCGTACAAAGGGAAGAAATTAAAGGATTACAGAGGAAACGTCCAGATGGTTTTTCAGGATCCATACGCTTCTCTTGATCCAAATCATTCTGTAGAATGGCACATCAAGAGGCCCCTTTTGATATCCAAATACAAGGGAAATGTCAGTGAAAGAGTTTCTGAATTACTAACTGACGTGAGGCTTAATCCTCCTGAGCAATATAAACAAAAATATCCGCACCAGCTTTCCGGAGGTCAGAGACAGAGGGTTTACATGGCCCGTGCACTTGCCTTGGAACCTGAGATCCTGATTGCTGATGAGCCTGTTTCAATGCTAGATGTTTCTCTAAGGGTCGAGATACTGGATCTTCTCGTTTACATAAGAAATACTATGGGAATAAGCGTAGTTTACATTACGCACGATCTTAACACTGTCAGCATGATAACGGATAGATTATATGTTTTAAACAAGGGGAGGGTCGTTGAATCTGGATACACACAGGACGTTGTAAAGAGACCACAAGATGACTACACCAGGCGCTTGATGGAAGCTGCGCCCGATCCTTTCAAAAAGATAGAGGTAAGCGATTATGGGAACCATCCTTAACGTAAGAAATCTCACAGTCGGTTATCACGGAGAAGGTGGCGTTTCAACCATAATTTCCGATCTAAGCCTTTCTGTCGACCAGGGCATCATCTTTGGAATTGCAGGAGAATCAGGTTCAGGTAAAAGCACCCTGACGCAATCCATGTATAATTCGCTGAAATATCCCGGTGAAATCCTTGCTGGGGTGGTCATCTACAATGATAAAGATCTTTTAAAGATGCCAAAGAATGAGCTTAGAAAAATACGAGGAGTTGAAATTAGTTTTATTCCGCAAGCAGCTATGAACGCCCTGAATCCTGTCAAGCGTATCGGCGATCAGTTCGAAGACGTATTCATAGCCCATGGAATCGATCCATCTGAAGGCTTATCAAAAGTTGAAGAGGTTCTTACCTTGGTCAGGCTGAACAAAAATGTTTTGATCAATTATCCTCACGAACTAAGCGGGGGAATGAAGCAGAGAGTTGTCATTGCAATGGCTCTTGTTATGTCTCCAAAGCTTGTTATCCTTGATGAACCAACTACCGGTCTCGATGTACTGGTTGAGCACGATATTCTTGTTGATCTCAAGAACATTCAAAGGAAGAAGCAGCTGACCATGGTGCTCATCACTCATGACCTCTCGATATTGTATGAAATTTCCGATCAGGTAGCCATGATGTATGCAGGGGAGATCACTGAGCATGGGGATCGCGAACTCATGCTTAATGAACCTTGTCACCCATATAATTACCTCCTTCTGAAGAGCATCCCGAGGATTGGGGTTAAAAAGTATGACGGAATAAAACTTAAGGGAATGCCTTCCAATTTTGACCCATCTTATCCAGGCTGCCAATTCAGTACGAGGTGTCCGTATATGACTGGAGAGTGTGAGGCTTCTCATCCTGATCTTGTAAAGTTAGAGGGTAAGAACCACTATTATAGGTGCCTGAGATATCCTGAGTGGAAAGAGTAACGATTCACAAAACTGGATTCCCTTTTCCCGCTTATATTACCGATCTGGATTCAGAAGATTTATTGATGCATAATCTGCGAAATACCCTCAAAAGGCAATCTAGAGAATACTTTTTAACCTGCTCATCTCTGAATAAAAATTACAGTTCCATGAACGGATATGGCCAAGCGATAGCTGTCAGATTTTTTCCTCGGCCATCCATCTCTGTTCTTCCGGAACTCCTTCGTTTTCTATTATGCTTTTCAGGACGAATGCGCTGGGTCTCAGGTGGCGCTGTTTTGTTACAGGATCGAAACCGTAGATTCCAAAGTGCATTTGAAAACCGTTTGCCCATTCGTAGTTGTCGGTTAAGGACCAGTGGAAATAACCATCAACTCTGATTCCCTTGGCTATAGCTTTCTCTATTCTATCCATGTGAGAAACTATGTATCTCGGTCTCAGGATATCGTCGTGGTCCGCAATTCCGTTTTCTGTTACGAACATGGGCATATGATACCTTTTGTGGTATTCCATCAGGAGATTGTAAATCCCATCAGGGTAGACTTCCCAGCCCGCTTCACTTACCGAACGCCCATCAAGGGACTTGTTTCTATTGCCCGTTGCATAGCCGTATCCTTGCATGACCTTCCATGAATCACCATCGTTCTGCACAACATCCCGGCTGTAATAGTTTACTCCTATCCAGTCAAGCTTGTTCTTCATATCGGTTCTGAAATCATCAGTGGGTTCCTCCGACGAATCCGCAATATTTCGGTTATAGTCCTTCATGTCACCATTGATTATTGAATCAAAAAACGAGTATCTCTGAACATATGTCATAGTGTCTTTTGCTCGAGTATCTTCAGGAGTGTGGGCCTGTACATCGCCATTTGCATATATTATACCGACGGGTTTTTTTGAGATTTTCTTTATGGCATCGTAGGCGCGTGCGTGTGCTTCAGCAAAATTCTTTTTTCTCACGCTAAGCGCTTTCAGGCTTGTGTCGTGGCTGCAACCGAGGAAAACCATATTGGGTTCATTCATTGTGCACCAGCTATCAGCCAGATCATCAAATTTCCAGGCCATATAGGATGCGAATTTGGAAAACTCAATCGCCTGCCTCTGTTCAAAGCCTCCCCCCAATGGGCGCCCGTATATCCCATCACCGTTACCGTTGGGGTTGTTTATCCACAGGGGCACGGTCCAGTGATAAAGATTGATGACCAAGTAGTCCATTTTTGACTTAAAGTCGTAGAAGATTTCCCTGTAATGCTCTAGGGCCGAATGATTTGCAAGCTTATCTAGTTTCTCCAGATCTTTCTCGGAAATGTCAACCGCTACCAGATCATTTCCATCCTTTTCTACGCCTACGCCGACAGATTCCGTGGATTTGGGAAATATCCTTGACCACTCAACACCGAGCCTGGCGGAGTTCATTCCCATCCTCTTAGAATTATCATGATCCTTGCTGAACAGATCCCAGTAAGCAGGGCCATTATCAGGGAAATCGCCAGAAACTAGTCTCTTTTCAATGTTTCTCCTGTCATGGACCCATTGATACCAATCTGAGTTAGTATCTGGGTCAGAGAGTCCCATCTCAAACTGAAACCCCGCTTCAGAAAAACCAAATTTAAAGCCTTTCGGTAACATTGTTTATCATTTTCCATTCATATTTGAATATTGCCAATAATACAATACTCATTTCTGTAGTATTTCCGGCTTAAGCATGACGAATAGCATTCTGAAGCGCTCTAGTGTTGAGGTTTTTCCACCAACAGAGTACTCTTGTCCTTTAATTCTCATGAAAAACGTGTTTCTCACCAAAGGAATTTTCTCAACCTTGAATATCTCGCCGTCAAGTTCCCTGTAATCATCCAGATAGTAACCTTTCAAGTGTGCATTTATTTTGAAACCATGAGCAAGATAGTATTCAATTATGTCACATGCGAGCCATATTGTCCTAAGTCGTATGGATTCATTGCTTACATTATCCACATAAATGTTGGCGTTTTGCCACACTGTGTGGTTAAAGTAGTACGATATAACATGTATAAAATTGTCCTCTTCGAAGTAAAGGGCAACCTCATTTTCCTTTCTCTTTGTTTCGATCTTCATTGTGCACTGCTTTCTGTCCGATATCACCAATTCAATCGGTTTGGCCTTCATAGTCCGGACAAAGCAGTTTCCCTGGAACTTTTCTCGAAGTTTCTGATCTCCTTCAAGAAATACCAGCACGAGTAGAGTAACTCCTTTTTTCTGCAGATTTTTTAAAGATGGGTAAAGCGTTTTGAATCTCTCATAGTTGACAGATATTATGATTTCATCCTGAGTTTGGTCTATCAGTGAAAGGATCCTGTCAGTGACATGTTCCTCTCCCTCAATAAGAGACACAAAAGAAAGATCGTTGTCAGAATATATCTTCATGTTCTGAACATATCGCTCTAAATTGAAGCTATATGATTCCAGCCATTTGCGCTCCTTCTCGAGAATATAAGAAACGGGTATTGCCTTGTATAGCTTTTTCTTGTCAATGCTGCCTTGTATAAACCCCTTTTTCTCCAAAGAGCCAAAGAGATCGTAAATTCTCGGTTGCGGTATGTTGGTCTCCTTTACAACCTCGGTAGATGTCATCTGTCCCTTTAACAAGAGAGTCTTATAGATCTTTATTTCGTAGTTGCTTAAGCCGAGTTTTGAAAGACCATTGAAAATGTCTTCCTGCATACTTACCACATGTAAATTGATCTAATAAGAGTATTTAGCTGAGGAACATAGCAACCGATGCTAAAGTTATACTCCAAATGAAAGGCGCAAATCTAAGGA
>JAJYVJ010000057.1:8009-10556 GCA_021792045.1 Thermoplasmata archaeon | reverse complement strand
AACTGAACTCCTTGCCTGTAGACCTCAAATACAGGACGGAGGACAGACTTCATATCGAGTTTCACAAACAACAACATACCCGTCTTTCGAGGTTAGAACTTTTTTTCATGTTAATTGGTCCAGGCATACTCGTGATGATTGCAGACAATGATGCTGGAGGTGTCATCACCTATGCCCAAACAGGTGCTATTTTTGGAATTGGTTTTTTTATTCCTTTTATGATCCTGATGCTCCCAGTGGCGTATTTTGTTCAGGAGATGACTGTACGATTGGGGGCTGTTACCCATAGAGGGCACGCGGAACTTATCTGGAAGCGTTATGGCAAATTCTGGGGATCGTTTTCTCTTGGGGATCTAGTCATCGCCAATTTTCTTACTCTTATAACTGAATTTATAGGAATAACTGTAGGAATGTCCATATTTGGGATTCCGAGAATTATATCCGCCATTGTCTTTGTGTTAATGGTAATAGCGATACAACTTTTCTTAAGATATTACACATGGGAGAGGATTTCTCTATTCATTGCCGCTTTCAATCTGGTATTTGTTCCACTGCTTTTTTTCCTCCCGCATCCGTCAGTGGGGCTAGTCTTAGACAGTTTCGCAACATGGAGGATAAGCGGTGGTGTGAGTTCATTGTTTGTTTATGTTCTTCTCGCTAACCTCGGCACTACTATCGCGCCCTGGATGTTGTTCTTCCAACAATCTTCCGTTGTGGATAAAGGCCTGACAAAGGATGACATAAAATTTGGGCAGAGAGACACATTAATCGGATCCGCTGTTATGGTGATAGTGGCTATAGCCATAATAATCCTAACCGGAACCACAGTATTTGGTCTGGATGCCAACGGGACCCTGGGAATTGATAGCATTTTACAGATATTTGCTGCAAGGGTTGGAACGTTTCCTATGGAGCTCTTCGCATTGGGTCTTGTAGAAGCTGGCTTCATAGCAGCAATTGCAATATCTGCCAGTACTTCGTGGGCTATGAGCGAAGCGTTCGGATGGAAGAAAAGCATAAATCTGCCGGCGCGCGAAGGCGTCATGTTTTATCTCCCGAGTTTTGCTGCGCTTGCAGTTGCTGCATCAATAACTCTTATTCCAAATGCCCCTCTTGGTTATCTCAATCTGACAGTTCAAGTTATAGCTACGATATTCATGCCCGCTGCTATGCTGTTTCTTCTGTTGCTGCTGAATGACAAGGAGATAATGGGCAGCATGGTCAACAAGAAATGGCAGAATGCAATTGGCTTTTCAATAATTGGGTTTCTGATACTGATGAACGGCCTTTATGGATTGTCAGTAGCGCTTCCTTCAGTATTTAGCCATTTTGTGGGGATGTTGTGAATGAAGGTGATATAGACGTCCGCAAAAGGAAGAGAAAAAAAAATTGAAAACGAGAAAGAATTCCAAGAATTCATGGTTTCAGAGGGACTGGAAGACTACAGCAAGGTACCAGTTGAAAAAGTTAAATTCAGTAAGGGGGTCAAAGTGGCTTTTTGGTTCCTGCGAATTTACATAATTCTGATGGTGTTGCTGGTAATCGTGGGTTTTTCGCACGTTGTTTAGATGGTATATCCTGCGTGTCTAGTAATTTCAGCTATTATTTGATATTTTACGAATCCGATGAACCTCATTTACATTCTGATATCCGTGAATTTCCATCATTCTATGCAGAAATACATGGTAGATTCTTGTTTAGTGAAAATTTAAGCAAATGAGATACGTTCACTCAGCTAAATAATCAAATTTTTTTAATAGAATTTGCTAACAACTAAAAGTGTGCCTAAGCAGGTTTATCCATACGAATGAAATGTCTCTGGAAAAGGATGAGGACGGGGTATACGTCATCACAGTTCCAGCCTTACCAAGATGTAAAAAGCACAGCTGAACTGTACGAGAAGGCATTAGAAAAATGTAAGATATTTGACGTTGACAAAGAACCTAACACATTATACAGTCTGGCATCAATAGGCAAAGCGTATCTAAAGCTTTGGGACAAAATTAATCGTGGAACTGACTTAACTTTTCTTCGTCATTGGGGGGTTAATTTCACTCCCCTCACATGGCATGAAAGGGAATAGCTGCCAAGGAAATCCAAAACTTTGTCCCGATCGTTTTTCCTGGGTATTAATACACCCCTGAGCAGTTTCCTGTGTGGAATATCCTCCATAAAGCCATGCCTGTGATACCTGTATTTTCCATTCCATGATGTACTGTCCTGCCCTTAGAACTTCTGCATGAATTTGTTGATTGTTCCATGATCGGTCTTCTCCGGAAACTGGAACAGTATCATGATCCCATTCATTGTGTGGAGGAAGCCACATGACCATTTGAACCTCTCTGTCATGCACATCCATGGCCAGGAAGAACTCAGAAGACCTTAGAGATCTCGTTAAGTCGGTAAGGGATCGTTCCTTTCCGTATGAGAAGAGGGAAGAAAAGGAGAGGAACTGGCATAATTACGATCAGGTGAAGGTGAATGAGATTGCAGATGTACTCGAAACCATCAGGGACATCCTCATCTCGTCGAAAAGATCCTTCCCGA
>JAJYVJ010000057.1:0-7909 GCA_021792045.1 Thermoplasmata archaeon | reverse complement strand
TCCCGATCCCTCTGAAGAGCTGCAATGTATGTATAGTAAGTTTGTAAAATGAACGGGTTGAACTGTAACAGTGACAGTTAACCGTTAAATGTTTATATGGTATTATAATTAACCTTCATGGTCAAAACCACGATCAACCTTGACGACGAAATCTACGCTGAAATCATCAAGGAATCTATAGAAAAGTACGGCAGCACCAAGAATATGTCAAAGATTATTAACCAGCGTCTCAGAAAAAAAATCAACTCTGCAGAGAAACGGAAAGGGCGTATTACTTTCCAGGCAAAAGAAAATTTCTCATCTCTGGATGCGGACAATGAAATAAGGAAGGGATGGGAGGAAAACAATAAATGACCGTGCTAATCGGCACAAATGTTTTGGTGTATGATACCATCGAGAATTCCCCGTATCATAACAGCGCAAGTGAACTTATCGATGTGTCGGAAGATCCCATAATTAACTCACTATCAATAGTCGAACTTGGTTTTGTTCTTCCCAGGTATGGGATAGATAATCAAGACGTTCAAGTAAAGATAAATGAATTACTGCATGGCGATTATTTTTCAGTCTCTTGGATTTCTGGAAAGATGATTGAGAAGGTTTCTGCATTTATGGTTGAAAACAAGTTAAGTTTTAGAGATTTCAATGACTGGATAATAGCGTATGATGCACATTCGAGAAATATACCTTTAGCGACTTTTGATAAAGTACTGCAAAATAAATGCAAAAAACTTGGTATTCAAGTTATTGAGATCTAGCTTTATGATAATTCAGCATGGATTTGCTTAATGTTTTAGGCTAGCAGTAGATTCTTGCTTAGCAGCGCCTCATCTATTCGAGATCGATAATGCAACAAGATGAGAACTATTTCCTGTTGCACAGGTAAGGTAAAAGAGGTACAGGTAATCTGTAAAATTCATGGAAGGAAAATCCATAATGTTGAATATCGAAATAACGGGCGACAAAGTAAGAACCAGAATTAAATGACAAATGTAGTTTCTGGTTTTAACTATTTCATCAAACGTTTTGCAATCTTCCTTGTATTAAGAAAAGACTTCAAGATTATTTCACTAAGTACGGCCAGACTGGACAGGTTAATATATTCGTTGTGAATAAAGTATAATACTTATGTCTCAACAAAATTTTGTTGATAGGGTCGAAGAGATAGAAATCTTGGAGCGTGCTTACTCATCTAAGGAAGCTTCGTTGTTCATTCTTTACGGTAGAAGAAGAGTCGGAAAGACAGAATTGATCAGTAAGTTCATTGGCAACAGGGGAGTTTATTTTCTTGCAACCGCAGAAGGAGACAGGGAAAATATAAACAACTTCAAATCGAGTATGTCAAAGTTTCTGGAAGATGATAGCATTTTAAAGGCTAGCTTTGACAATTGGCAGTCTCTCTTCACTGTTCTGGTTTCCAGCAGTTCATTTCAGACAAAAGCAAAGGAATCGAAGATCATAATTGCAATAGATGAATTTCCATATCTTATAGAAGCTAACAGGACGATCCCATCGGTGTTTCAGAAGATATATGACACAATACTCAGGCAGATGAATGTGATGTTGATTCTTTCCGGTTCATCCATCAGCATAATGGAAAATGAAGTACTTTCTTATAGGAGCCCCCTTTACGGTAGAAGAACGGGACAACTGAAACTTAAACCTCTGAAGTTCAGATATTTGGCTGAATTTTTGGAATATGAATTCGAAGACTTATGCAAGACATATTTTGTATTTGGCGGCATACCAGAATACCTTCTGAAACTTGATCCTAAGGTTGGATTTTGGGAAAATGTATCAGAGAAGGTGCTTTCAAAAGGGTCAGCGCTCTATGAAGAGGCAGAATTTCTCCTTAGAACGGAATTCAGGGAACCGAGGAATTATATGCTGATTCTCAGATCCATTTCCTACGGAAATCATACATTGGCGGAAATATGTGGTTATACTGGCCTGGACAAGAGTATGGTATCCAAGTATCTTGACGTATTAATGTCACTTGATCTTGTAATGTCTGAAAAGCCATTCGGTGCTTCTGAGAAATTTAAGAGAAGATTATACTGGATATCTGACCAGTATCTGAAGTTCTGGTTCAGGTACGTCTTGCCACATAAAAGCGAAATAGAGAGTTCTCACAACAATGGTGTTCTTGAGAGCATAAAGGCAGATTTTCCTACTTTTGCGGGTGAGCAGTTTGAGAACCTCATGAAGGAACTCATACTAGAAGGTATATTGGGCAGATCCTTTGATACGGTTTCCAGATGGTGGGGGAGGAGTGGATCTGGAAAGAAAGGAAGAGACGTTGAGGAGATCGATATTGTCGCACATTCCCAAGTGCGTGGAGAATTGCTTTTCGCTGAATGCAAATGGACAAACAGTCCTGTACCAATTAATGTGGTCGAAGCCTTAAAGATGAAGTCAGAAACCTTGAGAAAACAATATCCCCGGGAAAAATACACATACGCTCTGTTTTCAAAAAGTGGTTTTAGAGGAGATTATAAAGAACTGAGCAAAGACACTACTCTGATGAGTCTTTTTGAAATTCAGAAAACTACTCTGAAGGACCATTAAATAATGAAGAAATGTATCGGTCGATATTTGATTATAGTTTTGAGAAGGTATTATTTGGACATAGTGTCTTTAATAATTCTCTATTCTCAAACCTTCTATATCGTTAAAATGCTTAATATTACGCGTGATTAGAATCTCGTTTCTTCTTAAACAGATACCTGCGATCATAGAATCTTCTGGTTCTATTTTCGCTCCATTCTTTCTTTTTTGTGCAAAGATCTTTCCAGCCTCTATTGCAGAATCCTCATCAAAACTTATCATAGGTAGGCCTTTGAGTATTCGATTTATCTTATTTCTCTCCTGATCCTGTTTAATGCTAAGGGTCACGCCAACGAATAATTCAAAAATTGAAATTGAGGTAACTGCTATAGTGTTGCCATTTTTTTCAATTTCCTCGGCCTTCTTTATCGCCTCCTTATCAGATTTCATTATGTCTATAAGAAACGAAGTATCAGCTATCATCGTCTATTTAACTCCGAGGTAATTTTATTTATTCTTTCTCTGCTTAACTTCCTCGAATCTCTAATATTTTTCTCTAAAGATTTTCCTTCATCTTCTTTTATGATGCCATTTAAATCAAGCACATTTGTTTTATTTGTCAGTCTATAAATGAGTTCTGTGAAACTTTCGTTTTTTAACTTTAGCTCTGATAACCTTAGATAAGCTTCATCCGAAATAGATATGTTTTTGCTCCCCATCCCTCTCACACACACATATATGTGTGTAAAACATATAAACCTTCTTCTGGATCATGATTCAAGACATGTTGATTGTTTCCTATCCCCCTGAAATAGCTAGAAGATACTAGCTGAAAGAAACTATTGCAATCTTTTCTCTAGATTTATGGGAGGTGATCTAACCCAGAAAAGAATGGAACATTTTAGCGTCTCATAAGATTCCATTTCTTTCGGCCTCCATCCTCTTATTATTTTTTCTCTTTGCCATCGCCTTATCTTTCATCTTCTTCACGTAATTTTTGTATTCCAGACGGAATTCAGGATCAGAATCCCATCTCTTCCTGAACACCCTTGGACTCAGGAACAATATTGATGAGTGTGGTCTCTTCGCGTTGTAGTCCCTGAATGCATGATCGATAATATCCCTCCCCTCTTGGAAATCACTGATGTCTACGGGCCAGATGTAATCTGTCTTTATCGAGTTGTGGAAGGACTCGATATTGCCGTTGTCTTTAGGTGCTTTTCGTAGTTGTCTGATGGTATAATAAGACCACTCGCATTCAGATCAGGAAAGGTGTTCAGAATGGCGTTGTCGAATGCCTCTATCACCTCTCTTGTCCTTGACATCCTTGAGACTAGGTATCCCTTTATCTTTCTTGAGCAGAGATCGACGTAAGCGGTGAAATATATCCAGCACTCGTGATCGATGTACACCTTCGTTATATCCGTTTCCCACATGACATTCGGCCTTGCCACAACTATCGTTCTTGGTACATGTTTTCTGTTAACTTTCTTATGGGCCAAGGTGAGATTCATGTGGCGCATATGCCTCCTTATATGGTTTCTACAATGATCCCGGCACGGCGGATCATTGCTCCGACTCTTCTGGTTCCGTACGAAGGGCGTTCGCTTAAGATGGCTGAAATGCGTTCTTCAAGTTCCATATCGTATTGTGGGTTCCTCTTTCTGTGATCGTAACAGATCATGGATCTTGCTATTCCCGTGAGGGATGCGTATCTTGATTTGGAAAAGCCCTTTAAAACGAGATCATTCATGGCTTCCCACCTCTCCTCGTAGCTTGAATTTTTTTTAAAGTCTCATTTGCTATCGTCAATTCACCTATTATATCCTTCAGTTCCTCTATTTTCTTTATTAGTGACTGTCCTACCGTGGACTTGCCCTGTTCCATCGCAGCTGCACCGGCGGAGATGAATTCAATTCGACATGTAAACTGCAGAGGAAGCCACATTGTACTTACGGCAGATCTCCGCTACGTCGATGGGACAGAACATCCATGACGATCCTTGCCTTCTCTTCCTTTGTCCTTTACGTACGATTGCCTACCATCTCATCACCTTATGAACGAGAAAGAGATTAAAAACTCCCTCTCTCTGGACTCCCTCCCTATGTAAACATTTCTCCATGCTCATGTTGTCTGAACGTAACTGGATCCGTAACACTTTTGATCAGAGTTTCAAACCAGTTTGTCAATGAGAGAAATGTTATTATGCCGTTGAATAATGTGGGAATTGTGATGGGAATGTCTCAAGAAACAGTAATTGATGATAGGGGAAGAATCGTAATTTCAAAGGAGGTACGGGACGCACTTGGTCTTAAGAATGGCATGATCGTAAAACTACATGCAGAATCAAACAGAATAATAATCGAGAAAGCGGTATCCCCGGAGGAATTCATTGAAAATATGAAAGGTTTCATTAAGAAAGATTCCAAAGTACCTGTTTCTGATCCTCTCGACCTCAAGAAAATCTGGAAGTGAACCTGTCTTGGAGCCAGCGTATATCGATGCAAATTATTGGATTTACTGGTTTGATGAAAGATTACCTGAGCATATCTCCGTGAACGAATCAATGCAGAGTGCCATAAGAGGAGGGGTAGTTTTGAGTACGGTGACTCTTATGGAAGTGGCTCATTATTTCAGAAACCTTCCAGCTATTGTACTGGAAGAAAAAATGAAAATGATAACCGGTCTTTCCACTCTTACCTTGGTTGACTTCACCTACACCATTTTGCAATCCTCAATCAGTTTCCTCTCTGAATACTCCATAAGTGGACTCGGAGGAAGAGATTGTGTTATTCTTGCCACCATGAAAGACATTGGATCAAAGGTTCTTCTAACTCACGATAAAGCATTCAAGAAGGTCAAGGGTATTAAGATCATTGATGAAATTTCATAGATTATGGGTAACGTTTATAAGTATGTAGTAGCAAATAAAGATCGTGGGTTCAGCCACTTGTGAGGGCCACAACTGTGGTTTTAGGTTTAACTGGAAGTGGGCATTTAGGTGTCCAAAGTGATTGTCACTTCAATTATTTGACTTGAAGCAGTTTGAATATGATGGAAGTTTGGGCGTATTCTAAGACTCAACAGATTTGAGTATTGGGAAGAAGATAATTGCAAGCTTCATGTCGCTTGGCTTGACTATTGTAGTTATGGTTTTTGCTCTGCCAATCATAGCCGCAAACTGGTATTTCATGTTACTGGTAGCTGAAGCTTACGCTTGGTTTGTAATATATTCCACTCATATGTACATACATTTAAACAATTTTAGAGTAAAAAAGGCTCACGAACCCTCGTAAAAATTGAATTCTTCACTATCCTGATTGGCACTGAAAGACGGTGGTTCCACACATTTATTGTCCTCAAATTGTTGAGCCTCTACAAGACACTTACAAACTGGTGAATACCAAAAAAAGGATCCATCATTAACCTGAGTCAAAGCTTCCATAAAATTCAGAATGGATCGGTTGGGATTTGATTAAAGTTTTAAGCAAATACATGAATATGATAAGTCAAATACTACTAATCCAACCAGGAGTAAACATCGGATCTTTTTGATATTTTCACAACCTTGATTGACACTCCTTCTGTAAAGAATATAATTCTATAATCGCCTACTCTTAACCTATAATAGTTCCTCTTTGTTGCTGTGAGTTTCTTTATGTCTAGCCTGCCTGATCTGTTGCTCGGATCTTCTGCTAATTCCATCAGTTTTTCCTTTATTCTTGACTGCAAGTTTTGTTCTAATGCTTTTAACTCCTTGGCAGCAGTCTGAGAAACAAGTACTTCATAACTGGTCAAGAGGTATGAACTCCTCGTGATCGGATATTCTATCGAGCTCGTTGAAGAACGCCACCTTTTGCGCGATTTCCAGGAGTTTTTGAATTACTTCATCATAAGTCTGACCCTTGCTCCCAATCTTCTTAAGCTTCTCTCTTGTCTCCCTTGAGATTTGTATAGTAGTCCCATTCATGATGTGTACATATTATAGAGGCATATAATCATTATCTATGACCATGGATCACGTATAACAACGCTTAAATTATCATGGAGCAATTAAACGGGAGAAACTTAAAACATTTTTATCCTGGTATTTTTGAAGATTCGTGCGAAGTGGGATAATTACACTCTTTCTCCAGCGGTATCGGAAAGGTAATTGGAAAAGGGTGTCCGTTCGGTATTAAGTTCTACTGTTACGCATCATAATAGTCACTTTTTATGTTTTTATCAGAACATCCCAGCTGCTTTCTAGTATACTTTCAGATAAGGTGATTATCCTCATTCTGCTTATCTTCTTAAGTCTCGCAGTTTCATTGTAGAATCTGTCCATAATTTCATCCAACTGTTTTCTTGTAATTCTTTTTTGCCTATGAGCCCTGTCAAATACTCCAAGGATCTCCCCAATATTCCAAACGTTAAACGAAAGTAAAACGTTTCCAAGATAGGCTTCGTTGTATTGTGCATGAATAAATTCTGATCCAGTTTCATACACATACCTCTTTACGATTGCGCTACTGTCAAGATATGCGACCTTCTCTGTCATCTCTCATGCTCCTTACCAAATCGGATACTTTGCTTTTTACTTTAATCGGATCAAAATCTAGGTCAGATTTGCCACACTTGGAATATTTCATTAAGGATTTGTCTAAATTTAAATACAGTTCGTTTTCGATAACGTCCTTTAGGATAGAGCTTATGTCCTTACCTCGTTGTAATGCAAGATTCTTGAGCTCCATCCAAATCTCGTTATCTATGGATGTACTCGTTTTCACTTTCATATAGATTAAAATGGTATATTGGTATAAACTTGTTTACCTTCATACCAAAACTATAGGCGATGAAAACTCTTCCAAAAAGAAATCGAATTGATAGCAAAACAATGGGAAGAATATTCTCCAACAAAAGTTATTGGTGTAAAATCAAAAGCTGTTATAGGAAAACATTTTGTCCCAATGGCCTAAAAAATGCCTTTACTAAGCTATTTTATGGATCAAATAGGAATGCATCTACATTCTTCCGTCCTTCTAATTCGCTTTCAACGATATCTAAGAATTGTAGTTTTCTTCCCTGCAGGAACAAGCTTTAATCACCCACCAGATTTGGATAGAGGTAAGGCCGAGGTATAGGTTTAAATAGAGTGTTTCCTGCATTCCTTGATCTTTTGTCTGATTATCTTAGCCATATGGCCAATTTGTCCATTCCACACCAAAGAACAAAGGGAGTGAGGAATTCAAAGATCATGGATAAGGTTGTAAATTCGAATCACCGGTTCGTATCATTTTGATTGGGGGAATCCCTATCGTCACCTTATCCGCGATGTGATATACGAATAATAAGAAGATGTAAAGTCACGATGTTGATATTA
>JAJYVJ010000056.1 GCA_021792045.1 Thermoplasmata archaeon | reverse complement strand
TTAATCGTGACATTTTTCTGGGGTGTCACGTTTCCAATAATAAAGGTGGCACTGGACTACATCAGTCCAGCACCTTTTCTTGCAATACGTTTCGCTTTGGCGTCTGCCATGATGCTAATATTTGTGAAGAAGAGCCACAATTTACTCAAACCTGACAACATCAAATACGGCTTAATAGCAGGATTTTTGCTGTTTCTTGGGTATTTTTTTCAAACCGTTGGTCTCGATTACACGACTGCAGCTGCTTCGGGCGTTATAACTGGCCTTTATGTCATCCTGCTCCCGATCATTTCTTTCCTATATCTTAAAAATAGGATAACGCGTGTTGACGTTCTGGCCTCAGGGACCGCCTTTTTTGGTTTAATCCTTCTTTCCTACAGCCCATCCGGAGGTTTTGGCAATAAGATCGGAGATATACTTACGCTATTATGTGCTGTTGTTTACGCCATTCAGATTGTTTATGTGTCCAAGTACTCAAAATCTCTTGATTCTTATTCTTTTACATTCTACCAGCTGTTTGCAGTTTCAATCTTCTCTGGCTTAATGATACCGTTCATGCCTGGAAATCTGTTTACCTTGAATGACTACGTGGTCTTTGCAATAGTTTTTACAGCCATATTTGGAAGTTTTTTTGCATACTACGTGTCCACAATAGCACTCAAGTTTGTAGACCCAACGACAGCTGGAGTTATCTTTGTTGGTGAACCAGTTTTTGCTGCCATAACCTCAGTGCTTTTCCTTCATGAGATTCTCGGCAAGTTCGTCATAATAGGTAGCGTAATCATGGTAGGTTCTATCCTCGGTATTACTGTCGAAAGGTATGTCAGGGAAAGAAAATCAGAACATATACCTCAGGAACTGCCTTAATTTTTCGTGTCAATAACCCAGATAGGCCTTTCAACATGCGTACAGATCATATCAAGAGGGTAAATGACGCAACGAGAATCGCAGTAACTATAGTGAGTGGCAGGTTTCTGGTCTTAAGTGCCACAACAAAAGCAGCCACCAGTGCAATTATTGTTAAGGGCGTAATAATGAGAACATTATAGACGAAGAGTGATGTGAAGGCAGAAATCGCGAATAAATCAAATAGATTCTCGATCGTTTTATTCTCCTTGAATCTTGAGTAGAAAATCCATGGCAACACACGTTGAGAAATGCTCAGCAAGGCAAGGATTATCACAACTATAACGAGGATTGTATTCATAGCTTGTGAGCCTCCTCATATCTCTTCCAAGCATAACCTATGATAACCCCGCCCAGTATTGGTATTATAATGAAGAATGCGGGCAGGTTCAGCAGCCTACCAGACACTGAAATAATGCCTGCAGAGATGGCGGTTACCACAGCATAATTGGACTTCACTCTGGGTACAAGGAGACCAAGGAATAGAGTGGGAAGTGCGATCAGCAGTATGTCAAGGACTCTGGTCGGAGCTATTCCAGCAACAAAAGCTCCTGTGGCTGTTGCGGCAACCCAATTTGCATATGCGAATATTGCAAGCGATAATATATTCTTCTTGTCAGGGGAAAGGGGTGACACAGACAGGGCGTAAACCTCGTCAGTAAGAAGAGGACCTATGGTTAGGACATTGCTCAGTTTGATATCGTTTCTTTCGGATTCTATGTGTGGGCCATAGAAGGTATGCCTCAGGTTCAGGAGGAATGCCGTGAGGATCATGGAGAAAGGTTCAAATCCCGTCACCCAAAAACCCAGGAATGCTGATTGTACTGCCCCTGAATAAATGAACAGAGAGAGGATGATAGTGATAACGACAGGTATCTTCAAAGCGGTTGCAAACGCTCCAAACGCTATGCCTGAAGGCAGATAACTCATGGATATACTGAAATAAGGGTCAAATTTGCTTCTCAAGGTGTTCTGGTCATGCGGACTATCTAAATATTATTTGTACATAATTTCTTTTATTTCCAAGATTTTTATTATGGTTTGAATGTCTTTATGTTTCGAGGAGGTTTGCAAAATTAGCGAGACAAACGTTGTTCAGTAAATCCAAAGGAAACGCATCCTCGTGTACATAAATTCTTCTGGCGATATTTAGTTGAATTTCTTTTCATCGAACATGTACGCGTCAAGATTATTTTCAACATCTTCTCGTCTGGATCTCAGAATATCCAGGAATTCGCTGATCTTTTCTGCGGCTATTGATTTCATCTCGCCGCTTAGCATTTCTCCGGACTTGTAACTCTCATATATAGACGATACCCTGGACTGATCGTCTTCCATTATTCTGAAAATGTTAAACGAGAAGTCTATATCTGGATTAGCTCCGTATTCCCTCTGTTCCTCTGCGGTATCCCTCCCACCGGAGAATGCGTATTTCATCAACTTCTTCCTAACAGTGTTTCTACTGTCATTCAACGATATCACCGAGTTCGGATCCGAAGAAGACATCTTTCCGCTGCCCTGAAGTGATGGAATGAATTTTGATATTATTGCTGACGGTTTGTAATAACCAAGTTTCGGAAGGACATCTCTGGCAAGTTTAAAGTGTGGGTCCTGGTCTATTCCATAAGGTATAAGGCACCTAATGTTCTCGTTCTTGAGATAGGAAAGAATGAACGCAGGAACGGCCTGAATGCTCGTGAAGAAAAATTTGCCAATGTTATCGCTGTCTTTCAGCCCAAAGACAGCTTTAACAGAGGAAGCAGTTATGTTCCTTGCCACCTTGATCGCGTTATTGTACAGAATTCCTGAATGCTCAGAATCTATCAGGATATGGGTTTTGTCAGGATTGAATCCCAAACTGAGGATATCTATTATGTTATTGTGTGTGAATTCTTTCAGATCTCGATCCTCTATCTCCCTGAAAAGGTATTTTTCGTCGTCTGTGATTTGGATTATAAGCTCAGCGTTGAATTTGTCCTGTAACCATTTTGTGAACATGAAAGGCAATATGTGACCCAGGTGCATCTCGCCGGACGGGCCCCTTCCCGTATAAAGGTAGAATGGCTTCCCATTGCCATAATCGTCAAGAGCAAGGTCAAGATCCCTGTGAGCATAAAATATTCCATTCAGCAGAAAAGGATGAAGATCACCTGTAACTTTCTTTATTCTCTTAAGAAGGCGCTCATCGATTATCTTTGCGCCGAATTCGTTCGCTATTCTGTCGTAATCTTTATCCTGAACATTTCCTGAAACGCCCCATGGGGTTATCTTGAGATCCTCAGCCACTATTTTTCACCGTTTTTCTCTATGCACTCCGCATAAAGAGATCCTTTTCAATAAGGTTTTGCATCCTGTGCAGTTCTTCTGGCCTGAAAATACCATACTCAGTGATGAATGCTGTTACGTACTCATGGGGAGTTACGTCAAATGCGGGATTCTTAGCAGGGCTTCCTTTCGGACCGAGATTTTTTCCGTTGATAATCAGCACCTCATCCTCTGATCTCTCCTCTATCGGGATTTCCTCGCCTGTTTTTATCGAGAAATCAAATGTGCTTCCTGGTGCTGCAACATAAAATGGTATGTTGTTGGCCTTTGCGACTACCGCTTTTTCGTAGGTCCCTATCTTGTTCGCAAAATCTCCGTTTGAAGCGATTCTGTCAGCACCAACTATAGCGAGATCAATTTCTCCCCTCTTCATGTAAAAACCAGCTGCATTATCGGAGATTATCGCATGATCAATACCCTCCTGAAGGAGTTCCCATGCCGTCAACTTCGCCCCCTGAAGCCTTGGCCTCGTCTCGTCCACAAAAACAAAGATATTTTTCCCTTCGTCATGCGCCACTCTCATCGGTGCAAGAGCCGTTCCCCAGTCCACGACGGCAAGGGCACCGGCATTACAGTGTGTGAGTATCTTGGAGCCGTCAGAAATCAACTGGTTCCCATATTCGCCTATCTTCTTGCATCTTCCGCTGATCTCGTTGGAATAACGCGTTGCAGCGCTCAGTTCAAAATTATTAGACTTCATGTATTCAATGGCCTTGAAAAGATCATAAGCTGTTGGCCTGGTCCCGCCAATTTTCTTAACAGCCTTGTCCATGTCTTCCCCCTTGATCTTAGCCATGGCCAGGCCATAGGCCGCAATAATCCCTATTGCCGGAGCTCCCCTTATTGCCATATCCCTGATCATCGTTGCAACCTCGTCACTGTCCTTGGCATTAATAATCTCAAGTTCCTCAGGAAGTTTTCTCTGGTCGATCAGCCGTACATCATTATTCTCAAACCATACAGCCTTGAATCTTCTGTCATTTCCGTCGACGTTTATTTTCATAGAACACCTATCCGTGAAGGCAATAAATTTATTCCGTTTTTTAGTGATATATATTAATGGTTAAATTTTTTACTTGTCTTCCTTCCACCTTTCATTTTTATGGCAGGCTTTGCACTCATTTTCTTCTTGAATGTATAATACTGCAAGGGGTGTTTTAGCCATTCCTTGTTGCATATAGGGTCATCGCCCTTGTAACACAGGTGATTCGATAGAAGAACAGAGCACTTTGGCGGTGAGTATTCTGTGCTAGATATCTGGCCAGTGATATGGTTGATTTGATATGTTGTCAGCCTTTCGTTAAAGTCTGGGGCAGTTTTGAACAGTTCAACCATAGAAGGATTGTCCATACCTATTTTGTGCAAAAAGCTGACGAGAGTGAAACGTGCAAGATGAGGCAGATTTATCCCCTCACGCATCTCGCTTATGTATTCTTTTATGCATGGAGGGAACATAGAAAAATCAACCGACCCGAGATCAACGTTAACCTTAATGCCCGAAGACTTCAGCTTGTTTATTATTTCATCTACTTCATCATATATTGGGGCAAGAATTTCTGCTGTAGCATCCGGATCTATGGAATCATACGCAGCGAATGCCTGTTTGACAAAAGTCTCCCTAATTACCTTCGCAACAAGGGGTCTGCGGCAGCTGACAAGGCCGTGATCAAGGTTCTGGTATATCAGCCTGTGGTTGTATCCACTGAGTCTTGCAACGTTGGAAATGAACTGCCCCACAGGTATCAGGAAATGCTCGTCCTCCAGGTCATAATCAACAGTCAGGGAAAAGACCCTGGAAATGAACTCTAGGTCCTCATCAGAAACCTTTCCTGAATTTAGGTATCGCTCAATGAAATCCCGAACAAAATTTATGGTTCTAGATGTCAATATATTCTCATTTATATACCTCAAAATCCACAATGCAAGAGGTAGGCATGAGAGATCCTCCGGATCTCTTATTCCATGGTCTTCATCGTCCGTCAGAGACCCTAATATAAGCCTATAGGCATTTTTACGTACTGCATACATCTGCTCATCATTTGATCCAAGCAGAAGCGTTATACTTTCTTTATTTGTGTCAAATATTGACTGATCGATCATTATGCCTCTTCAGAGTTCAATAAGATCTCTCGGAGCTGTGCTTATTATTTCGCAACCGTCCTTCTTGACAATAACGTCGTCCTCTATTCTCACGCCGCCAAAGTCTGGTATATATATCCCAGGTTCCACAGTAACAACCATGTTCTCCTTTATTGGAATATCGAAATTTGGTGAGAATGCCGGATGATCATGAACATCCATGCCAACGCCATGTCCAAGGGAATGAATGAATCTCCCATTGTATTTTGATCCGTCGATGACGGTTCTGGCTGCGAGGTCTACGTCCTTGCCGTTCACATTTTCCTTTATTTTTGAGAAGCCTGCTTTCTGGGCAGCAAGCACTGTATTGTATACGTCTTTCTGCTCTTCTGTGGCCTTGCCAAAAACCATGGTCCTTGTAACGTCTGAGCAGTATCTCTTATATCTTGCACCATAGTCGATAAGAACAAAGTCTCCTCTCTTTAACTTGGTATCTCCCGGACTGTAATGCGGCATGGAGGCATTCTTGCCAAATGCAACAATTGTGCTGAACGAAGGTTCGCTCGCTCCCAGGCGCATCATCTGGTATACCATCTCTGAAGCAAGTTCCGTTTCCGTCATGCCTTCTTTTATCCTTGGAATCACATTCTGAATCGCTTCGCTGGCAATCTTTGCGGCTTCCCTGATTCTGTTTAGTTCGTCTGTATCTTTCAGGCGTCTCGACTCTTCTATAGAACTGGAAATATTGACAAATTCCTTATCTGGCACAATACGCAGAAGATCCCTGTACTGCTCCAGGGTCAGTGAGGTATAATTTAAACCGATTGTGTTAAGTCCCTTAAGGTTCTCGACGATCTGTTTTTTCAGATCGGTCATTCCTTTTGTTACGATGACGTCCATTCCGGTTCTTTTTGCGATTTCCTCCTCCAGCTGGCTCGTGAGGATCTTTACGTTATCGGGCTTCACGATAAGAGCGGAAGATTCAAATATTCCGCCATCTGGATCAGTTATATAGAAAAAAGTCTTGTCAACAGAATTTTCGTCTCCCTGCATAATTAGGAGAGCGTCCACGTCTTTTGCATACTCAAATATTTTTTTCAACCTCTGCTCAAGAAGTTTGTTTTCCATATGATGACTATAGCTAACCTCAATTTAACACTTCCTTGTTCGAATAGTGTCCGAGAATACTGAAAATGAAAAGTCAATCACAGATCGCCTATTAACACCCGGAATTAGATAATGATCGTATCCCGAATAAATATTCGAGCGAGAAGAGATATGCAAGGGACGGTATCATCGCATCGCAATAAATCTGATCTTGGAAATGCAATAAAGATATATCCCATAATTTAATGCTAGCGGGTTGTTAATAACCGAAACGTTTCACAGCATACAGGGAGAAGGGACCATGATAGGTGTCCCGATGTTCTTTGTACGCACAAACGGATGTAACCTGAGATGTAGGTGGTGTGATTCCACATACACATTTTCAGGGGGCAAAGAGGCAGACGTGAAAACTCTTCTTGACCTGGTCTCTCAGTCGCAGGAAAGATGGATTTGTTTGACTGGTGGTGAACCATTGATACAGCGAGAGGCTCCGATGTTTGTGCGTGGAGTAATCGACCTGGGAAAGAGTCTTCTTCTCGAGACAAGTGGATCCCTGAGTATATTGCCATACACCTTTTCAAAGAGAGTCGTGATCGACATGGACATAAAGACGCCATCATCTGGAGAGGAAAGGCGATTATTTACGAATAATCTCGGTTATCTGAGAGATACTGATTATGTCAAGTTTGTCGTAACAGATGATATAGATTTTGAATTCGCTCGAAAATTCATCACCGAGCACAATCTCCCGTGCGAGAAGATCTTTCAACCTGCCTGGGGAACCGATATTAAATGGTTGGTTGAGAAAGCTCTTGATTTGAAAATAGATGTCCGTGTACTTCCTCAGCTGCACAAACTTCTATGGGGTGAAAAGAGAGGAGTTTAAGTCTGAATAATTTGATCTGGAGTTGAGAAATTATCGGCATTGTCTCTCTCATAAGCTGCTCCCTGATTTGATATTACGACCTGCATTTTTCTTTCTTTTTTCGCCTCTATTGCGTAAGTGAAGCCGTTATGTTTTATGCTGTTGAAGATAGTATAGGTTCTCCTTCAAAGAATTCGATGTTGAAGCTTAATTTTATAAATTTTTACACAGAGACCATGAAATCTCCCTCATCTAATGTCAGAGATATAGCAGTCCTCGTAAAGCAAAGATTAAAACCATATCTTCAATCTTCATATATGGCTTCGGAATTGGTTTTTTCCGGCAATTTTTTTGTTGATGGGCGTTTCAGAAGTCTCGAAATTGGCGTTTCCGACGGCATGATAGATAGTATTGGTAAGAATCTGCAAGGGGAAAAGAGAATCAATATTGAGGGACCTGTGTTGCCAGCTGGAACTGATATTCATGTCCACTTTCGAGATCCTGGTGAAACAGAAAAAGAAGATTTTAAAACAGGGACAATTTCTGCATTATTCGGTGGAAATACCACTGTTTTCGACATGCCCAATAATCGCATCCCTATAACTGACAGCGTAAGTTTTGAAGACAAACTCTCTCGGGTTAGATCTAAAGCTTTCTGCGACTTTGGTCTTTACTCGATGTTCATCGGGAATAATGCGGAATTGATCGATCAGAGGAGTAGCGGAATAAAGATTTATCTTGGAGGAAGTACGAACAGTATTGGTCTCTCAAAGATTGACGATAAGCAGATTGAGAAGCTAGATTCTAATAATAAACCGGTAATTTTTCATGCGGAGAGTCAGGAGTGCCTTGATCGCTACCGCGCTGCTTATGTTGGAACTTTACGAGATCACAACCTTGCAAGACCTGAAGAATGTGAAAACTTGGCGATAGAATATATAAACGAACTCAAAATAAAGAAGAAGATAGCTGCTCACCTCAGTTCTCCAAAATCCGTATCAATTGGTTCCGCATCAGTCATAAAAGAGGTTACTCCTCACCACATATTCCTGAACGACGAGATGCCACTCGGTTCTTGGGGGAAGGTTAATCCGCCACTCAGATCCCGCAGTGTGATGAATGAACTTTTCGAGCTTTATCTTGCCGGTAAGTTTGACATAATATCCTCGGACCATGCACCGCACACCCAAGCAGAAAAGGAAGAATTTAATTATGCAGCTTCTGGTATCATAGGAGTTGAGACGAGGATACCCATATTGCTAGCTTTATTCAGCAAAAAGATTTTAGACATAAATATCCTTGTGCGTACAGCTATAACGAATCCTGCGAACGTGATGGATCTGAGGAAAGGGAGGATCGCTGTAGGATACTATGCGGATTTCCTGAATTTTGACAAAGGAGAGATCAAGCGTATTGACGACAGTCGATTGCATTCAAAGACAAAGATATCCCCATTCGATGGCTTCGATGCAATTTTTCCAAAAAATGTTATAATGCGGGGGCAATTTTTGGTAGAAGACCATGAATTGATAGAGGATCACCTGGGTCTGCACACCAAGGATTTAAAGGCTGCTAATCCGTGAAAGTATGTCCGCAATGCCATCTCCGTGATCCTTTGGGGATATATAATTAGCCATGGACTTTAACTCCAGCCTGGCATTATTGGGAACTGCTTTTTTAACTGGTAGGGAGAACATAGGAATATCATTAAGCGAATCCCCACAGATCAGAATTTTATCTGGAGACAAGGAGAACTCCTCAATCAACTTTCTGATAGCATATCCCTTGTTCTGTCCTCTATTTAGGATGTGCCATGAAAAACCGCTGTCAGTCAGCTCAACGTTATAGTCCTTTGACAATTCATATATCTGGTCCACCTTTTCGTCTTTTGGGAAATAGCCAACTGAGCAGTATCTCCATGCGTTGGTTAGAATCCCCTCACATAGATTCAATCCAAGGAGCTTTTTGTAAAATCGCATTGGCTCATCCATAGTGAAGAAAGATGTGATCTCTGTATTGAATTCCACTCCGCCATTTTCAGCAAACACCGGACCGTTAATGCCCAGGAATATTTTTAGCGCATACATCACCGGTATTACGTTGCCGCTGATCAGGGAAATGACAGTGCCATTTTGCTCGACCGCTCTTATAGATTCTATGGCCTTCGTGGATATTATCCTATTCTGATCTGTTATAGTTCCATCAACATCCAGGATCACAAGCTCGATCATGATCTCTCATAATAGCTGAAAATCTATTAATCATTTGCAAGGCCAAAGTTGCATAATGTTGGCGTAGTTTTGAGCTGTGGATAGCGATTTATAACATCACATAGCCCGTGAGGCGCATCTATTCTTGTTTCACTGTTTTACGGTTTTGATATAGACAATGCAGACACTCTCCTGGTCATTCCGCAAACAAATTATATTCGAGCCGCTACCGCATAATGAATTGATGGAATTATCATCGCCATATTTCTGATTTTTAGCGTGAACTTTGATTAACAAGCATTGTTTTTTCCTTCAGTCTAAAATTAAGGTCAAACGCAGCATGACTTTTTGTGCTTAAATTTGATGGCGTGATTCAATAAGACATGCGAAAAAACAAGAATATCAATAAAGTCGCACTAAACAGGATAGCCATTCTTAACGGGCTTATGGAAAAGAGAAAACTTAATGATCCGCTCCTGGCCAGAAGATACAATATAATTGCAGAATCCATTGGCAGGCGAATAGATGTAACGCTCCCAAAGTTTGTCAAAAGATCATACTGTAAAAGATGCAAAATGCCTTATACCGTTGATGATAAAATCAGGCTGAAAAACGGGATTCTCACTGTGACCTGTTCAAAATGTGGTGATATAAGAAGAATACCTTATCGGGAAAAGTAAGAAAGTATCAATCTTGCTGGCTTAATCTAGCATTGTCTCTATCTGGAACATTACTCTGAATCCTTCAAGAGTAGCTTGAATCTTGTCGGCGAACCATATAGAATCTTCAATGGTAGCGCTGTTGCCCCATTCATATATCAGATCTTGTTCCCCCATCACAGGTTTAAATCCAAGAGATCTCAATCTATTTATGACCTCACTGGGTTTCGCACCCTCACTGGAAAACGTCACTTTAAGATAAGTTTTCATCGGTTTTCGTCCATGCATTTTACGTTAATATATAGTTTTTTGGTCACTAACAGTATCTCCGAAGATAAATATTGTATTTTCTGCATATTAATAAACTCCAATTAATGCGATGATCTGTTCTCTTTGCTCATTCTGGCATTATGGTAAAGTTTATTATTGGATATGCATTGTATATC
>JAJYVJ010000055.1 GCA_021792045.1 Thermoplasmata archaeon | reverse complement strand
ATCTAGAAAACAGTCGAAAGAAATAATGATATGGAGCGAGAATTCTCTATTAATTCAATAGACTCTTTTCAGGGCAAGAATTGTTAGTTCTTACAAAGAGTAAAGTTCATTGTCCTGCCATATTAAATGGCATTAAGTCCTCTGTCAACAGTAATGCATTGTCCATCTATACCTGAGGACATGTTACTTGATAGAAAGACTGTAGTCATGGCAACCTCAATAGGCTCAACGACTATCCTTTCAGCTAGCCTTGGATAGCTAAACGGAAATACGTTAAAGTATGTATCTTCTCCTAGCACCGAACCTGGAGCCACCGCATTCACGCGTATATTATATTGGCGCAACTTTTCTGCGGCAATCCTAGTCAATTCCTCAACTGATGATTTGCTGACCGAATAAGGCAGTGTGTTTCCCTTGTATATGAGTCTTGAAGCGCCTACAAGAACAATCGTACCACCCTCTTCCTTCATAGCTTCAGAAAACACATTTATGGCTATAACGTGTGCTTCGACATTCACCTTAAAGTTTCTTTCCAACTCGTGCAGTGATCCGAAAGTGCCTGTGACAGGTTCCCAAATACCTGTATTTGACACAACAGAATTGATCACACCAAAGTCATCCAGGATTTCCTTCTTGAGACGAATCACAGCGGCCTCGTCGGTGGCATCACACTTATAGACCTTTATATTATCTGATTCCGTTAATCCAAAACTACTTCCACTCCTGTTGACAATCGCAACCTTTGCCCCGAAATTAAGGAACATTCTTACCGTAGACATGCCCTGCCCAGGACCAACACCCATTACAATTACTGTTCTTCCATTCAATGATTCATTCAATAGATCAACCACTTTCCTCACCTAATTATTTTATGTATGTATTAAGTACTTATAACGCGGTGCAACACATAGCACTGAAGTTCAGGTACTTTCTACATGTTTAAGTACGGATTTCAGGTTATTTAAGGTTATGATCTGCGTTAGTAATCCCAATGTCTATTTCTGGAAGTTGCCATCCTCTGAAGCTTAAAATTTTCACATATCATCCGATTCATCTAACCAGTTGACAAAAGTTTCTGCGATTGTGTTTCTTATGCTGCACGATCCGTTGATATCCTCATTAATCAGTATGCTATTGAATATCGAAAAATATCTCTCATTGTTTTCGCTCCCATATGTGTCATGATGTCCAATCTCCTTTCAGTCAAGAAATGAACATTTGCTTACACGTAGCGGTTGTATTTCATGTTAGATGCCACGGTCCTTAGTATCCTTCGGGATTAGCACAGACAAGGAGGGCTATTCACGATATCTGAAATAAATTCAATACTTCCTCTCTTTTCATAGTTAACGACCTATTAGTTGTCAATAAAATGATTCAACCATTGACGATGTTTGCAAATGCATGTAACTCAGGAAATTAACCTAATAAAAATATATATTTTACAAAAACTATATAGCAAAATTATTAGATATCCGCTCTATCAAGATGTGTGTTCGATGCATTGGACGAAAGCAAGTTAAAGAAAGTTCATTTAAGGATAACTGCTCTTTCTTCCGGAGGTAGTTTTCTTGACGGATATGACATATCCATAATATCGGTTGCTATTCTCATATTGAAGCCACAATTCTCCCTAACTTCGACTGAAATCACACTTCTCCTTGGTTCCACAATCCTTGGAATGATTTTCGGAGGGGTCTTTGTTGGATACATTACTGATCTCAAGGGGAGAAGATATGTGTATTTGTGGGATATGGCATTTTTCATACTTTTCGCCGTACTTTCTGCTGTTGCCGCCACTTATTTTCAACTTCTTATCTACAGACTTCTTCTCGGCGTTGCAATAGGCGCCGATTATGCCATAACGCCTACAATTATCGCTGAATTCTCACCTGTTAAGCACAGGGGGAAACTACTCAGCTTTTCCGGTGCTGCCTGGTTCATAGGAGCTTTTGCATCTTACGGTATAGGCACCGTTCTCATACCGCTTGGGAACATATCATGGCGTTATATGTTCCTGATTGGGATCATACCTGCATTAATCGTTCTACTGCTGAGACGTGATGTGCCGGAGTCCCCCAGATGGCTCCTTTCACACGGAGAGAACGCGAAGGCCAACGCTTCGATGAAACAAATCGACAGCAGCGCACATATCGACGCGCCCGCGACATACAGCAGGACAAGGATAGGTGATCTCTTCAGGAAAAAATACCTTTCCGCCACTTTATTCATATCCATTTTCTGGTTTGCTCTCGATGCGGTCACCTACGTGATAGCTCTGGACGGCCCGTCGATTCTTCACGATCTTGGTATATCCTCTGTTGCAGCATCCGGATACGCCACAATCATTGCTCTACTTGCAATAATTGGCGCTGTGATCGCAATTCTATTTATTGACACCAGCGGAAGAAAGAACCTTACTATGATAGGTTTCTCCGGTATGGTGATCACTCTCCTGCTCGCAGCGATCCTTTTTCATTATTATCCTGTTGTTATATATATTGTTGTGCTCTTTGTTGTATTTGAGATTAGTCAGGAACTTGGACCTGGTATCACCAACTCTGTATATCCACAAGAACTTTATCCCACAGAGATAAGATCTACAGCACAGGGATTTGGAACCACAATCAGCAGGGTCGGGGCTCTCTTCGGCATATTCATATTTGCGTTCGTGTTGGATGCATACGGAATCAGCATTGGCATGATATTCCTCGCGGTCATTTCTGCAATGGGTCTTGCGGTGACCCTCTGGCTTGGGAAAGAAACTGCTGGGAAGTCCCTGGAAGAATTAAGTAAGCTCTAGATTTCCTTACCAGAGTTAATCAGGCTGATCACAAGGTCAGGGCGATCTGAACCTATGGCATCCACGCCAGCGTTTAGTGAATCCGTGATTCCCACCCGATCGTTGGGAGCCCATACACTAACCCTCAAACCGCCATCATGGCATCTGTTAACGTACGATGCCGTCAAACCTTCATAATTTATTGCGATGGTATCACAGCCACATTGTTTCACCATTGACACGGGATCGACTGGAAATCCTGCAATCAAGGCTCCACAGACAACAGTAGGAAATTTCCGCTTCATCTCGAGAAGTGCGTCATGAAAGAAGGATATAAGCACACTTCTCTTGAGGAGGTCTGGCTTTTTGTTGAATAAATTTGCGATCGAGATGACTGTCTCCATAGATTTCAGTTCGATCACCACAGGAATGTGTATTGCATCCATAACCTGCTCCAGCGTTGGAATGTTTTCTCCGCCTTCTAATTGCACCTTTTTCAGCTCCTCTGTATCAAGATCACTAATCTTGAGATCAATTCCCGCCATTCTCTTCAGATCTGGATCGTGTATGACCGCCAGGTTTCCATCCTTTGTGACCTGAACATCACATTCCACCGCATCAACTCCAAGCTTCTCAACACTCTTGAACGCGGATAGGGTATTTTCTTCGAAAAGGTCTCCGCCTCCCCTGTGAGCTATCACGAAAACTTCCTTTCCTTTATATAAGTGAGTCATGCATCATAATCTAAATTCTTGATATATAAGATCGCAGAAGGTTCTGACTCAATAATTTGATAGATGATTGATGAGGGATTGCAAGCGCGGATATATTCATGACATCTTCTTCAATGGATGCAATTGGCAATTCCCGATTCATGGATCGCCAATTCAAAGACTCTCCTTTGAGCGCTCCATCGCCATTTCACTTTCCACGATGTTAGATTTGAGAACGCCTTCATATCGATTCATACCAAAAGATAATCTACGTTTACTGAATTGTGCTTTATTGAACTCTATTCAGTTTGGTGACCGAAATGAAGAGTAAAGATACTGAGGTTGCAACACTTGCGGGTGGCTGTTTCTGGTGTATGGAGGCGATATTCAACGAAGTGAAAGGTGTAATTAAGGTCGTGCCCGGATATTCAGGCGGAACAGTTAATAATCCATCCTATGAAGAAGTTTGCACTGGAAAAACTGGACATGCGGAAACTGTGATGGTTACTTATGATCCTTCGGTAATTTCATTCAGCGAAATTCTTGAAGTGTTCTTTTCAACCCATGATCCTACTTCCGTCAACAGACAGGGTAATGATATTGGGACTCAGTATGCATCGGTGATATTCTACGTGGACGAACATCAGGAATCCACTGCAAAAGATACCATAAAGAAATTTGAAGAGGAAAAGCGCTTCCCGAAATCCATAGTGACCAGGGTTGAGAAGTTTTCGAATTTCTATCCCGCAGAGGATTACCACATAAATTATTTTTTGAATAACCCTGAAGCCCCATACTGCACATTTGTCATATCTCCGAAAGTTGAAAAATTCCGAAAGTCGCATGCATCATTCCTGATTAATCAAAAATATTCGTAACTTTATCTCTTAGAGTAATCGAACTATGATGGCGCGTACGTGACTCTCTGGCAAAAAATCTACCTTCCAGCTTTATGGGCCGCTGCTTTCTGAAACTCATCGTTACTGATATTTTTCAAGATAGAGTTCAGAATATATAAAACAAATGATTAATATTTTTATAGATTACATCTTATCGCGATGAAAGAATGACTGTAAAACAGAAAATCAAATTGGATGCTATTACCTTGAATAGGACCTGTCTGTTTCCAAATTAATCGTTTTATTTTCCAAGTTTATAAGAAGTTTTTCGATCTTTTCTCTAAGTTCATTGATATTGAACTTTATTTCCTCGGGTTTGGTTCGATCCCAAAAATTCCCGATTTCATAGCTCACTACGAAAGAAGAATGCAACATTGATAGGAAATTATGTATGCTGTTTTTCAAAAAGTCCCTATTCACAACAAAAATAATCGATAGCGATCCTTTTTTAAAGACAACTTCGAAATGTTTTCCTATTTCTTTAATTTCTGTGGTGGTAGTGCATTTCGCGCATTTTCCAACTTCTCTTACGTATTCTTCATCAGTCATGCCTAAAAAATAAGCGATTTTAGAACATGATTCACACAACTGAATGGTCTCGATTGCCTTTGCATCAAGAACGTGCCTTATCTGCAGATCCCCTGGATTGGCTATTTTCATTCCACGAAAAAGAACTCCGTGAAAATAGGCACGCGACTCATTTGCATTCCAACTCTTTATTTGAAGCAGCTTTAGCAAGATAAATAGCAAGGGAATTGGGTCCTTTACTGCTGCCTCCTCATATTTTAGAACCAAATCCATAACTTTTTTTGTCTGGACCATCATCTCACTCATTCGCCGTTTTTCGAGTGTCTGCTTCGCCCTCTTGGCGCGTTCAAGAGTTCTCTTTGATGCGTTAACTGCACCAGGATTTTCTTCTTGCCATCTTCTTAATTCAGATATTCTGACAAGTATCATAGGCGCCGAACTCTTGTAGTATGGATTCGGTTTTTTGAGTACATGGAGTGTACCATTTTCCGTGAGTCTGCGCACCATGGCCTTATCCAAACCACACATTTTTGCCGCCACCGGAATTGTTCTATAGGAATCAGACAGCGCGATTTTCATGCGAACTATTTCGGGCTCTGTGATCGTTTGCATAATACTATTTATCTCTGGGGTCAACTTTTGGATGTCAAAAAGCAATCTTTGAAAATACATATTTAAAAATTTCTTTCCTTCCCAGTAAAACCTGAATGCATTCTTGAAATTGGTCTCGCTTATTTCGACTTGCATTTTGAGAAGGATGGCGAGAGTACGTAAATAGAACCGTTGATAGTCGCTGGGTTTAGGCAATTTTATGCACTGGAGTTGGATTCCTTCATTGATGATATTCTTTTGCGATCCTTTATCGCATGGAGGAGAAGATTTCACGCACAGAGCAAACTTTTGGCGTACTCGGCAATCTCAACAATTACAAATCTATTGCAGTGTTTTTACTCTGTATAAAAACCAAATAATGTAGATCGCGAAGTAAAAAATCGTCTGATTATTTCGTTTAACAATCAAATTAAAATTATCATTAAATAATAAAAAGAAAATTGATCTTAAGAATACTAAAAATGTGAGATTCAATCGCCATGGATACTCCGTTTGATCAGATCGACACTTTCCCTGGAACCTTAGGGAATGGATGAACCATCTCAATTCGCGGATACCCGCAAATGTATCGAATTAGCCTCTCAATGCCAATGCCGAATCCTGCAGACGGCTTCAGATCATATTTTGCAGCCTCTAAAAACCATTTAAATTGTTCATTGGTTTGTTTCTTCTTTCTGATCCTCTCCAGAATTTTCGAGTATTCATATTCACGCTCTCCTCCAGACAAGGCTTCGCCGAATCCTTCGGGATAAATCATGTCCATGTCTGAAAGAATACCTGGTTCGTCATCCTTTTCCTTATCATAAAATTCCCTTTTATCAAGAGGGATATCTACGATCCAGAACGGATCCTTTTCAAGTTCAGAAAGTATCTGCTCCCAGTCCGAACCGTATTTTGCTTCTGCTTCGAGAAGTTTAAATTTTTTGTAAGGGATAGACGGAATCTTGAGTTCCCTTCCGAGTTCGGACAATTGTTTAGAATACTTCTCTTTCACAAATCTCATCAATGAGGAAAACATCTCCTCTCCAAGCTTCATGACGTCTTCCCTTGAGGCACCCTGCTGTTCAAGATCCAACTGAGTGAATTCAAGTAGATGTCTCCCGGTAACTGATTTCTCAGCTAATTCTAGTCTGATGTTTGGAGAAAATGTATAAATTTTTGGGAATTTCTGCACCAATATCTGTTTGTGAAATATCATGCTCTTCGTCAGAGAATACCGTGTCCCTTCATAATCAAAGGATGGATCATAAACAGGATGGTTGAGCGGATCTGTAACCGTTGAGAAAATTACTGGTGGCACCTCGAGAAAACCTCTAGACCTCAAAAATTCTCCCAAAAAAGCTCTAACCGGACCGTTTAGTTCGAGTGCGATCTTTAGTTGCCTACTAGATAACCTCTCTTCAAGTTCTGATACTATTTCTGTTTCCATACATTACGAATATTTTCCAACAATAAGAACTATTACATCATTAATTAGACAAGTTGTTTACATAACGATGCATATTATGAATAAGACTAGACATTTTGTCTACTTTTATATACATGTTTGTTATTACTCCTGCAATGAATGAAAAAGATAGGCGCATTTATGAGTACCTAGTTGACCATGGAAGGGACAAGATTTCCGATATATCAAAAGCATTGGATATACCAAGGGTTACAGTATATGAGAGAATAATGAATATGGTAGCCCAAGGTGTAATTAAAAAATTTACGGTTGTCCCTGATTATGCGGCGATAGGGCTTCCTGTTGTTTCTTTCATTTTCCTTTCATTCGATCGAAATGCAAAGATCGGACAGAGGGAACTTGCTGAGAAGATTGCAAGATTCAGAGAAGTCGAGGAGGTTTATATTGTCGCAGGCGAATGGGATCTGTTTATAAAAATAAGATCTGCAACAGTAAAGGATATAGGAGATTTTGTATTGGACAAACTTAGGTCAGTAGAAGGTGTTGAAAGAACGGAGACCATAACCGTTTTTTCAGCCGTCAAGTGATGTCATGTTTTAACAAATGCGAACGAGAATTCCCACTTCGAAAAAGAAGAAATGAAAGAGAACAAAACTGCATTATTTCCTCAAACATATTGCATTCTCCACTGGTAGATATAGGTGAGAGAGATCAGATCGCATATTGCTTCATGCGTGCCTACACCAATAAAGTCAGATGGCTAATTACGAGGCCCAGATTACCTTCAAGCCGAAGGAAACCCAAAATCTAGGGGATTCCGCCAGCAACCTTCGAAGTGGGGAGGTTCCCCACGAAATATAAGAGAGGGAATCGCTTATAATCCTAATCTCAGGAATAAGAAGATCACGCCTATTGCTATGATCACAACTCCTACAAGATATAACCACCTGTATGTAGTAGGTTTTCTGGAACCTGCGTAAGCATCTTCGTACCAGGGTGTATCACTATCTGATGAAGTCTTGATTTTCTTCTGATTTGTTTCGTTCGTTTCCGATTCACTTTCGCCAGGAGGTTTGTTAGTAGCGGGGGTATTATTGTTTCTTGACCTATTCCTTCCAAAGAAAAAAGGAAAAAAGAAGAAGAATGGGATAAAACCGAAAGAATACCCATGAATATTTATTAGTGGCAATACTAAAAAAAAGACTAGAAATATTGATAAATAGAATAAAAGTATGAACAGATAGATCCTGTTTTGCTTAACCATTGTAGGATAAAGAAGTATAAACTAGAATTTAAAATTTTTATTGAATTCGGCATAGGCTCGATCCTATAGGTTATTGAATAATTTATAATAGTCAAAATGATAACCTCGCAATGAAGAATAAGAAGATAATAGTTACAGGTGGGTCCGGTTTTATAGGATCGAATCTGGTGCAGAAACTTTCCGATGACAATGAGATATTTGTAATAGACAATCTTAATTCTGGCTCAAATGCAAATCTTAAGGATCTTGAAGGAGACAGTCTTCGCGTAGTAAACGATGACGTAAAGAATATACGGAATTATCATTTTGAAGCTGACTATGTATTTCATCTCGGGTTTTATTCGGCCTCACCCATGTATAGAAACAATCCCTCGCTTGTAGGAGAAGTAGTCTCGGGTATGATAAGCGTCCTTGAATATGCCAAGGAACAGCAATGCCCTGTTGTATTCTCTTCCACTTCGTCAATATATAACGGTGTCAAACCACCGCACAGGGAAGATATAATTCCAAACGTAACAGATCTTTACACCGAGGCACGAATTGCATCTGAACGTCTTTCTGAGCTTTACAATAAATTATACGATCTTAACGTTTCAGCTCTCAGATTCTTTTCAGTCTACGGCTATAGAGAGGCGGCTAAGAAAGAGTTCGCAAATCTCGCTACACAATTCATGTGGGCCATGAAAAAAGATGAACAACCAGTGATATACGGGGACGGAAAACAAAGAAGGGATTTTATCTTTGTTTCTGATGTTGTAGATGCGATTATCAAGGCTGGCGATTCAAAGGGATTCCAGGTATACAACGTAGGTTACGGCAAAAATTACAGCCTGAATGAACTTGTCGCTAAGATCAACAAACTTCTTGGAAAAGATATAGAGCCGAAGTATATTGAGATGCCAGTTAAAAACTATGTAATGGAGACATTGGCTGATACATCCAAAATAAAGAAATATCTAAGCTTTGAGCCAAAGATAGGTCTTGATAGGGGGCTGGAACTCCTAAATGAATATTATCGATGAAGATAAGAAACGGATGATTATGTCGAGGACCCCACTCCGTCTATCATTTGTTGGAGGGGGTACTGATCTTCCCGCTTTTTATAGATCTTATGGAAAAGGTGCAGTTGTTTCTGCAGCAATTAACCGGTATATATACATCGCCGTGAACAGAAAATTTGATTCAAAAATACGGGCAAGTTACTCTGTGACCGAAATAGTGGACGCAGTTGACGAAATCAAACATAATGCAATACGTGAGTGCTTGAGATTTCTTGGCATTAACGGCGGGATAGAAATAGTTAGTATATCCGATATCCCTTCCCATGGAACTGGACTTGGTTCAAGCAGCACATTTGTCGTCGGTCTCTTGAATGCACTGCATGCATACAAAGGAGAGCATGCGTCAGCAAAACAACTCGCAGAAGAATCTGTCAAGGTCGAGCGTGAGATACTAAAGGAGCCGGGAGGGAAACAAGATCAGTACCTGGCATCTTTCGGCGGTGTGCAGCTCCTCGAGTTTTTTGATGATGAGAAGGTATCCGTTTCTCCAGTAATAATGAAAGAGAGCGTAAGGAAGAAGCTGCGGGAAAATCTTCTGTTGCTTTATACAGGCAAAGAAAGAGATTCAACACCTATAATTGAAGATCAGTCCAAACAAGTGCATGAGCATTCTGACAGTTACATCAAAATGCGTGATCTTTCCTATTCCTTTCTTGAAGCTATAAACAAGGGCGACATCGAAGCCATTGGAGACATAATGGACCAGAATTGGCAGGAAAAGAGAAAATTGTCTCCAAACATTTCCAACAGCTGGATAGATAAAGTATATAACAAAGCCAAGGAAAATGGGGCCCTTGGCGGAAAGATAGTGGGTGCAGGAGGCGGTGGCTTTTTGTTCCTAGTCGCAAGACCCGAAGATCATCAAAGAATTATCTTCAATCTAAATGAGCTTAAACCAGTAGACTTTTCATTCGACTACAGTGGAAGCAAAATAATATTCATCGGTGAATAGTTCGATTTTCATCCATGTTCATTAATTCATCTGGTTCTTGAAAAATATTTTGCAGTCAATGATCTCTCGAGCAGAAATATCCAGATTTGACAGAATAATAAATATACGGGTATTACATTTAAAATTGTGACTCTTACCCCGGCTCAGATAGACAAAGTTTCCGATGAACTTCGATCAATGATACGAGCAGAGATAAGATCCAGAAAGATCAGGAAGATTGATCCTTCTTTTTATAAAAGCATCAACAGCGCACTGTACACTTTGCGAACTGAGGCTGAGGTTTACTTAAAGAACCAAGATATCGGAAAATATATACAGATAAAGAATCGTGCAGACGATCTTGAACGAGACTTCAAGTCTTTTTTCCAAAGGCGCTTTGAAAAGATTGCAACTAGATCGATATACGATCTTGATGGAGAACTCATGAACTCCCTCACACCTGAGGAAAAGGAATT
>JAJYVJ010000054.1 GCA_021792045.1 Thermoplasmata archaeon | reverse complement strand
CCAGAACCGTAACCCAGCGGTGAGGTCGATAGATCCTTGAGTACTTCCTGGAATTCATAGATCTTATTCTCCATCACCGATGCAATGAAATCTGCATATGTCTTAACTGAGACGGGCATCGCCTGTCTATAATGTGTATATCCCGGAAGTGTTCCTTCAAACTTATTCTCCATCTCTTTCACTGAGCAGATAAGGCTATAGAGTTTCTCCTGAATTGAGATTATATGGTCTCTATAAAACATCCTAAGATCAGAATGTATTTCCTCATTCCTTGACAGTAAGATCCTCAAATTTTCTGCGTCTTCGCCGATTTTCTTATCCACAATATTCTGTACAAATGAATGAACGTCCTCATAATCTGTAGGTATAGATTCATATTTCCCTCTTCTTTCGAGCAGGCAATTAATAATCGCACTGGATTTTTTTCTCTCTATCTTTCCTTCTCTGAAAAGTTCTACTTGGAAGGCAAGAAGCGTCAGAATCTCGTAATCTATAAGGTAGCCGTCCAGAACTACGTCGTCCTCAGACATTATCTTATTTGGCTCTATTCCGGTCTTAAAAGCTCTCCCGCCCTGCCATAATTTTCTGTTCACGCTTCTTCCTCTATGGCTCTTAACTTATGGGAGTCTCCGTTTCTTACATTTGATGAAAGAATTGTCTGCATCCCAAATATCTTTATGAATCCGGCAGCAGATCCTTGATCGAATGTTTGCTCCCTCCCGTATGTCGACAGAGAATAGTTATACAGGGAATTGGGGCTTTCGGCGCCCGTCACGATGCAATTACCTTTGTAAAATTTAAGAATGATCTCACCAGATAAGAATTCGTTCAGGCTCTTTTCAGTTTTATTTAGATGATTCATTATTGGATCATGCCAGAGGCCGTTGTAAGCATTGTTTGCCCATAGGTCGTCAATATATTTCTTCAGCTTAAGTTCCTTGTCGTTCAAGGTCAGAGATTCCAATTTTTTACGTGCCTCCAAAATGCTGAGCGCCGCCGGGCATTCGTAGAATTCCCTACTTTTTATTCCAGTCACACGGTTTTCTATATGGTCTATCGCGCCATAACCGTTTTCTCCCGCTATTTTTGTTAATTCGTTCACGATAGTTATCAAAGGAAGGTACTGTCCGTTCAGCTTAACGGGGAGCCCTTTCTCAAAACCGATCTTTACTTCTTTTATTGTATCTTTGCATTTCCATGGTGGTGTTACATAAAAATACGCATCTTCCGGGGGTTCTACCAACGGATCCTCAAGAACGGAACCCTCTACTGACCTCCCCCAAAGATTTTCGTCCACAGAGTATTTCCCACCCACCGGTACAGGTATCCCATGCTCTTTTGCATACTCTATTTCGTCATCCCGGTTCATGTTCCATTCTCTCACAGGGGCCAAAACATCCATTGAGGGATCAAGTGAATGTATTGAAGTCTCAAACCTTACCTGGTCATTTCCTTTTCCAGTGCACCCATGTGCGATGGCGTTGCAATCGTAATCATGGGCAACCTCTACTGCCTTTTCCGCCATCAGCGGCCTCGCTATACTTGTTGAAAGTGGGTATGACTCTTCATAAAGGCCATCTGATAAGATAGATTTGGATACATATCCGTCTACAAACTCATGCTTTACATCCATAGTTATTGTGTCTAGAGCCCCTATGTTTCTTGCTTTCTCTGCGACAGAATCAAGATTAAGTTCTCTTTGACCCACATCCAGAGTCAACGCGACAACGTTATAACCTAACTTCTCGTTTAGCCATTTTAGCATTACTGAGGTATCAAGCCCTCCTGAGTATAAGAGCAATACTTTCTTGTTCACCTTGGGAAAAGGGCCACCGACTACTTTATATTTTTTGACAATGTTAACAAAATCATGCAAATCTTATTAAAAAATGGCAATGAGTTACAATTATTGATAGTACAATTAATGCATTTGTCTAAACTGATTTTGGAATCTTTTGTGAAAACTTAATCTATGACCTAGGGGTTAGGGGTAGCTAAGTAGGAGTGGCGATCCGAGTTGACGCTGATCTTTTCCGTCAAAACGGGAAAGGATTGGAATCCTGTAATGGGACGCCAGGACTGTTGAGAAAGGCTCTAGGATGACTTACGCTCGAAAGAGTGAGGAAAGTCCCCTCTCCTTGGTGGAATCTAATGCGTGCAAACGCATATCCCGAAAGGGATTTAAAAAGGGAAAAGAAAAAAACGGCTCTGGGTAAAGTATGATTTCGATGGGATGACGTTTCCCAGAATACCGATGGAAACCCTTCATGGATGGAGAAAGTCTAAACAGACCCGCTTAGGCCACCGACAGGGTCGGGTAAGACGGCTCAGAAAAAGAGCAAAGTTGAATGTCATCGGCCGGAAACGGTTAACAGAAAGGGGCTTACTCAGAGCATTTCTCATGGTTCTAACATATAATAACGGCATCCGGAAATTGTAGGCGGTTTATCATGAAATATCAACTTGAATGGAGGGAATCTAATTCAAGAAGAGCATTTGATATAATTTTTATACTGTTCTCCAGATCCTTAATTGAAATAACCTCGTTATCTGAATGGGAAAGGGATGGATCGCCGGGACCATAAGTTACGGTTTCAACATCAGTCTCGTTCCCCGCTATGTTCATATCTCCAGATCCACTTTTAAACAGTAGGGAAGCTGAGTTCCCGGTAACTTTAGCCACTCCTACCTTGAAGCTTTTAACTAGGTTGCCCTTGATATTGGAAACGTATGGCTTAACTGAGCTAATTACATTTAACTCCACGTCGCATTCAATAGATTCCGAACTCACGAGCTCGCTTAGTTCACTCATTATTTCTCCATCTGCTTTCGAAGGTGGATATCTCAAATCTATTAGACTCCTGGCATAATATGCTGTTACGTTATGTGCTTTTTTTGATGTCATACCTGTTAGACTGATAGATACATCTCTGAAACTTTCACCTTTTCCATAATATCTTTCTATCTTTCGGAAAATATCAACACTTTTTTCGATTGCATTAACTCCCTGCCATGGTGCGCTGGCGTGATGCGGTAATGTGGATACTACCATCTCAAGAAGCATCCTCCCCTTATAGCCTACGGTCAAATCCACGGTATTGCTGGGCTCTCCAAATATTGCATAATCCGGATTAAAGTTGCTACCAATAATTTCCCTTATGCCTTTACTCTCCCCCTCCTCTCCTACTGCCGACACAAACGTGATTCCTAACTTTGCACCCATTTTCTTCGCGTCAACGGCCCCGAGCATAAGTGCCAAGAGAGAAGCCTTCGCATCGACTGCACCCCGTCCTGTGAATGAACCGTTTCTGAAAGTTACGGGTCTTTTTCCTGGAACTGTGTCCATATGCCCACAGATAAGGACTTTCACTTCGTTTCCAATAAGAGAACCCAGTACGTTTCCTGCACGATCCTGGTGAACGTTTTCATACCCCAAAGTTTTGAGCTGGGCTTCTATGACCTTGGCTATCTCATCTTCTCTGCCGGTCGGAGAATAGCTTTTTAGGAGTTCCAGGAAATAATCCGCGACTATTTCGTCCATTCACCATCATCTATTGTGAAGTCCACTATCTCCCCGGCAATATCTATTCCAGTCACCCTGGCTGTATTCTTGAATTCAGTAGTTCCGTTTATTTCGTGCACGAGATAGCCTTTATCAGATTCCATCATGTCAACACCAAAAACACCTCTTCCAATACTGTCTGTAGAATTAAGGGCTATTTTCTCTATCTCATTCGTAATTTCAAGTTTTTCTGCTCTTCCACCGATTGCCGTGTTCGTTTTCCATTTCCCATCTTGTGAATACCGGTATATACCACATAAAACTCTATCCCCGACAACAAAAACCCTCATATCTCTTGGCGGTCTTTCAACAAACTCCTGAAGGTAATAGATGGAATTTATTGGATGCATGTATTCTCTATCCTCAAATACGGCTTCGGCGGCATCTTTGTCATTCAAAAGAGCTATCATTCTCCCCCAGCTTCCAACCACTGGTTTCAGCACAGCCTTTCCATGAAATTTATTCGAAAAAATGTTCATTGCACTTTCTTTTGACACTGCGGCTGCAGTGCTTGGTGTCGGCACATTGTTCTTTACAAGGGCAAGCGAAGTGAGCATTTTGTTTCCAGTGATCAGCATCGCATGCAGGTTGTTGACAACAAATTTCCCTTTTGCCTCAAGGAATGCGGTTGTGTGCAACCCACGGTAATAACTCACACTTCTCTGGATATATAAGTCTGGTTCTGTAACTTTTGAATCAAAGTCCATTTCCATCTTTCTGGTGTCGATCATTACTGCTTCGTGCCCTTTTCGTGCAATCGCCTCTGCTATAGCCTTCTCCTCCCATCGTACAACATCATGTAGAACGCCAATCTTCATTGGGTAACACCTGTTCCATTTTCAAATTCGTTTACAGACAAAATAATCCTATCTACAGCAAGGTCTATTTCGCTGTCAGAGATGACATAAGGCGGCAGCATTCGTATAATTGATATTCCAGAGTAAAGTGGTATGACGCCGTTATGTATCATATTCATCAGGACGGGGATGAATTTTATCTTGAGGCTTATAGCCTGCATCATTCCGATGCCACGAATCTCCCTGACAATCCTGGATTCAGAAAGACTCTGAGACAACCTTGAAATCATGTACTTTCCCTTTCTCGTTACTTCACTCAATAATTCTTCATTCAATTGGTTGAGGACCTCAATTCCTGCTGCACACGCCAACGGATTTCCACCGAGGGTAGAGGACATTTCTCCAAGTTTTAAAGAGTTCATAATCTCCTCGGTACCTGCGGCAATTCCCATCGGGATGCCGCCTCCTATACCCTTGCCAATAGTTATTATATCGGGCTCAATCTGAGACCATTGATGGGCCCACATCTTGCCTGTTCTGCCAAGACCGGATTGGATCTCATCAACAATGAGCAGGATCCCATGTTCTTCCGTAATTTCTCTTAGTTCTTTCAGATATTCATTCCCTGGAAAAATTATCCCTCCTTCTCCCTGTACTGGTTCAACAAAGACAGCCGCTATCTCGTCTAGGTTAGGCAATTCTCGTATTGCATTAGCATCTCCGTAGTCAACAAATTGGACGCCATTATAAATGAAGTCTTTGAACGAACGAGTGTACTTTTCTGAATGAGTTAGAGAAAGCGATCCAAGGGTCTTACCATGATACCCGTTCCTCATGCTGATCATGTGTTTCCTCCCCGTATATTTTATGGCGGCTTTCAGGGACGCTTCTATAGCCTCGGTTCCGCTATTCCCAAGATAAAAAGTTGTTGTATTCTTTGGTGTGATTGAAGATAACTTTTCAAGAAAGTTTGCACGTGTTTCGTTATAAATTGAGGAATGCAATATAGAAACTGTGTTAAACTGTTTCATAATTGCATTCAATATCTTCTGATTGTTGTATCCAAGAATGGCAACACCGTATCCACTTGAAAGGTCTACGTAGTCCCTGCCATTTACATCCCATATCGTTGAGCCCGAAGCCTTAGCGGCAACGACGGGAAATTTCTGGTAGGTTCTAGCCTCATGTTTCATCTCCATTTCCATGATGTCTTGTGCATTTATCATTTCAGTATCACAGTTCTCCTTTTTCCGTTGAGGGCGTTTTGTAAAGGTTTATCAATATACCCATTTGATATGACTATCTCCTTAACTCCTTCATTTAGGGCTTGTGTTGCAAATATTAGTTTTTTGTCCATGCCATTTCCAACTTCTCCACTAATTTCCTTGATCTCTTCTGCCCTAGCTTTGTTCACAACAGATCCGTTACGAATCAATCCATCAACATCCGTAATCATGATAAGTTTGTCTGCATTTAGTGCTGCTGCGACAGACGCGGCCGCTCGGTCTGCATCGATGTTCAAAGGTTCATGCTCCTCGCTCATCGCAATGGGGGATATTACGGGAATAACTCCGCGATCTAAGAAGTTGGAAATGAAAAATGTGTCAACCTTGCTTACCTGCCCCGTCATTCCACCGTCAATGACCATTTTTCTGTCTCTCCCGTCCAGGACAATTAATTTCTTTTTCCTATTTGCGAAGATGGTTGGCCCATCAAGCCCAGAAAAACCGAATGCGGGGATACGGCTTCGGTTAAGAGCAAGAACTATGTCTGAGTTTATCTTTCCTATCATGACCATTTTATAAATATCCATGGCCTCTTCGTCGGTGAAGCGGCTTCTGATCCCAGAGGGCGAGGTAATAAATTTCGGCTCAACACCCATAAGGCGTGATATTCTTGTAACGGTCTTTCCACCCCCATGAATTACGCAAATTGAATGAGCTCTTAGTGCAGAGAAATCTTCTATCAGAGCTTCAGGGATGCCTTTATCTATTACACTTCCACCAATTTTTATAACTATTTTCATTTTTCACACCGGAAATATTGGGATCGAAGTCAGTCCCATCTCCTCAGGGAAATCTAGCATTAGGTTCATGGATTGCACAGCATTTCCAGCAGCACCTTTGACAAGGTTATCTATTGCGCCGATGGAGATTATTCTCTGTGAATAAGGATCTATATTAAAGCCAAGGTCCGCAAAATTCGAGCCTGTCACGAGCTTTGGATCAGGATATCTGTAGAGGCCGTTTTTATCCATCATGAGCCGTATGAACCTCTTGTCTTTATAGAAGTCCCTAAATATGTTCCAAAGTGTCTTTTCTTCTATATCCATTTCATGAACCACTGATGATGTTGTGAGAATACCCCTGACCATGGGTACAGACTGAGCCGTGAGCGCAACTTTTGTTCTCCTGCCACTTAATATTGAAAGTTCCTGCTCAATTTCTGGTGTATGCCTGTGGCCTGAAGGTTTATAAAGCCTAACAGAGTTGGTTTTCGCAGAGTAATTAGAAAAGTCTGATGCATCGTTACCTGATGCAGACGATCCAGTTTTTGCGTCTATGTTTATCGGTAAATCTAGGAATCCTGCTTTAGCGAGTGGGGCAAGGCTATATATTGATGACGAAGCAATACACCCAGGATTTGCAATAAATTTCGCTGATCGAATCTCATCTCTATGGAGTTCTGGGTTCCCATAGACAAACTTTTGGATAAGATCTGGACAACAATGATCCCACCCATACCACTTTGGATATTCGCTGGTGTTTCTTAGCCTAAAATCAGCACTCATATCGATTATCCTGTTGCCAGTATCCATAATTGGAGGGACAAGTTCTTGAGATTTCCAATGTGGGACGGCCAAAAAAATTAGATCAACCTTCGATGCAACATCTGTTATGCTGTCATTTTTAAAGATCAACGAAGTGCTTCCTTTAAGGTTTGGGTGCACTTTATAAACAAATTTACCACTGGATGTTCTCGAGCCAGCATATTCAACAGTTACTTGGGGATGTTGCAAGAGTAAACGAAGAAGTTCCCCACCTATATAACCCGAACCTCCTATAACCGCTACTTTTATCATCTATAACAAACAGAACAGTGATTCTTGGGGAAGTTCAGAAAAAAAACTTTGATCAGGTGCTTACTCTCCCCAATCTTCTTTAATCGAATCTGCCGGTTTAAGTTGTAGAGTTCCGTTATTAACGCCGGAAATCTCATATTCGAGACCACAGTCATCACAGCTGACAATTTCAGATTCCATTACGTCTGCTGGAATCGTTACTTTTCCACCACACATTTGGCATTCCAATTTCTTTTCACCTATTTTTCTTTCTTTAGCCATTTAGTTTTGGCTATTTTTGGGTTATGGACATAAATTATTAATAACTTACGACCTATTTCGGTCATGTATGACTAAAGATTCCAAAAAGACAAGCTCGATCAGTTCTATCGTACGTTCGATAGTATCAAATGACATATTCCTAAGTACGGCAATACGAAATAACTATGCTAATCTCTCCTCTATTAGCAGGTTGCTGAAGCCACACGTTGAAACACGTTTAGGTCTAAAAATTTCTGAGGATGCAATATTATCCTCGCTTAAGAGAATGATAACAACTCGCAGCTCATATGAGCAGGATATCTTTGAAGCTCTAGCCAACAGTAGTGTGCAACTGTCTACAGGTCTCATCAAGATTGTTACAAGAACATCCTCGATGAAGCATATATCTGAATTACTTCACTCTCTCAATGTCTTTGATTCAATATTTTTCTCAGTAGGAACAGACTATATCACCATGATAATGGAGGAAACCAAGGTAAAATTATTGAAGGAATTCAATGTGTACGAAATTGTGGATAAGAGGGACAAACTTGGAATAATCTCGATTCGAAGCACACCAAAGATGCTCACAACGCCCGGTTTCCTTATGTACCTATATGAAAAATTAGCTACCTCTGGAATCAACGTTGAAGAAACTACAAATAGCTATACTGATACCATAGTTGTGGTTAGCGAAAGCCAGCTAGATGCATCATTTCATGCAATAATGGAACTTATAGAATACGGGAGATTAAGAATGAACATGAAATGAAAAACTTTAGGAAGATTATCCAAATTTAATCCAAAAGGTACCTCAGAAAGTTAACGCTTTGTAAGCTTTCACTGCATCCTTCCTGTTAACTATAATTAAAGTTTCATTTGAACAAGAGATAAGTTGCAGAATGTTTATGGATTCTGCAAATAATCTTTCGGTGATCCTCATAACGAAGCCCGGAACTCTTTCTATGTCCTTAGAGGAAAAAATATGCAGAGCACTTACATCCCTCTCAATAGAAATGCCAGATTGCGATTTTATTTCTCCATTCTCCATCTCATCCACGACATAAACAATGGAATCACTCAAATAAGTGGCAGAAATGTAATTTACGTCGATTGGTTTTCTAGATGTCAGAACCGTAATTTTGTCCTGTAGTGAGATTTTACTCTTTATCAAAAGCTCGTGCACATAGTTCTCATCAAATAAACTGTTTTCATGTCTTTCTTTAATTTGATTCAGTGCATATCTTATGGAAATCAAATTATAGTCGGGATTTCTTTCTTTAATTTGTTCCGAGAGTTTACTAAGATTTATGACTCCCTCCCTCATTGATAGGAGATTCTCAGGAAACAACTTCAGATAGTTTTCCACGACGTCTTCAACACTTCCTCGCTTTGTTTTTTCTTTCACGGTCCCATAAATGTGCATTATATAAAAATTTATAGTCATGTTACGAATTTTGATAGCAAACTGCAAATAATCCGCAAGTTGTTAATATTTCGCAAGTTATCAAATTATGTTGGTTGTATTTATGCAAGATTTGCTTTTGTATAAAATCGCCATCTGCATCAACACCAAATGTTATGTACAATCTAGCAATAACAGAGAACAGTGAAAAGTCATGTCCAAAATACTTGTAATGCTTATCACAGGCAAAGACAACATAAACACTGAGATGGTTGCATTCAGCTTTGCATTCAACGCTGTCAAGAATGCAAAGGCGAATGTTGAATTCCTCTTCCTCGGAAGGGGAGTCCAGGCAGCGAACAAGCATCAGAAGAGCTCTCCACAGTTCCTGGATCAGATCAACATGCTCAGGAACGAGGGAATACCGTTGAAGATATGCAAGGTGAGCATGGCAGGTGAAGGATTAACCGAGGACGAAATCTTCCCGGATATCGACATGGTTCTCGGTGGAGTGGAAACGAACGATCGAATAGAGGACGGATACACTGTAATAACATTCTAGGCCATCAAAATGTATCCGATAACAGATCTCCAGATAATCCTCTCAATAATTTCAGGAATACTCGTCGGTTTCTCCCTCGGCCTCATCGGTGGAGGTGGATCGATTCTCGCCATCCCTCTCCTGATATACTTCGTAGGGTACGATCATCCACACCTCGTCATAGGTACGACAGCACTCGCTGTCGGCATCAATGCATACCTCAATCTTATACCTCACACCCTTAAGAAGAACGTCAACTACAGAACAGGAGTGATCTTCACGGTTCCTGGAATAATCGGCGTACTAATAGGATCAGAACTTGGCCTCCTCACCCCAGGTACTTTCCTCCTATTCTTCTTCGGCTTCCTCATGATCGCCATAGCTTTATACATGCTAAAAAGGAAGTGTGTTGACATATCTGAGAAGGAACGGAAAGTGTCGAGATCATATCTCATCCTGATACTCACAGGCATAACTGTTGGCTTCGCTTCAGGGTACTTCGGTATCGGTGGAGGTTTCCTCATAGTCCCCGGTCTTCTCTTCGGAGGTGGCCTCAACATCATTCAGGCTGTCGGGACATCCCTATTGTCCGTTGGAACATTCGGTGTCGTAACAGCAGCAAGGTATGCCATCAGTGGCGATCTCAACATAATCATATCTGTACTATTCATCATAGGTGGTGTCCTGGGTGGATGGGTAGGTGCGAGATATGCGAGCAGGGTACCAAAGAGGAGACTGACACAGATATTCGCAATAATCGTGATCGTTGTTGCGATATACATAATATACCAGAATTATGGTGTGGTGTTCCATATATAATATTTGCTGAGGAACACTCATTATCAATTTAAAAGATTTGAATGTTTCATACATTGATTAACCACACATGTGATCCTTAGTTCATAGAGGTTACTATTGACTGGTGCATTAAATTAGCATAGCAGGAAGCATCTGTGAAGTTCTACCAGAAATAAATTTTGGTTCGGCGTGAGCACTTGATATCCACTCAGACCATGGTTGCTGCGGAAAAGGACACAATTTGAATTTAAGGATACAAAATGCTTTACAAATCCGTATAAGTCCAACCAACGATAATGGTGGGCTTTTTGCAAGTACGCGGGGAGAGGGATTCGAACCCTCGCACTCATAGAGAAACAGCTTAGCAGGCTGCCGCCGTACCACTGGGCCATCCCCGCTTAAGTGCCAAATCGATCCTGTAGATCGTTAGCTACCTGTTCCAGG
>JAJYVJ010000053.1 GCA_021792045.1 Thermoplasmata archaeon | reverse complement strand
AAAACGGCCAGACAGAAAGCATAGATATGCTGAGCGGTGGAGAAAAAACTGCGCTTTCCATAGCCTTGAGGCTGGCACTTGCAAAATACGTCATGGAAAACATAAAAACAATGATTATGGATGAACCAACCACGTACCTTGATCAGGATCGGAGAAGCAATTTAAAGGATATCATACAGTATACGTTCAGCAGCGAGGATGCTCCCGTTCCACAGATGATCATAGTCACACATCACACGGACCTGTATACAGCTGCGGATAATGTGTTAGAGGTTGTGAAACAGAACGGAAATTCAACGGTAACGTCAGTAATATGAACATAAATTTTTCTGAATATAATGTAAAAATTTTTAACTAAAATCCCAAAGAGGTAACTACAAAAAGGTTTTATAACCTCCGGAAAATTTGTAGAAAACATTTATTATTCGGTTATCCTACTGAATAAAAGGTGAATTAAATGCAACAAGCCCAAATGGCGTATGATAGAGCTATAACTGTATTTTCCCCTGATGGTAGGTTATTTCAGGTAGAGTATGCAAGAGAAGCTGTTAAGAAAGGTTCGACTGCCTTAGGAATAAAATTTGAAGATGGTGTAGCACTAATATCTGATAAGAAATTCAAGAGCAAACTAGTTGAGCAGAATTCAATGGAAAAGATCCAGCTCATCGATGATAATGTAGCGACGGTTACATCCGGCCTTGTTGCTGATGCGAGAGTACTCGTTGACTTCGCAAGAGTTGCTGCACAGCAGGAGAAAATTACCTACGGTTCCCTCGTGAATCTTGAGAACCTTGTCAAGAGAGTTGCAGATCAGATGCAGCAATATACACAATACGGAGGCGTAAGGCCATATGGAGTATCCATGATCTTTGCTGGCATAGACAGTATTGCACCAAAACTTTTTGACTGCGATCCTGCGGGGACAATTAATGAGTACAGGGCAGTGGTTATAGGCGCAGCTAAAGATCAGGTTACAGCATTCCTTGAGAAAGAATACAAAGAAGGGATGTCTGAAAACGATGCTGTTTTGCTGGGAATAAGGGCACTAAAATCTGTAAGTGAAGAAGGAACAGAAATAAGAAGTCCAGAGGTAGCGGCAATAGTTCAAGGGAAGAAATTCCACGTCTATTCAAAGGAAGAAGTTGATGAACTATTCAAAGAAGCATAAAAATCCAATAACTTCTTTTTGACTCCTTAATTTTTTTAGATCCATTGCCTGAATCAATGTCCATGAGGTTAAAGGCTGCATAATTTGACAATGGATGAGATCGGCAAGTAGTTTATTTGCTAAATTTTATCAAAGAATTTGTTTAGCAATAAAAAGATTACAGGATATTAGCAAAATCATCAAATGCAGTTTCAAAGAGAACCAACGCAAAAGTAAAAATCATATAATGTTTCATGTTATAAATTCGAGCATGAATTGCCTCTGCTGATAACCTGACAAAAGCATCACGGGATTCCAAGAGATGAACTGGACTTTTTGCTTTCACTGATCCTGATTTTTCAATTTCCCTAAACATGATTCAAACTATTTTTTTGAATTAATATATACGCAAATTTTTTCTCTTATTGAAAAATAACGGATCATATGGTCAGACTGGAAGATGCGATAATTGCTAGACTGGAATCACACGGTCATAAATTCGAGATATTCGTAGATCCAGATGCTACGGACCGCATCAAGGAAGGAAAGATAGATGTGGACCAAGATCTGGCCATAGATGAAGTCTACAAAGATGCCCGTAAAGGAGAGAAGGCAGGGGAAGAAGCGATAAAAGAAGTTTTCAAAACCTCAGACATCAAGGAAATTGCAACCGAGATTGTCAGAAAAGGACAGATTGAACTCACTACGGATCAGAGAAGGGAACTGCTTGAACGCAGGAAAAAACAGGTTATAGAATTAATCGTACGTGAATCTATAAACCCACAGACAAATACACCCCATCCCGCAGTCAGGATTGCACAGGCCATTGAAGAGGCAAAGGTTCATGTCGACCCTTTCAAGAGTGCAGGAGATCAGCTTCAGGCTATACTGAAAGCGATAAAGCCGATACTCCCAATCAGAATGGATAAGACAAAACTGGCAGTAAAACTAACGGGAGACGCCTATGGCAAGGTTTATGGCGATATTCTGAGAACGGGTTATCTGATCAAGGAAGAATGGGGTAAAGACGGCTCATGGATAGGTCTTCTGGAGGTACCTGCAGGGATTGTCGGTGACATAATGAGTCAGCTTTCGAGAAAATCTAGGGAAAACGTGGAAATACGAATCGTAAAACCACGTTGATTCTGTAATACGAACCATACCGGACCAATTATTTTATTTAACATGTAGAGTCACGCCCACGTTTTTAACGTATTTAGACACAACTTAATGGAGTTTCAACCAGGATCGATTATGAAATCCTGTGAATGTAAATTTTTTAACGCAAACGAGTAACGTCGGTTTTTTCATTTGTAAATTACTGCTGGTAATATATTAGCACAAAAAATCAAAAAAAAACATGACTTAATATTGCCAGAGAGTGAAGGATAAATTGCAGGAAGTAAATATAGCGGACCAGGGGATTCGAGAAAGAAATATTGATATTTCACTTGCTCTGGTAAAAAATGCGTATGAATTTTACAAAAGAGGATGGCTTTCCGGCACAAGTGGGAATCTAAGTGCGCTGATCTCGAGGTCCCCTCTTGTTCTTTCTATTACAGGAAGCGGCCTTGATAAAAGCGTGCTGAACCTACAGGACATAGTTTACGTTGATGACCTCGGAAATGTCATATCTGGGAAGAGAAAGCCGTCGAGCGAAACATTGCTTCATATAGCAGCTATAAAGCAGAGGAAGTGTGGCGCAGTATTCCACACCCACTCGATTTGGGGGGCGATCCTCTCGAAAAAACACCTGAAAGATGGCGGATTTCAGATAGAGGGGTACGAAATGCTCAAAGGCCTTGAAAATGTTATATCCCATGACCATGGAGAATGGATACCGGTGCTGGAGAATTCACAAGATATGATTTCACTTTCCACAAAGGTTAGAGACCTTCTCGAAACTAACAAAAATATACATTGCTTCCTTCTTTCGGGCCATGGTCTGTATACCTGGGGGAAAAACATTGAGACTGCAAAAAGGCATACTGAAGTACTTGAGTTCCTCTTGGAAGTACATGGACGAAACGTTTATTCCGGCACATAATTGAAAAACGGTGATAGCTAGATGGTAGTGGTGACTCTTCCTGACAAAGGGGAAAAGATTGAGAACAACAGAGAGGCAACAGCCTTTCTGGAGAATATAGGGATTCATTACGAGAGATGGAATACAGATAAAATAAGCGGCAACGAAAGTGAGCCGGACAGAATTCTCGAGACATATCATGAGGAGGTGGACAGGCTCATGAAGATTGGAGGATACACAACCGCGGATGTGATAGACATGAAACCTGACACTCCGGGGCTTGATTCCATGCTTCAAAAGTTCAGGAAGGAACATACACACAGCGAAGATGAAGTCAGGTACACAATAGAAGGCAGGGGGATATTCTACATTCACCCAGAAGCAGCTGACGTTGTCTCCATAGAAGTTGAGGCCGGAGATCTTATCCGCATACCCAGAGGAACCAGACACTGGTTTGATCTTTGCACTGAGAAGCGGATCAGAGCCATAAGGCTCTTTCAAGATCCGTCTGGATGGACTCCTTATTATACAGGAAGTGAAAAGGAAAAATCATACGAACCTGTATGTTTCGGGCCTTCGTATATACCTCCGACAAGAAAAAGAGGATCTTAATGGGCCTCACTGCAAGAGGCATTAACTCTGTGATTCTCGACATTGAAGGAACCACGACGCCGATTGAATTCGTTCACTCTTTCCTTTTTGATTATGTCAAGAGAAATGTTACATCATTCCTGCGTAATAACTTCGATAAGCCTGAAGTCGCTGCCTGCATTGGTAAGATCATAGACATCCCTGATCTGCCACCGGAATTTAGACCACAGAACCGCAATGTCGCCAGTGAAAATACTCTTGAGAACGTATCATATGCAATTAAGTACCTTGTGGAGAAAGATAGCAAGGCAACTCCATTGAAGGAAATTGAGGGGTTCATGTGGGAGGAGGGCTACAGAAACGGATCGATAAAGGGCGAAGTATACGATGATGTGCTTGAAGCCATCAAAAGATGGAGAAATGCAAAGATGCGAATATACATATATTCCTCTGGAAGTGCCCTGTCACAAAGACTTCTTTTCAGCACAACCGTGCATGGGGATCTCACTATCTACATAGATGGATTCTTCGATACGGCTGTCGGGAAGAAGACAGATCCTGAGAGCTATGGTAGAATTTCTGAAAGGATAGGGGAGGACAAGAAAAATTTGATTTTCATATCAGATGCCGACAGGGAGATCCTTGCCGCCAGAGAATCCGGAATGCATGCTCTCCTGATAAACAGAAATCCTGATCCAGATTCAGGAATTAAAACCGGAGAATTTATCAAAGATTTAAGGGATCGCCTTGTGATCCCGTGAATTCTGTGTTCTTATACAGTCATGTTAGCAGTTTCTAAATAAGTTCTAAACCAAACCTTTCAGCTACATGTCAACTCTGTGCAAGATCATCTGATCTAATTAAATAAATAATAAATAGTCAAGTATCATATAAGAGCGAAAAGAGAGTAAAAAATATCCAGTTGATCACTCCATCCAGACATATTTAAGGCGGGAGTTGTGTCCTGTCCGTTATGGATGCATTGGATTCTGAGTGCACAATTGGCTTGATACTTGACAGGTGAACAAACAATGGACACAAAAAGAATAGTGGTTCCCGGAGACATAATTGAGATAACTCAGGATAGACCAAGAAACGGGATCTATAAGTGCAGTGAGAACGATTTCTGTTCCTCATATTTTGGTGTAGTCCAATCCGGAAATGGTTTCGTAGACGTAGTTCCATTTTATGGAAGATACGTACCAAGAAGGGGAGACAAGGTTATTGGAAAAGTCATAGACATAGGACCGTCCATGTGGACAATAGATATCAATTCAGCATATCTTACAATGCTGCATTCGAATGACAGCCCATGGCGCGTAAACAGCGGCGAACTGAAGAAATACCTTTCCCTGGGAGACTACGTGTATGCAAAAGTGATGACACTTAACGAGCTTAAGGAGAGCTGGATCACTTTGAGAGATGTCGGCTTGAGGAAATTGGAAGGCGGACACATTATATCCGTTCCGTCCCCCAAAGTCCCAAGGATCATAGGAAAGGGTGGAAATATGGTCAACATGATAAAAGATGCGACATCAACAAGGATCGTACTTGGACAGAACGGCCTTATTTGGATAGATGGGAGTCCCGAGAACATAATGAACGCGGTTTCCGCAATAAGAATGGTTGAGAGGGAAGCACACACAAATGGATTGACAGATAGAGTTGAAAACTTTTTGAAAGGATTGAAAGGAGGAAGTTAGATGGGTGGAGCAAAAACAGATCTAAAGTTAATAGACGAGAATGGCCTCAGGTTAGATGGCCGGTCTCCAAACGAACTTAGACCTATAAAAATACAGACAGATGTATTAGATAATGCTGATGGATCAGCAATGATTGAATGGGGAGGCAACAAGATTATTGCCTCCGTGTACGGACCAAGGGAAGCATATCCTAAGCACACGCAGAATATGGATATGGCAGTAGTTAAAGCTAGATATAACATGGCAGCTTTCTCAGTTGACGAAAGAAAGAGGCCTGGACCTGACAGGAGATCCATAGAGATCTCAAAGGTTGTATCTGAAGCTCTGCAGACTGCGATTCTTGCTGAGCAGTTCCCGAGAACCCAGATCGACGTTTTTATTGAGGTTCTCCAGGCAGATGCTGGAACAAGGATAGCAGGCCTGACGGCATCGGCCGTAGCCTTGGCTGCGGCGGGCATACCCATGAGGGATATGGTAGCTGGATGTACAGCCGGAAAGGTGGCAGGACAGGTAGTACTGGATCTTGGCAAGGAAGAGGATAACTTCGGCGAAGCGGATCTTCCGATAGCGCAGCTGGTGAAGTCCGGGAAGATCGTGCTGATGCAGATGGATGGAGATCTGTCGATTGAAGAATTCAACAAGGCGACCGAAATGATAGACGATGCCATAAAGAGGATCAGCGAAATCCAGAGAGAAGCTCTTGCAGGAAAATACAGAGACATAGCACTTGAAGAGGGTGGTGAATAATGCCGAAAGATGAAGCAGGAGTATTATCTGAGATTAAGAAGAGTTACATAATCAATAAATTGAAGGAGGGAAAGAGAGGAGACGGCAGATCGCCTCTTGATTTCAGGGAAATAAAGATCTTCCCCGGCTACGTACCAAGGGCTTCTGGTTCTGCCAGGGTGGAGCTCGGAAAGACAAAAGTTGTAGCCGGCGTAAAAATAGAATCTGGCGAGCCTTTTCCCGACACTCCGGACAGTGGTGTCTTGACTACAAATGTAGAGTTGCTTCCTATGGCTTTCCCAACATTCGAATCTGGGCCTCCTGGTGAGGGAACAATTGAACTTGCCCGTGTCGTAGACCGTGGAATCAGGGAGAGCAAAATGATAGACATGGATAGCCTTGTCATAACCCCTGGGGAGAAGGTATGGATTGTATTTGTTGATATTGATGTGCTAGACTTTGACGGGAACCTGATCGATGCGTGCACGCTTGCAGCTATATCCGCTCTAAGGAATGCCGTTATTCCTGGTTCAAAAGAAGGTGGAAAAGATACCAAGCTTGTTCTGAAGCATATTCCTGTATCGGTTACCATGTCAAAAATAGGCGACGTTCTGGTATGCGATCCCGATACAGAAGAAGAACAGATGGGTTCGACAAGAATTACTGTGACGACAACAGAAGACGGACACATCAGGGCCATGCAGAAAGGTGAAGTTGGATATCTCACGATCGATGAGGTGAAAACAGCCATAAACAATTCTCTTCAGGTTGGTAAGACACTGAGAGAGAAATTTTTATCCGACGAACCCGCATAAGACACCGGCTGAAGAAAATTTTAACAACAACTTTATTTTTTATTATCCCTTTCTAAGTTGCGGACACTGCACAATTTCAATTCTGGCTTAAGAAATATCTCAAATTATCCATTGCGATCATTACCTCCTGATCCGTCACCTGGGAAAAATTACGGTAAAACTCACCAACCGAGTACATTTCACTGGGCAGTTCTACAGAGATTAGGTTATCAACCATTGATTTCAAACGCCTTGCGGCCTCCGCCTCAACTACAGGTGTCGCTATTATGATCCTCTTTTGTCCCCGGCTCTTCAGGAAGTTGACAGCGGATATGATAGTAGCACCTGTTGCGATGCCGTCGTCGACCACGATTGCAACGGCATCGGGGTTTAGAATCAATTCCCGTCCATGGCGGTACAAGTTTCCTAGTTCGCTGGCCTCATGATATTTCCTGCTGATGATCTCGTCAAGTCTAGTTTTGTCGATGTGAAACTGGGTTATGAGATATTCATTTAGGAACAGTTCCTTCGGATCACCTTCAGTTACCGCCCCAAGGGCTAATTCTTCATCTCCAGGTGCTCCAATCTTCTTTACTGAAATGATTTCGAGCGGACATTTCATTTTCATTGCCATCTCGTAACCAACTGGTACGCCTCCTCTTGGTAGTGCGTAAATGATACATGGTGCATGAACAGTTTTTGATAGAATACCAGCAAGTCTAATCCCAGCTTCCTTTCTGTCCCTGAACATATCCTGTCGCCATAGTCACAATTGCTTACCACTATAGACTTATTTTGCCTTAGAAAAATAAAGCGCACATTTCATTATTAATTTTAGTAGCTCTTTTTCCTTCGCGATTCACAGATCCGATATCACAATTTTGTTATTCTGGCTTTTGTGACCGTTCAGAACCCATCCGTAGTCATTAATCTTTCTTGCTTTCACATTTAACATAGTTCTGAAGATGCCACTGACACTACCAAGTACATGTCACCGTAAATGGCCTACATCCGAAGCATCAGGGACGCTAAACCAATTTTGTTTTAAATTCCGTTTGAAAATACATTAATAGAGTCTTGGAACTAGATTAAAATGAACAGCCATCGTCCATAGGCATGTTTAAATCTTTGTAACAATTTCAGTATTTCCTGAATCTGAACGTAATCGTTCAGATCGATGGTGGCTTACATGTCTAAAAGAACTATTAAGGTAGGGGCTTCTGGCCGTTTTGGTCCTCGCTACGGGGTAACGATAAGAAAAGCGTGGAATGAGATCGAAAAGCAGAAAATCGCTGCTTATACGTGTCCATCGTGTAAGCAGAAAAAGATAAAGAGATTGTCTTCTGGTATTTGGGAATGCAGACATTGTGGATATAAATTCGCCGGTGGATCTTATACACCTGAATTTATCCAGGCACCAAAGAAACAAGAGGTGACTGAGAGTGTATAAGTGTATCAGGTGCGGCCGCCCACTCGAAAAGTCCTACGGGACATCCGATATAGAATGCGAATGCGGGTCCAGGGTCTTTGTTAAGGAAAGGCCCAGCATAGAGAAAGTAGTATACACAAAATAACCAGTATAGCTCTTGATATCGAATTACCATAAAATCTGCAAAAGATGCTTTGGGCGCTGTTTTGCCCTTGATGGGCATGGAGAATCTAATTTAGAACGCGGAGAGAGATTCACAGATTATTTCAAAACCCTATCATCAAAGGGTTATGAGATGGTTAGCGAAGATGAGTGCCCGTTCTGCAATGGGATATTCCTTAAATTTCAACAGTATTTTGATATGATACAGAGGGAACTATCCGAATACGAATTTGATGATTTTCTTGTTGGATCAACATTTGACGATTCTGTAATTTCACAGGAAAAGGAGGTCCAGGAAATTTTCCAAAACAAGGGTGAGAGCATAAAAAAGGAATTTAACCGTGAATTTGGAAAATTCATTTCCGAAAAAACAGGGAAAAAAGTCAACTTCAAGGAGCCGGAAATTATGATACGAATGGACATGAGGTACGATTCCTTTTCTCTCCAGGTAAAGAGCCTGTTCGTCTCTGGGATGTACAGAAAACTTGTGAGAGGGATCCCACAAACCAGATGGATTCATAGAGATCCCTTGTCACCGTCCGTTGAGACCATCATTGGCAATAGAATCAATCTTCTTGCCAAAGGAACAAATTTTTTCCTGCATGGAGCCGGAAGAGAGGACGTCGACGTGCTTATGCTCGGTAATGGCCGCGAATTCGCAATCGAGGTCGAGAATCCTAAGAGGAGGACGCTGAATCTATATGATCTTGAATCGCTAATAAACGGTTCTGGAGATGGCGTTGAAGTCTTTGGTCTCAAGCCTTCCTCGAAAGAAAGCGTAGTTATGATAAAAGCAGAAAAAAATGACAAGACCTACCGCCTCGGGTTGAAATTTCCCACAAGGGTCGACATGGCAAAACTAAAAATGCTTGAAGAAAAATTTTCTGGAAAAGATATTTATCAAAGGACACCATTAAGGGTTTCCAGTAGAAGATCCGATCTGGTCAGGAAAAGGACCATCAGGAAGCTTGAACTCGAAGATTCCACAGAAAATGACGTTACTCTGCTGATCAGGGCAGAGAGCGGAACATACATTAAGGAGTTAGTCCATGGGGATGATGGACGAACTGAACCAAGTATTTCTGGGGAATACGGAGAAGTGCCTGAGATACTTTATCTTGACGTAGTTGAGATACACAAGGAGAATGAATAAATGGTAAAAATGTCACACGGCCCTAGAGCCGGATCAAGAAAAACTATGACGAAAAGGAAGAGCGAGAGAGGTTTCCCTCCAGTTTCAAGATTCATGAAATCATTCAATATTGGAGACCTTGCAGCAATAGACATAGAACCGTCTATACACGCTGGTCTGCCGTATCATGGTTTCCAGGGACTCACCGGGAGAATCACAGATAAACAGGGTGAATGCTACATCCTTTCAGTAAGAGTAGGCGGAGTTGAAAAAAAGTTGCTTGCAGGGCCTGTCCACCTTAAGAAGATTGAGGGATGAGCATGAAGGCAAAATACACAACCACCTCGGAGGCTTTCGATATACTTTCAAAGGAGAAGGAACATAACGATTTTGAAAAGGAGAATCTCTCCTATACAGAAGCTTTTTTGAAGTACAAAGGAAAGGATGCCAGGAAGGCTGTGAATTACCTTATGAGTGAATTCAAACTCCAGGAAAAGGTTGCAGTTAAGCTTGTGGACCTCAAACCTGGGACAAAGGAACAACTTACGGTCATATTATCCACCTACGGCGTTATGCTATCAGAGGAAGATTTAAATAAGGTTGAGGACTATTTTAATGACTAACCGGCCGGAGGTGCCTGCTATTGGAATCGTATGCTTACATTTTAGATTATTTGCCACAGGGGAGAGCGGAAGAAAAGGGATACCATAAGACACCAATAGCCCTGGCGATAGGGGAAACCGAATTCAAGCTTCTTGAACTTATTCCAAAGAATGATACTGTTATTGCAATAGGGGAACGTGTTTACATAGGCAAGGAACCTGAAAAGAGGGCCAAGATACTATCTGTCAGAAGAAGGATATCGTATTCAGAACTAACTGCGGGCGCAACAAATGAGCTCCCGTACATCCTGGAAGCAATAATTCAATCCAGAGAACAGGATTTTGTAAAATTTTTCAATACCGCCGATTCGATCAATTCAAGGCTTCACTCCATGGAGCTGCTTCCTGGTCTCGGAAACAAGATAATGTGGGGAATACTCGATGAGAGAAAGAAGGAACCATTCAAGTCTTTCAATGACCTCACGGAGAGGGTGAAGACTTTGCACAACCCGCAGAAGATGCTTGCTAACAGGATAGTAGAGGAACTCAAGGAACGCCACGAGAAATACAAGCTCTTTG
>JAJYVJ010000052.1 GCA_021792045.1 Thermoplasmata archaeon | reverse complement strand
CCTTTCCAGATCCGGAAAGGAATTAAATACGTTGTAGCTTTCACATGCTCATTGCCGCCGTAGCTCAGCCTAGTAGAGCGTGTGCTTGGTAAGCACAAGGTCGCGGGTCCGAATCCCGTCGGCGGCTCTTTTCCTACTTTCCGAAGCCACAACTAAAAAAATAGCAATGTACTTATTGATCATCTATTCATATGTCTCAATGAATTAGCTCAAGCTATTTTTAGTGTGTATAGCAGTCAAGATTTCCTCCATTTCCTTTTTAAGCTTATCAATATTTTGTGTATCATTTAATCTCTCTGCAATTATAAGGGCATCTCTATAATGACCGAATGCCTTATCTGTCTCGCTCATACCCTTATAACAGAAACCTGCGTTAATATGCGCCTTCATTATATTGATCGGCGACTCCCCTCTATTTAAATCATCAAGAGCTCTTTCCGAATAAAGTACACATTCTTTAAAGTCATGGGTTGACAAATATAATCTAGCTACGGTGATTAGACCAGCTCCCCTTACCTCATAATCACTAATTTTATCCAAGAGATGTAAGACTTCGTCCATAAAGACAAAAGCCTGGGAAAATTTCCTCTGATCTATCAGAAAATTAATCTTATGAATCTTAAATCTAAGCAAAATATTCTCATCTTCTATACTCGCGCAAAGGCCTTCAGCCTTTTGATAATACTCAAAAGCTTCCGATGTTCTTCCTATAATTGAAAATCTTTGCCACATCTCATAGCACATATTGATTGCGCTGATCGGGTCTGCAAGTCTCATGGAAATGTCAATAAATTCAGTAGCCTCTCGATTCGATTTATCATACTCTTTTTTATCGAAATAATATCTCGAAATGCCACGGTGCACCTGCGCTTCTTGTCTTAGGTCTCCAACTTTTTTTGAAAGACCTAAAGCCTCCTTATAGTGATTTAGTGCAGAATCAATTTGCTTTAGTGCCATATAGCAATTACCTATAGATGTTAGTGCCCAAGCAATAGTGTCATTTGAACCCGTTTTTTTGGCAATTTGCAAAGATTGGGCCAGATAATTTAAACTCAAATCTGTTAATCCTCTTTCTAAATAGAAAATACCAATATCGCCCAACGTTCTTGCAACGTTATCTTTATCCTGGACCTCTCGAAATATTTTTAGGGCATCCTCATAGTTTCTCAAAGCATCCTTATGAAGACTGATATTAGCCATGCACCCCGCAATTTCCTTAAGACAATAGCCAATTTCCTTTTTCTGGGAGGTCTTTCTGGCGATTTCTAATGCCCGATTCGACCAATTCATTGCTTCAAGAAATTTCCCTTGCATTCTTAAACACGAACCTATTGAACTTAAGCACATTTCGGATTGGCTCTGGTCACCAATTTTTTCTGATAATGAAAGTGCCTTCTTATATGTATTTATAGCTTTGGCTAAATCCCCGTATAGTTTATATGACCCCGCTAAATTTCCATAGCTATCAATCATTAACTTTAATTCTCCTATTTTTTCGCTTAGCATTAACGCCTGTTCATGGTATCTGATGGCTCTCTCTGGAGCGGAAATGTAACTGTAATAGTTACCCATCATACCAAGGGATATTGTCAAGCTTGTCACATTGTTGATACTTCTTGCCAAGTCAATATTTTCTTGTATAAGTTCATAACCTTTTTTGTAATCTCCTATGCTAAAATAATCGGAAGCTAGATTTGTTTGACATGTGATGATTTTATTGCTATCTTTGTTGACAACCGCAAGCTTAAGAGCATCCATGTGGAATTGAGTTGCTTTTTTAAAGTCTCCTAATTTACTATAGCAATTACCTAGAAGGGTATATGATCTCGCAACATTATACCACAACTTACGACTTTTGGCTAGATTAAGCGATTTACTATGGTAACTTATAGCTAATCTTAACTCACCTACTTGATGCATAAACTCCCCACATAAGGTATAACCAATCGTTGGATCAACTATTGATGTGTTCTTGTAAAAATTGTATATCTCCTTTTTCCAATCATTCTTTGTGTGTTCTTTGCAGTTTATCTTTTCTGTCTCAAGCCTGCTTAGCCAAGCAGACACAAGGTTGTCAGTATTGGTGACTATCCTGAGCCCTTTGAAATTAGAAAATATGTCTTTTCTTGCATTGATGTCTTCCAATAGTGTCGACTGGGTTTTCGAATGTTCGACAAAAATAACACCTTTTGTTGGTTGAGTAATATTTTCAATCGCAGGATTAATGTCAAAAATGTCAGAACAACTGTATCCAAGAAATAATACATTTTGGTGAGGTCCGGTTGTAAAAATTGAATTTAACACATATTCTCTACTCTTAGAAAGTTGCTTTGATGCGACCTGTCTTAGAGTCGTTCTCACGCTATCTGGAAAATGCGCATCTCCATGGATTTTTACCAATGTAATTTTCCCTAAGTTTGTGTAATCTTGAAATCTATCAAAATCTTCCTCCTTATATAAGACGTGGAAATCATTGTTTCTCTTCAGACCATCAGATTCTAAAGCTTTTTCAATGCAGTCGTCAAAATTAGTAGTGATAATAACTTTCAGTTTGCCTGCCTTGAATAGTTTAGCTATGAATACATGAGCAAAATTAGGTTCCGCTAGGGTAAATATTTTGAAGAATTCATTCAAATCAATAAAGTCACCAACGGTCTGCATAAACGCTTCAAACGGAATTTTCCGATCCAAAACACTTTTTCTATTGTTCTCGTTCATTCCAATTGCTTGGAGTATACTCTCTTTTAAGTTATCTGCCGATGGAAGCCCCGAATGTATTGATATGCCTGCACCGCAAAACAAAACAATTTCTCGGTCTAATATATCATTAAGGTCTAATCGCTTACTTGATTTTCCGTCTAAGAGATTCTGCCCCACCCAAATCGCTTGATTACAATCATTGAATATAGATAGAATTTTCCTTTCAAAAACAAGTACAGGGAATATTGTGTGAACATAAATTACGAATCTTCCATTAGGAAAGATCCCAAAACACTCATTAGAACTCATAAAAAAAAGTTCCCTGTTGTGTAATTAAGAAGAGGACAGCGGAAGAAATAAATCTCTTCACCTTAAAGTAAATCTTAGCCAGTTCTTTGTATCGCAAACTCAAAAAAAGGCATTCCCGTCTGAACAGTCTCTCCTGAGACTTGTTGTGACAATAATGATGGACATAAATGAGGAATGGATAACATGGAGAAGATATATGAACATGGAGGAGAATTGGGGAATGTACAGGATCATTTCGAAATTACGGCAAATCATGTACACTATCAGAGGTTTCACAAAGCACGTTAGAAATAGCTCGAATCATGATTAGTGAGAACGCCTAGGGTTATTTAATTGCACAAAAAGTGGAGAGAAATGTTCCAGATTCGAATGTTTATAAAGGGTAAATAGCCACGCCAAATTTACGTTAGGGCTTTAAGTGAATATTTCATTAATTATTTTATTACATTCGTATAAAAAGCGTAGCAGTTGTTCAAGATCTTCCTTAGTATTTGAGTAAGATAATTGATCCTTCATGTGCATTGTTCTATTTCTTATTTCTTTGTAATCCTTAATTTTATCCCAATCAATTTGGCCAATAAGTTTTCCATTCAGAGAATAATACAGGGCTAATTCTTGCCAGAACTCTAGTTCATCATAAATGTCCGTATAAAATCCTATCTTCTTGGCCTTTTCAAACTTATCATTTAAAGTTACAAAATCTAAACTTTTGTTTAATCCATTCTTTTCAACTACTTTTGAGATTTCTGCAAACTGATTTTTTAAAAAAGTTTCGTAATTGACTAAATTAGCTAATTGTTGTTGCCTAAAATACATGCGCATAGCAGATTCAGCATGCAAAGAGGTAATGTATATGGGGAGAAAAGAAATTAATTTATTCAAATCTGACCTATTAACAAAACCCGCAATATGATTACGCTCCAAAATAAAGTAAAACTCTCTTCTAACCAAGCAAGATAGCAGACTAGCAATTCCCGTATCAATACTTAAAAGATCCTCCTTTGCAATGGCTTTTATAATATTATTTGTCCGTTCGTAATAACTATGAAAGTTTGTTGAATCCCCAATAGGGATTATGTCATAATCATATTTGCCTGACAGGTCCTTTGCCTCGGTTAAGTCAGACGCAAATATTAATTCCCTAATTATTGTCATTATTTCTCGAACGCTGAAATTTTTATCCAATTGAAAAATTGTCCAGTCATACGGAGTATTAGAATGATGCACACCATTTAACTCTACTTATAGTATAAACTTTTGTTTTAGTACTTTTGATCTTGCCTATAAAAAGCTACAAGATATGAATGATTTAAGTAGATCATGAGGTTTTAAGTAATATGGTAATGGAGGAGAGTAGCTCGCCTTCTATATCTAGAAAAATCTATTTCTACCTCATCAAATGGAAAACTGATCAGAAAGATGAAATTTGCACGAACGAATTATTCTTTAACACGGTTATTGCATCTTCACATGAAGAAGGATCTAGGATTATAATCCAAGAAGACGATATTGAAAGAGCTGAATTGGTGCAGGAAACCCTACACACCTCTAAGGCAAACTATGGACACTTCAAGCTAAAACGAGTAAGACGCAAAGATACTCCAATAGAGGAGTTTGACGATACCGGTGAACTTTATCCCTATAATCCTGATGAAAAGAGAGTTTTTTCTGAACCTAGCCATTTCATTGTAATAGACGGTACGATAGTAATATCTGAATTAAACGTTAATGGATTTAGAACGCGACCATATTTATATCAAGTTTTAAGAAAGGGACTTAACAACTTAATTAGTGGAAATAAGAACACCTGCGATCAAAAAAACATCATTGATTTTTCAATTATTCCAATTCCTGAAAAAGACTTTAAAAGTAAGCTTCGCGAAATAGACAGAGTCAAATGGTTGAGATTAAATGTTGCACCAAATTATGGTCACGTTCTTTCTGCAAGCAGAAAAAGTATAATCAAAAGATTACACCTTCCAAAGTCCATAGAAAAAGCGAGCGTAACAATACTTTTTTCTGTCGGAAGAAAAAAAGAAACTAAACGTAAATTCAATAGGGCCTTTAATGCGTTTAGAAAATCAATTCTGGAAGGTGCCGAATTTCAGGAAGAATTTCTTAACTCTTTAGTTGTCTCTGGTTTCAAGAAGAATGGTGAAATAGTGAAGGTGGATCTTGTTGAAGATTTTCTGCATGTGGAAATGAGAGCTGCTAAGATGTCAAATAGACGAGGTGTTGATACGGCGGACATGTTCGAGAAACTTGAAGTAGCCTACACTAAGAACAAAATATACATCGATGAATTCATCCACCCGAGTAGATAACAATGTTTCATGCCATCACGACAATAGAAGCCAAGGTTTCTTTCGCCATATCTTCTTTTATTGCCATTCTTTTTGTAGTGGCCATAAACCATTATGATCACTATTTTTATTTCTCTATTGCAAATGGTCTTTTAGCAAATATCAAACTGATTGCAACAATCTCTGCAACTCTAGCCGGATTTTTCATAACTGCATTATCAATACTTCTTATTCTGCCAGAAAGACCAGCACTGAACCTTATAAAAAAGGCAGGACATTTTGAGGATTTTCCTGGGTTCATGTTATTGAGCGCCATATATTTCTTCCTTATAATGTTATTTGCTTTCGTTAATATAATTTCTGGCTTTTATAATTACCTTTACCTAGCAATATTATTGTTTTTACTTTCAGGATCGATAATAAATTCTATAATCTCTATTACTATATTAGGAAGCATTGTGGATTATACATATCAGTAAGTATTGAACATAGCCATATCCGAACTGGAAAAAACCACAAAGCAAAACATTATAAGATATTCACAAAATATGCTAAACATGATGGATTCCGATGCGATGTCCGATTTGTACACTAGAAGATGTTGTTCCTTAAAATACGATATCGAACTCACAATTGATGTCTTGACACCGCTTATAGTTTCTCAATCTTTAACTCTGGATGAAACAAATATAGGAGGCAAGTTTTTGAAGGTAAAAATTGATTACTTCAGTTTTGAAAATAAAAATGAGAAAGACGGCAACCTTGTAGATTGCTTTAACAGCGGCACAAGCGATATTTTGCTAAGAAGTATAATATCTGAAGAAAACAATAAAGTGGCCGGGAAAAGAATTCTGTCACTCGTTGACATAGGGATGAGGCCGTGTGAGTGATTCAATAGATAGATCCGACATTGAGATGTTTTTGCGATATCTGAACTATTATGGCAAGAATTAGACATCAAAAATAAGGACACTATCAAAGATCAGATTCCTTTGGAGTTAAATGGGAAAAAAACGAATTGGGTAAAAACTTTAGAGATTGTTTGGACGGCCTTTCCATATCAAAACCAGAATCATTACTGTCTGATAAACTGATGGCAATGTTATTGAACGAGCTTAAAACTAACAATTTTAGGGAGGTAAAACCACCAGGCGGAAAGGGCGGATGGGTAGATTATATATTAACATCATCTGGCGGAAATCCAGTGTGCTTGGCTTGGTTACCTTTGTTTCTATGGTGTCTGGTTCCGGATCCAGGTTCTGCGCCAATACCCTCACGCTGTCTGAATAGAACGCCCACATTTCCTCTATTTCGGCATCCGGTGTTTCATTGGTGAACTTCCACCTGTTGGCGACAAGGTATGAAAGCCCAATGAGCCAGTTCAAAAAAATCCATCAAGCATGCCAAGCATCTTTAACTTCAGTTCATTATCCCTAGCACTGTCGGGTACTGGATTAGTGAGCACCATCAGAATGCGGCGCCATGCGCCTCCGGCCTAGTCAATCTTGAACAGAGGCGGGTGTGCTGGCCCAGAATGCCTTAAAAGTTGGTTTTTCCGTTGTCGGATCTTTGAATTTTTTCTCCATCTCTTGGGATTCGCCACCGAACAGATCGTTAACACCAGAGAAATCGTGTAGCCTGTCATGCTTCAAGTCCCCGGAGGTCAGGGCCAGCTTGTTTTGGAGGTTCTGCCGGCTGAAGTGCTCTTTTGGGTCGGTCAGCTTATGCGGGTCAGCCTTGGCAAACAGTGTTAGGCTGCCAAACGTAAGCAATTCCTGCATGGCCGCCAGGTGTGTGCCCTTGCCGCTGCCTGGGTCTCCAATGATTATGAGGATGCTTCGTTCAGTAGGCAGCGGGTATTTTGTCACCATGAGATATCCGACCATCTCGTAGAAAGCGCGCGCTCTGAACACCCATGGTCCTGACTGTAAAGTCCCACCATCCCCTGACCTGTTCTGCTGCCTCTTCGCTTAAGAAGCGTGCATTCAGCGCGAATGTCAGAAAATGCTCCGAATTAAAGGGTACAATGTTGACATGCATGCTTTGTGATGATCTGTATCCCTCTATTGTGCAGTCGCGAAGTGCAATTCGGAAAATACCATCCTCGGGCAGGCGGTTGAGATCCAGAGGGGTCTTTACGTTTCGTGCACGGAATCGGTTGGCAATCTCTTCAAGGGCAGCATTCCTGATCTCCAAGGGCCCGGGGAAATCCAGAAAGGCCTCCAACTTTTTGATCTCAACCTCGATATCCTTTCGCCTAGGCAGATGGGGTTCCTTCAAACTTTCGCGAAGGTTCTCGATTTCTGATCTCACTGCTGCATCGTATTCTGAATAGATCGCCTTAGCCCTTCTACGCATCAAGCCCCGCACCCTTTCGAGTTCCAGCGCTATTCTTACCTCGCAGTTAGGCATGTAGAAATTTTCAAAGGCATACAGAGTTAATCTCCCAATCTTGGCTCCGGACACACCTATGGTCATAAGCCTGAGGAATCCCTGGAGGTTGTTAACAATCACAGAGGTCTGCTCTCCTGAAAAGTATTCTGCGTATGCTTTGAGACCCTAAGAAAGACGAAAGATTTTTTCAACAGATATTACGCTCGACCTTTGATTTAAGTTGTTCTGATATTTTCTTTGCAGTGCTGACTTTTGCTTATCGCTCAGATACCTCCAGATGTCTGAGTTTTCCATGAACTCTTGAACATGTTCCTGTGCAAGGTCAAGCTCAAGTACCTTTTCAGTAATTTTTTCAAGGACTTCCTTATTATTCAGTCCCTCGAAATAACTACCTGGCACGTGATAATTTTCAATCTCGTTAATATCAAAATAAGCGTCCTTATAACCTACAGGCAGACTTTCAATAGATTCTTCGAGGTTAAATTCCTTGGATGGGCGATTGCTAGGAGAATTGTTCTGAGGAAGGATGCTTTCTTCACTCATTTTTTGCCCTCCTTCTATTTTTTCCGTTCCTAAGCTTAGAACGCTTCAGATCCAGGATCTCTTCAATAATCTCACTGAGTTCTTTCCTGATATCTCCGTACGAAAGTTCTTCCGGAAGAACTTTATCATTTTGTTGTGATATTATCCTTGTCAGCTCCTGGAGAGATCGACGAGGTCGCGGCTGCAGGTCTTTGCTTGGCGGCGGGCCCCGCAAGTTCATATTGCAGCATTGCTAGCCGGGCGAATCCTGATATTGATAGACCTAGCCTGCTAGCTTTCTCTTTCACTATCTTCTCCTGTTCTGCATTCATACGTAATGCGATCATATCAATGTCAAAATGACCAGAAAGTATATATAGACTTTTGTCTATATATATGTATATTGCGTAAGCCTTATTACATAGATAACATGGATGTGCATGTTTATTCGTGAAGGTCTGGCCATAGTATGCCCTTTCATAAAATTGTGGCGGGTTCCTGGAACTTGACCATTTTGGCAGAAAATGAGCTAATGTCAAAATGAAACAATAATCAGATGGAGTGACGTTATGTCTCACCAGGCACTTCTGGCAACTCGCACCGGCAACCCGGAATTATAAATTCACGATGAACTATTCGTACACCGGAATGAGAATATGGCATTGCTAGAGGTTATCGGCTATCTCATTCAGCTGACCCTCTTCCTTGAGTTTTCTTAGCATGTCAAGAAGTATTTTTGACAGTTCCTCCTCAGAAAGCTGCTCCATGATCTCTTTCTGCCCTTCTTTCAGAAGCTGAGCTTTCTCCATCCCATCGATGACCTGCATCTCCTTCTCCTTTTGCTTCCTTGCCTCGGCAATGCTCAGGACGGTTCCGCATTTCCAGCAGAACACATTCTTTCCGTCATTTGGCTCAAAGCACCTTGGGCACTTTACAGGGCCGCTCTCCTTAATGCTCTCTTCCTCGTCGATCTGAATTCCATAGGCCTTTAGGACTGCAATATCCTGGGCCTTGTCATTGTCATGAATGTATACCCTTGTCATCTGCGATCCGTGGACCCATCCCATCTGGTTCTCCAGAGGTATCTCCTTGAGCCCGGTGCTTATTATTGTTGCCCTTGTGTGCCTGAACAGGTGGGGATATATTCTTCTCTTTATCCCTGCCCTCCTGCATGTAAGCCTCAGTGCCTTATATGTGTTGGAGTAATCCATCTTTTCACCTGTATGCTGCTCTATCCTGCAAAATAACGGCGCTTTTTCATCCGTCCTCCGGGGGTGCACGTTCATCCATTCCCTGAGGTACGCCACAGAATTGCCGTTTATCCTCACTTTCCTGTAATTGGGACGTGCAGAATTGCCCCGTATCTGTCAAACTCAATATCTGATATCACCATGTCCATGAGATTTCCATGCCTAATCCCCGAATCGTAGAGGACGCTCCACAATGCCTTATCTCTCTGATTCGCTGATGCTTCGATAAGTTTTTCCATCTCCTCCCTTGTTATCATGTCCTTGTCTGTGAGGCGGTTATCCCTGCTCCTTTTCACGGATAGTGCTTTCCTGAGATCACCTGATGGTTCTGTCCTGTATGTGAACAGGTAGAATTTCCGGAGAGCGATGAGATAACCGATCTTGGTCCATGCCTCATAGTCCTGCTGTTTTACCCATCTGACTGCTGCCATTTTCCTTATCTTCAACAAATGGAATAATATCCTTCTTTCCCCAAGGTTCTCGGTGTTCATCAAGTGATCATAAAAGTCAAGAAACATCTCTTTCACATCCTCTTGCATATGTTCTACTTTCTCCATCTCCCTCTTGAGTTGTTTGAGCATAAATTGTCATGAAAAATTAGAATATAAGTTTGTGACTTCTAACTATTGGATAAAAGCCCAACGGCGGCTTCTGCGTTTCCTTGGTCAATATAGGTTTGATCAGCGTTTACCCTTTCACGTTTTCCTGCAAATGTTTATATGTTCCGGCTGAGGTTAGCGGTAATGACATTTTCAGTAGTAGCTTATGACAGGGAGAAAAGGGAGTGGGGTGTTGGTGTCGCAAGCAGGTACCTTTCAGTCGGCTCTGTTGTCCCATGGGCAAAGGCTGGCGTAGGTGCAATAGCCACGCAGTCATACGCGAACTATTCCTACGGCCCTAAGGGGCTGGAACTTCTTCAGAAACATACCGCCAGGGAGGTTGTGGACATCCTTACGGGGGAGGACGCGCTCAGGGAAAAGCGGCAGCTGGGAGTCGTTGATTCAAAAGGAAATACATTCGCCTTCACAGGCAGCGAATGCCATGAATTTGCGGGCCATTTCCATGGAAACGGGTTTTCCGTGCAGGGAAACATACTTGCGGGAAGGGATGTCATTGATGCCATGGTTTCAGAAATGAACATGCCGGGCATGATAGAGGACAGGATAATCAGAGCACTGTTTGCAGCAGATAAGAAAGGTGGTGACAGCAGGGGGCGGCAGAGTTCAGCACTGCTTGTTGTTTCCGAGAGCAGGTCGTTCGAAGATGGATCAGATGTTGTATACGACATCAGGGTTGAGGATCACAGGGATCCACTTGGTGAGCTTAACAGGATCATAGGGCTGTGGAAGGCAACCAGCCTCGACAGAGATACTGTTGATATCGGCGAGAATGCGGATTCAATCAAGAAGAGGCTATCGACCCTGGGATATGCAAAGCTTGAGGACTGGGCGTACGCAAATTCCCTCGAAAATTCAGTGGACTCAGGCA
>JAJYVJ010000051.1 GCA_021792045.1 Thermoplasmata archaeon | reverse complement strand
GTCTATCGAGTACCTGAGGGCCTGCTTTATCCCGTGCCTTTCGATGTAAAAATCCCCTGCAGAGAGATAAGTTTTTTTATTGTATACGCATTTTATTACCGGTTCGGTTCTTATTTTATAATCATGACTCTTTATCTTTCTTATACATGCAGCTAGGCTGTCGAAGCTATACGTGTACAATACACCCTTGCTTCCCAGTGGTCCATGTTCCCTTCCCTTCAACTTGAGTATTGGTATATCCATATTATGGGGCGCATGCCTTAGGTATGTTCCATCTCCTCCTACCATTATCACGAAGTCAGGCTTGCTTTTCGATATTGTGACGCCAGACGAATCGAAGATCTTCTTTACCTCGCCATATGTGACTCCGGAAAACGCATCCACTATAACATCCGCTTTCAACTCTTTAACCATACAATCACTTATTTAGTTTATTCTAGGTTTTTTAACAACGCAAGCGGGAAACCCCACACTCTTCAGAGGCTGAGTGATTGGCTTGCAGCGCAATCTAAAATTTGACAACAAAATTGTCAAACAAAAGCGAACGCAGATGGATAATAAACGTAAGAATATATAAACATGAATGACGATGTAAATAACTGGGTTCCACAAGGGCGTACAAGTTCAGAATCTATTCGTAGAGCAAGAGTAGCACGACTTTTAAGTCGTGAACGAATTTCATATGAAGATAATAAAAATACTACCTCTTTTCTTGTGATATTCCGTTAATAGAAGCGTGCCGCAAATTTGCGCAGCACAGTGATTGCCAAAAGCGTGATCGTATGAATAGCGTAGTAAAACAAAGTATAAAGAACCATCTGCTAGTGACGTTGGTCATCAGTACAACTTCCAACACCTTATATTGGTTACGAAACACAGGTACAAAATGTTCAAGAATCAGAAGACTGTTGGGATAATGCAGATGCGCTTTATGCCGCCGCTGAAAGGCATTGAATGGCGATAAAAGAGATGTCGTTCGGTAAGGACTTTGTGCATGTCTAGATGGAAGTCAACATACCAAATACGATGTCAATTTCGTAGGCAGCGCAGTTGTTGAAGGGATACTCATCATATAAAGTGTTCAAAGAAATGCCCGACACCGATACGATATTCAAATGGTATTTTTGAGCTGCAGGAAATGGCAATGGCAGTATTGGCCAGAGAAATGAAAATACACTGCAGAACTAAATCAAGAGGAAAGACATTTCAGGACAACTGCATCTTGCTGTTTAACCAAAGTGATACTGCAACCTGAAGGTCGCAGAGAAGTTATTTTAATAACTCCCGCTATCTATATTTATCACGTTTCGGCGGCTTACGACTACTTAACATTTACTCCGATAAAAAAGAATAAAAATTTGGGCTTTTTCATCTGCATGTCTGAAGGCAAGGGATTTCAAAGCTTAATCATATTAAAAACACGCTTAGAGTTTTATCCTACTTTTGCCCATATACGAAATGAGTGGGCTTGGTATCTCCATAAAACCTTCATTTGTCATGTTATTCTGTAGCAGGTATATCAGTATTCTTGGAAACGATGCCATTGTACAGGTAACTGTATGGACATATTTTCTTTCACCGTCATCGTATCTTGTATCTAACCTTCTGCTTTGCCAATCTGTTAAATTTGCACAGTATCCATATTCTTTATAAGTTTTTTCACTCGGAACATACACTTTAAGATCCAAAGCTTTTGTTGCTTTTATACTAAGATCTCCACTGCAAACCGCAAATACTTTGTATGGCAGATCAAGAGTTTGTACAAATTCCTCTTGGTTTTTTTGAAGTTCGTCAAATATTTTGTTAGATTCATCCTCTTTACAGAATGCAAACTGATCTACCTGATTAAATTGGTGCACTTTGAATAATCCTTGCAAATCCTTTCCTTTTGTTTGAGGTTCGTTCCTAAAACAAATACTTGTACTTGCATATTTTATTGGTAAACTATTTGTCGGCAATAATTTTCCTGCTTGCGTAGAAGCAATTATATGTTCAGACGATGCGATGAGATAAATGCTATCTTCCATTTCCCCTTCTTGTTTTGCAGAGATCACCTTGTATAAAATATTTTTATACTTTGCAATGTCTACAACATTTTGATAATACTTCTCACGAAGCAACAGCGGTGGTTCTATTAACAAAAATTTTCTTTTAGATAGGAAATCTAGAGCATATTTTATTAGTGCATATTCTAACAGCACAAAATCGTTTTTCAGAAAATAAAATCTTCTTCCTGTTAGCTCCGAAGCCGTGGCGGTGTCTGTCAAATTAGCCTTTTCCAAAACCCGCTCAAAATTTTCTAAACTCTCATTTTTTATTTTTCCTGAGACCTTCAACTCTGGGCTATCTTCATACGTTGCACCCTCAGGAACAGATTGGTCTAATAGATTCGGCAGTTTTAATAGGAGTACATTAATCTTTTCTTCGCATTCGTTAGATTGTTCTTCCAAAACCTTTATTTGCTCTTTTATTTCCCGTAATTCCTCAACTTTTTTTTCTGTTTTAAATGTTTTGGAAATTTCTTTGCTTCCTTTGTTTCTCTCGTGGTTAAGCGTGTCTAGTTTTTTTTTAAAGTCAATGCTTGTCTTGTAGAGCTCTAGAAGCTCATTTATAGGGAAATTGTTATGCCTAATCTTAAGCGATCTTTTTATTTCATCAATGTGCGAATTGACGTACCTCATATTCAACATTAAAAACCCACAAGTGTACTCTAACTACCATAAATAAATCATACATAATCTATAAATAAAGTGCCTATTAAGATATTTATGCAATGCCAACAAAAAAAGAAGTCAGAATAGGAATTATAGGCCTTGGTAATGTAGCTGCAGGGCTCATCCAAGGGATAGAATACTACAAAACGAATCCTTCTACAGAGCAAGGGCTTATGCACAAGGTGATATGTAGTTATGGTGTAGGTTCGGTGAAATTGGCAAGTGCATTTGATATAAGCAGTGGAAAGGTAGGGAAGAGCGTGGATGCTGCATTGTATTCAAGTCCAAATCTAGTGAACTGGCTTAAGATACCTAAAAGTGCTGTATCTGTAAAGCAAGGTCCTAGATTGGATTCCGTAGGAAAGTATGTCGAAAATTTAATAAAACCAGTAAAGGAAAGACCAATCAACATATTGGAAAATGAGATAATATCTGAAATAAATAACAGCGGCACGACGGTTCTAGTAAATCTTCTTCCCGTTGGTAGCCAACGCGCGACTGAATTCTGGGCAGGAATCGCGCTTAAGACAAAATGCGCTTTTGTCAATTCTATACCTGTTTTTATTGCATCTAATAAAACTTGGGCTAAGCGCTTCAAGGAATCCAAAGTCCCGCTTGTGGGGGATGACATGAAAGGCTTGATTGGTTCAACAATAGTGCACAGAATCCTTACAAAGTTAACCCAAGATAGAGGGACAACTCTTATCAACACCTATCAAATAAATATAGGTGGCAATACAGATTTTAAGAATATGTTGGAGCGGGAAAGGCTGACGAGCAAAAAAATATCTAAAACAGATAGCGTGCAGAGCCAACTCCATTCTCCGCTTAAACAGAACAGCATACACATAGGTCCTTCTGATTTCGTTGAGTTTTTAGGAAATACAAAAATAGCGTACATGTATATGCATGGCCTGATGTGGGGAGGACGCCCGTATGAGATAGATGTAAAGCTAGAAGTTGATGACAAAGCGAATGCAGGAGGTATATTGATAGACGCGATAAGGCTTGCAAAGGTGGCTCAGGATAGGCGAATTAGCGGTGCGTTAATTGGCCCATCTGCATATCTCATGAAACATCCTCCTGTTCAATATAGCGACGATATTGCACAAGAAAAACTCGAGGCTTTTATAGATGGAAAATCGAATGATAAGTGAAGGCAAACTAGCTTGGTTTTATACCAAAGACGGTTTACTTCTCCAGGGATTTTTGACAGAACCAAAAAAGCAAACGGATGCAATTGCCATATTTATACATGGAGCCGGCGGGGATTTTGCGTGGTACGAACGTTTTTTGGCAGCGAACGCACTCACTAAAAAGGGTATGAGTTTCTTTGCCATAAATACACGCGGTGCTGGAATTATTCGACGCTATTATAGTAAAAAAGGTACTGTGCTGGTTGGGCGGGCGTTTGAGAAATTTGAAGATTCGGCACTTGATATAAAGGGTGCTGTTGATTTTGTCAGACAGTTAGGCTACACAAAAATAGTTTTAATAGGTCACAGCTATGGATGCCAGAAATCTATCTATTATATATCAAAGTTCAAGCAAAATCACATAAAAATGCTCGTGTTGCTTTCCCCAATTGATACGCATAATTATTTAAAAAATAAATTCGGTGAAAACAAATTCGCAAAAATGCATAGATATTATAAAAAACTTGTAAAACAAGGTCAGGGTGATAAGCTGGTCTATGAAAAAGGTGTAGGTATATTCAATGTTGTAACATTGGATGAGTTATTGGATCCCAAAAGCCGCTTGGTTATGACGCTTAATTATAATCTAAAAAATATGTGTTATGTAAAAAGTATTAAACTCCCTACACTTTTTGCCATCGCTGAAAATGATGAGTTTTTGGTTGAATCTACGGGCTACTATAAAACCAAAATAAAATCACAGATTAATGCTGATGTTTATATAATAAAGAAATCTGATCATTCTTTTACTGGCAAACTTGACAAGGTTTTTACAAAAATCTCTAATTTTGTAGCGCCAATTCTTGACTAATTACGATTTGTCAATTATACAACGATGTCTATTTTGCCTTCTATTATTTGCATTGTTATATCATTGATTTCCTCTATCTCCTGGTTAATAATCCTTTTTATTACTGCATCCTTGCCATCAACGCCGCTCTTAATCATAACTTTCCAAGGATCTTTTACTGCTCTTCCGGATTGACTGAGCATGAAAACCTCACAATATCCACCAGTTGCCTCATATATTTTTCTTGCGACCATGTGCGATGCTACAGAATAAAGCTTTCCTACATGGTACACTGGATTTTTACCGTACGGTGCTTCTATACTCATAGGTCTATTTGGTGTTATAAGTCCGTTTACCCTGTTTCCTCTACCTACCATTCCTATATCTCCGCTCTCTATAGACGAGCCAATTGCAGTAAGGTAAAGTTCTGGTACTTGAATATTGTCTCTTGTATTCACATTAACTTCGAAGTCAAGCTCTTGAGAAATATTTTTGCTAACGTAATCTCTTATGTCCTGCTTCACCTTAGCCACATTGTTAACATATTGGTCAATGTCCTCTATGTACTCTGCAAGCTGCGGTACGCATATTGTGACGCCCGCTTTATTTTTTTCTTTGGTTACTTGAAGTTTTATATCTGTACCACACCATTTGTTCTTTTGCTTGTAGGAATCTGAGTTAAGATACTGTTCAACTTCCAAACATATTCTTTCAGCTATGCTCAAGGGTGCGTACCCACACGCTATTACACTATCATTAGAGTTAAGCTTTGAAACTTCTGGAAGGTCTTCTGGACCTCTCGGGTTAAACCAATATTTTCTAGCACCTCCTTTAGAAGAACTATTTACATTTCCAGGGCTGCTACTTGGATTTACGTTATAGATTATTGTTACGTCATCTTTTTTTAGCATAGGGTATCTTGTAAAAATAAATTTTCTTGCAGCATCTTTCAATAAATCCTCTAATGGAATCTCCTCATTTCCAAAAGAATACGACGCTCTACAATTTATCAGTAAAGTTATTGGTTTTGCTAACGTTCCTTCCCCAAACTTTACTTGTGATCTCCCACCTAATATACCTACCTTGTCGAAATCATGGTGTAGTATATAACCAAATTTCTTAAGTGTATATTTAGAATAAACACGTGAAAGTTCTTCTCCTAACCCATCGGCTAATGTATCCGGGTGGCCTTTTCCTTTTCTTTCAACCACTTCTCTTGTCTGAGCTTCATTCATAGTATTTATGGTGCTTATAGAGATATCCATGGTAACACATCAAAGATGTATAAAGATGTATAATATGCACAGCCTGCATATTACATACCTTAAAACTTTTGTTCTATGTGCAGAATACATATAAAAACCATGTGGGCTTTGGGACAATATTACCCACCATGAAGCGGTATCCTAGTCGTGGTGGGTGCAAGATATGACAGATAACAGGACTGACGCAGATTGTGGATGTTGACTTTCAGAAACTCTTCCACGTCTTTTCGCCATGGGATTCTCTTCCTTATTGGAATTGGCTCTCTTCTTTTCATCATGGAGTTTACGGTTTCCGATATCGAACGATTGTGAAATATTTCCAGAAATCCCTGAGGATCCAATATCAACCCGTATACCATTCTTTTCCAATCCCTCACGCCATAACTCTTTAAAGTACAATTGGATTTCGGTAGCGAATACAATGCAGCGCCATAATTGCTGACCTGTTTGCAAACAGACCTGCATGCGTACAACGTATCGCCTACGACTATCGCAAGGTTTGGGATATTCAAATGCGTTTGACGCATCGAGTTTGGAAATTGGGATAGTTCACCAATATGATGATTATCAGTAGATGAAAAACCTGAGATTATTTTTGTGTACATTCCTGCGCCTATTACTGAATACTGGAAGTCGTGCTTCTTGCTTGGCCATGCACCATTTGTCCGTTTTATTTTTGCCCTCTGTTCAGAACGTTTGTTCTCATAGTTGATTTTAATGGTGTTTGGGTCACCAGTTCCGTCGAAACCTGTCATATCCCCATTGAAATTACTCCACTCATTTGTAAGTCGGAATACCTCATCAAAAATGGGTTTGGTGCGGTCCGGATCATATCCCCTTTCCACCGTCTTGTAACTGAAGCTTTTGGAAAATTTGATCGCTGTGAATATTTTCAGAAAACCGGCAGAAACCCTGTTCGAAAAACCAAAGTAACACTGGAGCAGCATTATCTTTGCGATATCATCTGCAGGTATCAGCGGCTTTCCTGGCGGCCTCTTTTTCTTAGGTTCTCTCGATATTACCCTTCCATATGCAGCATCGACAGCATCGTTTATCATCTGCAGTATGTCAGTAATTTCATTGACTTGCGCCGCATCATATTTGCTCCAATCTATCAGTTTTCCTTCTTTTTCTTTGTACTCGAACGTACCACTTCTGACTGCAGATACTATATTCTGAAGGTCTCTGCTCCAGAGTCTCCTCATCCCCTCTCCGATATTTATGGTCATGATAACACCGATAGTATATATAATCGGAAGGTATATAAGGATATCCATGGATATATACACTATCAAATAAAAAGAAGTATTATGATAATAAAGTGATTCTATGACTAAGAGTACGCGCAGATTGGCAATGGGTAAGAGAACAATCAGATTGGACGATCAAGTAGAAACGTTTTATGAAAAGATTATAACAAAATTTGGAAATTCTGCGAAAGTCGATGCGCCAAAAAGGTATATCGGCAAACGCGCCTACGTTGTCATACTAAAGAAGTAGCGGAATATTGTCCCAAAGCCAACCATGTGGTAATATATAAATATCTAAAAAAACTTAAATTATCTGCAACTTTAATATAAAAGTGAATATATGCAAGCCGTAACTAGGAAATCAGATAAAAGTGATACTGTGGAGGATCAAAAAGCCAGTATAATTCCAAAGGTAACTGTATCCGTACTGCCGATTGGCAGTAGCATGGACATGCATGCCCTTAGAAAGGACATGTCTCCATTAGAAGATTCTTTCAGGAAAAGGAAGATTGATGAATCTTTACTAAGAGATTTTGTTAAGACTGATAAAGAGTGGAGAGAATCTATAGTAAAACTAAACGAATCGAGATCTCAGAAAAACAAGCTGTCTATAGCAATAAATGCCAAACGTGGAGATTCGGAGTTGCTTGAACAGGCCAGGGCATTGGATAAGAGCATGATTGATCTGGAAAAATGCACGAAGGAGCTTGATGAGAAGAGAGAATTGCTGCTTCTGGCTCTGCCTAACATAATTGATCCGCTCCAACCTCTAGATGTTGTGAAGCCAATTATTGTAGTTGGAAGGCCGAGAGTCGAGGCATCAAGAGTCGCTGATTTTGAGGAACAATATCCTGGTGTCGAATTCACGCAGGTGAGAACTGCAAAAACACAGTACGATATCATAAAAGAATACGGCCTTGTAAATGAAGAAAGAGGAGCTGAGTTCTCAGGTGCTAGGTTCTACTATAAGTTGAATGAGCTTTCACTGCTTGATCTTGCTTTATCATTGCATTCGATGAAGATCCTTCAGCAGAGCGGCTTCAACCCTATAACGCCACCGTATCTTGTTAAAAGAGAAGTAGAAGCGAAGGCAACAACCTTGGACGCTTTTGAAGAAATGCTTTACAAAGTAGAAGGAGAAGATCTATATCTTATACCAACGGCAGAGCATCCGATAGCTGCATTTAATTCAGGAAAGGTTATACCAGAAGCCGAACTCCCATTGAGATATTGTGGCTTTAGCACCGCATTCAGAAAGGAGGCTGGCGCACATGGTAAAGATACAAAAGGAATATACAGAAACCATCATTTCAACAAGGTTGAGCAGTATATAATAGCTGCACCAAACCAGATTGAAGATGAACTTAATCGCGTAATTAATAATCAAGCAGCATTGCTTCTTAGCCTGAATATACCGGTGCGTGCAATTTATCTGCCAACCTGGGACATGGACAAGAAAGCAATATTACATGTTGATGTTGAAGGCTGGTTCCCTGGTCAAAACAGGTTTGGTGAACTTGGAAGTCATGCAACTGTTGGATCATGGCAGGCTTCAAGGATGAATGTAAAATACCTGCCTAAAGGACAACAAACTCCAGCTCTTGTTCATACCCTATATGGAACTATGGTTCCAGTTGAGAGAACTCTTGCCTGCATGCTGGAAAATAACCTTGGAGAAGACGGAATCATACACATACCTAAAGTCCTTGCCGACATGATTGGTATAGACGAAATAAAACCAAGAAAATAATGTCCTATTGATAGGTAGATAGATTGCAAAGTAGCGGAGGAGTTGACTTAAGAGACAAACTGTTAGAATCTCTAAATGTCGAGCTTGTAAAAGGTGGGTGGATCCCACAAAAATGTGAAGTTTGCAGTTGCTTGTTCTACGGTACTAAAAAATATAAGGTATGTGCCAGTGAAAAATGCGGCGAACCGACAATAGAATTCGATGGAGAACCAAACCATTTTATATCTATAGAGGAACTGAATAAGAAGATAGAGTTATTTTTTAATAAATCCGGCTACTCGATAGAAAAACCTTTACACATGCTACATTCGAAAAATAAGGATCTTAAAGTTAAGAACTTGGAAGATAGTTTATTCACAATGGCCGGAGTTCAGATACTGGACGATTTTTTGTTTCATGAGATGAGTCTAGAAAATAAAAAATTAAAGAAAATTTTCATAGCTCAGCCCTCTGTTCGACTACTATCCATTTCTAAGGTTGGATCTTTGCCAGGTTTCTATACCTCTTTCATAAATGTATGCAGTGAACACATCAATCCCACTTTAGACGAATATTTAAAAGATTTATTTTTGTGGATTAAGCTAATTGATGAATTGTTTGGGCTACAGGAAATAAGATTAAAAGTAAGGGAAAAAATTGTGAAATGGAATGATAGAAAATCGCCTACAGTACAGATTTTCTTTTATTATAAAGGAATGGAGTTAGGCGATGCCGGTTTTCATTATGAATTTCCACAGAAGACAAGAGATAGCATGGTAGTAAGTGATATAGGTTTCGGATTGGAAAGATTGTGCATATGCATAAACAAAAATAAGCGCCACTTTGATTTGCTTGGCCCATATCTACAATCGTTTATGGGTGATTATACAATCATAGATAGAACAAGGACCTTAGTTTTGCTGATAGGTTCAAACATACTGCCTTCTGATACACCACACGGTACAAAAGTCAGAAGCATGATAAAAGATCTTTTTGCTGCAGATAAAGGAACATTCAAATGGTTAGAACTGGTTCCATATTTTTATGCATTTTGGAGCGGATTCACACAGCTTGAATTGTCCCCATTGAAAATAAGAGATACTTTGCGTAGTGAGATATATAGGCAGAATAACAGAAAACTCGCTACTGATCTTAAGCTTAATATTTCCAACGAAGAGCTTATCAGACCAACGTATGAGTTTGTAGAATTATATATCCACGGAAAATACGGCAAAGTGGAATCTCTTAATAAGCTAGATGCTGCGATAAAAAATATGTTTTTATGAGCATTGGGATTATGCTGGTACAATTTGTTAGATTTCCATGGCATTGCAGAAGAGTGAAAAAAGCATCATCATTAGCAAGCGGGACGCCGACAGGATTAGTTGCTGGAATTTCCAATAATGGAGCCGCAGGACAAACATTAGTATTGACCTGGATGCGTATCTGAGCCTACCCTCCCTCTGGCGTGATGCCTTCTGTAACGTTTGGGAATGCGGTTTCTCTTACTCCCTTCACTCCTTCGACGACTAGCGGCTGGGTTGCAGCATCTCCGTCCACCATGTCCCCTGGGTCGGTCCAGACATTAACCCTTCCGGTGCCAATAGGCGCATCAAGCGGTAAGATATGGGTCGCATACACATCAACGTCCAGCGGTACAAACTACATAATAATCCAAGTCGGTACAGCAACAATATCCTAATATCTTCGGGGTAAATAATCAATACGCTGTTCATTTGCAGTTTGAAAAATGCAAAAGTAAATGCCTTCCTCGAAAATGAGAATGCAGAACCTGCGAATAACAGAGCAGAAAGCCCTCCGAGGCTGATAGCCATAAAGAAAAGGATAAGCCAGCAGAGCAGGAATTGACAGTGTGGACAGCCATGCAATGCAAATGGCGATGTGCCTGTCATCGAAACCGCGGGGTACATATTATATTGAAAACCTGGCTAACATTCTGCAATCGCAGGTTTCTTCGATACTGTATAAATCTTAAAGGGCTACTGCTTTGTAGAAATGTATTTAAACCTTTA
>JAJYVJ010000050.1 GCA_021792045.1 Thermoplasmata archaeon | reverse complement strand
CCCTGAGAGGAATCTGATCCTTCAGATCATCAAGAACCATCATTTTGACCTCCCTTGAAGCCTTTTTTTAAAAGCGTCTATGACCAGGCTCTGGTCCCCTATGATCTTCTTCAGGTCATCGATCTCCTCATCCCTTGAATCAGAATTCCTTCTCTGAGCCAGTGCTGACTTCCCGCCCTGAATGAACTGTTCCCTCCACTTGCTCAGCTGTACAGGATATATGCCATGTCTGCGGCATATCTCCGCCTGTGTCACATTGTCAGTGAAGGATTCCATGACTATCTGGAACTTCTCTTCCGCTGAATATTTGGACTTCATGAAGAGACCTCCATGATCTGAAAAACCGCTTTTCGCATGCTCTTTATGTATCTGTTCTTCTCTATAATATTATTATCATAGTGTTCCGGTTCTGTGATGGCTCGGGTCAACCATGATTTTGAGCTTGCTACACTATACATCTATCTCAATCATGGAGAGAAGAACGCGCGATGGCGAAATAAATGAAAGGAGTAGCAAAGGAAGTTTGTGTCTTAAAAGCTATTGAATGACTTGTTGTAAATCGTCATCACCGAACCCTAGAATGAAAAGAAATAGAGAATGAGAACTCACTAACAAAGGAAACATAATAATATAAATATTAATAAGTAAAGAAGTGACGAAATGAAACTAAGAGAAATTAAATTACAAAATTTTCGCAATCTTGTTGATATTAGCATTCCTATGGGCGACACCACGATTTTGGTAGGCGAAAACAACTCGGGAAAGACTGCCCTCATGGACGCTTTAAAGATCGCGTTACCCTACTACATAACCAGTCGTAAGCCCCAATTTGATGAGTATGATTACCATATGTCAATGCCTGACGACAGACCACAGACATCAGGAGGAATAATCATAGAACTATGGTTTCGGGAAGATACGCCAGATGAATGGCCAGATGCTCTGATTCAGGATCTTAATGAAATTGTTCAAACAGATGGCGTTCAAGACATAGACTCTATAGGGCTCCGTCTTTCGAGCAAATACGATCAAACATTAAAGGATTTTAATTTTAAGTGGGAGTTTCTTGCCTTAGATGGGCAATCATTGGTCGGCAAGGGTGCTAATCCATACAACTTGACAAAATTTCTGCCTTACATTCGTTTGTTTTATCTATCATCTCTTCGCGATTCGAATGACGAATTTTCTCCGCGCTCCCAATACTGGGGAAGAATACTCCGGGACCTCAAAATCAGCGACGAGCAAAAAGTACAACTTGGTGAGGAACTTGAAAAGCTCAATAAGAGTTTGTTGGGTGCAGACTCAAGATTTGAACAACTAAGGGAATCATTAGGAAAAGTGCAGGAGATTATGGCACTTGGTAGCGGGAAAAACACAACGATACACGCACTCCCTCTTAAACCTTGGGAATTGATGTCGAAGTCAGAGGTAGCAATTAGGGCTGATGGAAGCAATATAGAGTTTCCACTCTCAAGCTATGGACAGGGCACTCAGAGTCTTTCTGTATTGTTCCTGTTTCAGTCTTATATCGATTTACTTCTCAAACCAACATTCAAGCAAGAAACTGAAGCAATACTAACTCTTGAGGAGCCTGAGGCACATCTCCATCCACAGGCTACGCGTGCTATCGCAGCAAATCTGAGTGAAATAAAGAGTCAGAAGATCGTTTCAAGTCATTCACCATACTTTATTCAAGAGATCCCGTTCACCAATATCAGGGTATTTCGCAGATATGGGTCATTATCAAAAGTATTTTACATCAAGAGACAGTTTAGTGCCAATATACCTAAAAATCCAGAACTCTTAAAATTCTGTAATGGCAATAGCTCAGCATTTGAATATAATGAAAAAACTGCAACTCTCATCGTGAAGAAGCGAATTGAGAAGCAAGAACTTTCAAACTTACAAAATTTGTATATTGGACAAGAAGAAGTGAAGACAAAACTGAAGAACCTTTATGATGAATCACAATTATACTTAAGTAATGAAGAACTTAGGAAACTTGATACGTTCGCAAAACGCATCCGCGGAGAAGTTCTCTTTGCGCGTGCTTGGTTATTGTGCGAAGGCCAAACTGAAAATCTTTTAGTCAAATACTTTGCAGAACTAATGAATAAGTCTTTAGATCAATACGGTGTCACGGTAATAGATTACCAAAATAACGGTTCACCAGGAATTTTTGTTGCTCTTTCACGTACTTATGACATCCCTTGGATAATGCTAACCGATAGCGATAATCAAGGCAAGAACCATATTAAGCAAGTGGGAGACAGAGGCCTAACAGATGAGGAAATGCATGATTTAGTGCGTGAGCTTCCTATTGAGAATGCTGGTTTAGAAATGTACCTTTGCAAAAATGGATTTGCTCAGGAATATATAGAGATACTCGAAGATGAAGGTATTAGGCTTACTAATAAGTCTGGAGATGCAGGATTCGAGAAAGAGATCGTTGAAAAGATTGATCATAATAAACTAACGTATATGCATGCACTGATTGACAAACTTAAAGTAAAAGGTGCCGACAAAAGCCGAATACCTAAGTTTTTTGAAAAGGCTATTGTTGATATAATGACAAAAGGAAATGTGAAATGACAACGGATTCTTTAAAAAAGGCATGGGACGAGCTTAGTCCAATTCAAAGAAATGTCGTGGAATGGGATACCGGACCATTGTTCGTTCTCGCTGGACCAGGATCTGGCAAGACAAGAATCCTCACTTGTCGCATAGCTCATATACTAGATTTGACACGCGACAAGAATTTTCGTATTTTAGCATTGACATTCACTAACAAGGCAGCCGACGAGATGAGAAGACGAATTGCGGATTATGTACCAGGATTAGAAAATCGACTTTTCATAGGTACTTTTCACTCATTTTGTGCTGAGGTTCTGCGTCAGCATGGCTCTCATCTTGACATAAATCCAAATTTCAACATATATTCGCTTGATGCTGATCTTCAAGCAGTCTTAAGCAAAGCTATCACGAAAGTGAAGAGGATTAACGGCATTGAAATTCTGCCTGATAAGAATCTATTGTCCGTGATACACAGTTTGAAGTCGCGTCTCGTCCTTCCCGAGAATTGTGGTGTATTGTTTCAAGATAAGGAAATTGGAAAGGAAGCAGCTCTTCTTTACAAGGCTTATGAAGATGAGTTGACCAAGAGCAATGCTTTGGACTTTGACTCACTTATCTTTAAGACATTTGAACTGTTCACGAAGTATCCAGCCATAGCAAAAAGGTATCGAACTGTCTATCAATACTTGTGCATAGATGAATTTCAAGATACTAATTATTCTCAGTATAGCTTTGTACGTGCTTTCACTGGTGATGAGTACAATAACGTGTTCATAGTTGCTGACGATGACCAGATAATATATCAATGGAACGGGGCAAGTTACAAGCGTATCGAAGAATTTATAGATAATTACTCTCCAAATAAAATCCAGTTGCCGTTGAACTATAGATGCCCACCTGAAATAGTACAGCTGGCTAACAATCTTATAAGTCATAACTTTTTGAGAACGGCAAACAAAAAACCACTTGAACCGTTTCGATTAAGTTCTGGTCAAGAAACAGTTCGCTTACTACCATCTTTCAAGGATTTGAGTTCAGAGGTATCTGGTATAGCGAAGGATATAAGGAATCGTCATTTAGATAGTCTCGGTTCTGTAGCTATACTGGGAAGGAATCGAATGTTGTTGGAGAGCGCTAAGGAAGCATTGAATAACGAAGGACTGGGAGCTATAATTTTACAACGAAAGGACAATTTTGAAAGCACTCCGTTCAAGTGGCTTTACTCAATCCTAAATCTTGCAAACAACCAACAAAATCAAATCAGTTTGGAATCTGTTTGTGGAACTTTTGCCCAACTTACACAAATTAAAGTCGACGAGGAGGAAGTCATTAGACGTGCTGGAATTTCGAATAATGGTTATTTGCAGCAGTGGATAAAGATTATTCAACAGAGAAACGTTGATGAAATGGCAAGGAAAATTATCGACAAAACTTTTCTCTGTTTGGTACAAGGAAGAGATTTCATTAGTTACATAAAATTTGCTAAGGACTGGTTTGAGAAATTGGTGGCCGTAAATCAGAAAACCAGTGAAATCTCGGCAGATGAAGTGTTTGCAGGTTATCTTGAGGAGTTACCTATATGGAATGATCTTATGACAGGAATCACTAGACTTTTGGGTGATGCTTTGACATTGGAGGCATTTTTACAGGAATTACAACTGCGTTCAAAGGAACCCACTCCAGACAAGGACAAAGTTGTCCTGATGACAATTCATGGGGCCAAAGGGAGGGAATTTGATCATGTGTACATAATTGGACTTGTTGATAGTATACTACCGTCTTATCAAAGTATGAGGAATGGTGATTACAGCCCAGAAATGGAGGAGGAAAGAAGAAACTGCTTTGTTGCAATTACAAGAACGATAAGAACGTTAACCATGAGTTACGCGGGGAAATATAATGGCTGGTACAGGAATCCATCTAGATTCATTAATGAGATGGGTTTGTTTACCCGCAATAGTGAGGTGTGAAATTGGTGCTATAAGGGAAGTAACCTATATTCGGAAAATATCCGAGAGCTACAACCTGTCAAGTATATTTTTCCATACCTTCTTCTAAGAGGTATTGTTGCAGCACCATACGCTTATTGTCCCTTGAATAGTCGAAGAGCAGCACGGCACGAGAACCCCTCTCTATTATCCCGCACCGAGCGTAGTGAGATTGTGCAGTCAAAAATTCCCTTCCCCTGTTCCCCTCAAATTGCCCTCCGCAGGAGAGAGTAATGTGCCCGAAGCATGGGGTCCTGTGCTCGGCGTGCAGGCGGGCGAAGGCTCAAAGAGGGGTTAGGGGTGAATTTGAGCCGAAGCATACCAAAAGGTATTAAAATCTGAATGAATATAGAGTTATATTATGACCACAGCAAAACAGTCAAGGCTTGTAAGCATACCCAAATCCGATCTTGATAGCCTTGAGGCTACCATTGAGACTCTTGAGAATGAGTATGTAATGGATCAGTTAAAGAGGAGCGAAGAAGACATACAGAAGGGCAGAGTCAGGGATGCGCGTGAGTTCCTGAAGGAACTCTAGTAATACTTCATAGCGTCATCTTTGTGTAGAATGGCTCTGAGCGTTACTTTCTTCTCTTCAGTGTTTATTTCATACCACACTCTAAAAGGACCTATTCTCAGTTGCCACAACCCATGCAAGTTGCCTCTTAGTGGCTTGCCGAATTGAGGCTCCTGTTCTAGTCTCTCAATCATGCGCTCAAGCCACTCCTTCTTGTCCTTATGGTTTCTGGAGAATTCCTTTGCAAAAGATTCGGCAAGTTCGACTTTGTAGCTCATTTATCCCACCAGATGTCGCCTAATTATGTCCTTGATATCAGAGGGTCTGAACGATACATCAGATTCCCAGCGTCCAAATCGTCCATCTGAGTTAACTGCATCGATCCACTCCTTTAGAGCTGTTCTTTTTGTTCTGTTCTTTTCATCGTCTATTCCTTTTACTTCCAGGACCAACATCTTTCCGTTGCTGAGCTTAATCAGGAAGTCGGGATAGAAACTGTGAACCACGCCCTTGTAAAGGTAGCTTATGACGAAACCCAGGTGATCATTCTTGGCCCAACTCACTATTGCATCGTTATTTTCCAACTCGTACGACTCTGATGCTTCCCATGCGCTGTCATATACAACATGGCTGATGTGGGACTTATTAGCGAGCTCACACGGCTTGCTTGTGTACCATGTGATCATTTTTCCAGTGGACTTTATGGGCATCTCCTTGTCAAAAATCGGTACCAGTTTCTCGGTATTTTCAGCACGTATGGCGCTGAAGAGATGTTGTACTATCTTGTTCAGATTTAAGAGAATAAGGAGTCTCTTTTTGAGATCTTCCCTGTACGTTTCACTCTGAATAACCAGTTTATCGGAGTCCAGGAATGCCTCGACGATTCTGATCAACTGCGCAATTAGATATTCCTTGCTACCCGCCCAGGAAGGCTGCATCTGGTCGAAAACATCTCTGGCAGCCTCGAATATCAACCTCTGCTTTCTCAAACTGGTGAGCAATTTCTCCACCTGATTGTTTGATAGATCGATTACTTTCAGTTTCTTCGTAACATCAGGTTTACCTTCGATTATCTGCGCCAATTCAGCTTTCAGGGGTGTGTCTTCAGGGTTGAGCTGCAGTTCTTGAACTTTCTCGAGATCGATCTTTAACTTTGGAGTGTATGTATGATTGATTCTCAGGACATTTGGCCAGGTCAGTTCAAATTTTTTCTTATCATCGTCAACATGGACTCTTGTCTTCGGTGTAGGAGGTGGTGGAGGAACACCGCCTTCATGTCCAACACCCTCTCCTTCATGAGGGAGGAAAGTGAACGGCACGCCAAACACATTAACATATTCTGGCTCGAAAAGACCAGTCTCTTTATTTACATCATAGGACGTGCGTCTCAAGCCTCTTCCCACTACCTGTTCACAAAGTAGCTGACTTGTGAAGGCCCTCAGGCCCATGATATGTGTTACAGTCTTTGCATCCCAGCCTTCTGAAAGCATTCCGACTGAAATAACATTTTGAATTTTTTCACCTGGATGTCCCCTTTGCCCGACCGTGTCTACTTTTTCACGCAGTTCTTCTGCCACGGTTTTCTTAGAAGCACCACCGTTGCCATTGAGCCCGGATTCAGCCTCGTTAAGCACTCTTGTATCTATCTGAAGAGTAGCATCAGGATTTTGCAGTTCCTTGATCCTGATCTTTCCTTTATCTAGTGAAAACTTGACTCTGGCAGCCGTTTCAGTCCTGTTGCATACCGATATCATTACAGGAGGAGTTTCAGCATTATTCCCCCACAGTTTAAGCGTCTCAGCCCAGTCAAGGCCCAAGAAGTAATATGCTTTTGTTACAAGGTCTGGTAGAGCAACTTCTTTCTCCACTGCTTGGTTCAAATCTGATTTTACCTCTGGAACTGCATAGATGTGATAGAATTTTGATTTCATCGTTTTGGCATCCGGCGTTCCATCGTCCCTAACAACAACTCTGGGAGTCTTTACAAGACCTGACTCAATCGCCTCGTTTAGACCAAAATCGCTTACGATCCAGCCGAATAGGGATTCTTCGCTTGCTTTCTTTCCTGAAGGAAAGAATGGAGTGGCTGTGAAATCAAAGCATCGCATGATGTTTCTAACCTTATTGATCTTGTCAAGGCCACCTATCCATACAGTACTCTCAATGGCACTGTCCTTCAGGTCTCTTTGCCTTACATATTTTCCAAGGGCTTCCGGATTAATTCTCCAGGCGTGGTGTGCTTCGTCGTTGATAACCAAGATATTTTTAGCATCTTTCAGTTCGCCAAGCACCTCTCTTGCATAAGATTCGTCACTTTTCACACCGCGTTTGTCGACACTTTTTTTCCTCTTAACCTGGTCTTCCGTTTCCCATTCGAGAAGGTGCCAGTTGATGATTTTGACACGTCCACCTCGGAGCTTGTCATACATTCCAGAAGGAATCAGATCAAATTCCAGATAGTAGTTACTCCCCTCAGGGGCCGTTGGACTAAGGACTTGGAGTCTATTTCTTACCGTAAGCCCAGGTGACACAACGAGGATGTCCTTTGAGAATCGTATGTCCTGCCTGTAAGTCATCTTATTGATGATCTGCCATGCTATGAGCATGGCCATGACAACTGTTTTCCCTGTCCCTGTGGCCATTTTAGAACATAAACGCTCTATGTTACCACCATCACCCTCTAGCTTTATTCCTTGTTTCTCAGTGTCTGGGGCCTCTAGGAACCATATCAGTGTCTCGATTGCCTCAAGTTGGCAGAAGAAGAGTTTTCTGTCTCTTTCCGGTTTCTTCCAGTAGTCCAGCAACTCTTTGGTAACCTTTGTAATACCCGGATATCCCGAATCTCTCCACTTATCGACTCGTTCCCTGATTTTGTTAACTTCAGGCAATTCTACAAAGAACCCGGGATCGTCGAACTTTTCTGAGTGTTCTGAAGCTATTGTATATCCTGCAGGGCGTCTTCCTTCAACCAGCTCAAATTTTCGCTCATGGCGATCGTATTTGAGGTGCCTACCTGGTTTCTCATAAGGGCTGTTGATTATTAGGTGCTGTATCTTATCATCAGTCATTAATCCACCTTTAGGACTCTCAAAGATTCAATGCCACGATCATCTATGATCTTTATGGCAATCTGCTTGTTCTTGCCTGCTTTGAATGGTAAGGACTGGTTGCCAGCGTAGCTAGAAATTAGATCTTCATCAACATATGCTTGAAGAGATTTAGCAAGCTTACTCCAACCACCGTTCTCGCCCTCAAGAGGGAAGAATACCTGTCTGGGATAAAGGCTCCTGCCGTTGTAGTCCGTATCCAATTCCCACATCGCAATATTTGAGGGACTTCCAGACTTTATTTCGCCAGTTCGGGTATCGTAGTAATCAAAGCCATTTACTGTTACGGTATATTTTTCTCCTTGTCTTGTCAGTTCGATGTCTGGCTGTCCAATTAGCCAGAATGATGACTCCTCGTTTGTTTTCTTCTTCTTGAGATCCTCGGTCAGGAGGTCTGTGTTCATCTGACATTTAATCACAGTTACGCCAGGCCATTTCAGTTCGTCAATGTCCTTTGAAGCTTCAGGGTCAAATTGGAATGATGCAAATATAACAAGTTTGGGCTTAGGTACGATTTGCTGAGCCTCTTCGATGGCCAATTCTACTTGCCTTTGCTCCAAAGGAGCATAAGCGGGCCCAAAAGAAATTACTGCTTTCTGTTCATCAATTGTCTCTCCTTCAGCCTGTAACCACTTCGTGCCTTGTAAAGATTCGATTCGAGCGAATTTGATGTTCTGACCGCCTTTAGCCCTTATACCAGTCTTGCTTAATTCATCAACCCAATCGCTCTGCCTTATCGTCTCACCAGAGCGTGCAATTGTATTATCTGGATCTTGGGCACTGGGATTCTCTTCAACTTCTTCCAAATTCACCACGCGCTGTGATGGTACTGCTTCAACAGTAAATGGTCCTGTAACTCTTTTCTTTGTATTGTCAACAATGGGTTTGTCGTGTAAGATATCTTCCTCTGGAGAGTCATCATTAGCGAGAGATTTGAGTGTGATGTGTGGTACTCTTTCACATTTCAACCCGCTTGAAACCCCTTCTTCTGGGTGTGCGAGTTCATAGAAATCGAATATTGAAGTCATCAGTCTTTGTTTTGCCAATGTAATGGAAACTCTAGAAGTATCGCATGTAATCCATCTCCTCCCCCATCTTTCAGCCACTGTGGCAGTAGTTCCGGAACCACACGTAGGATCGAAAACTAGATCTCCTGGGTCAGTTGACATGAGTAGGCATCTTTGGATAACAGTCTCGTTTGTTTGAACAACATATTTCTTAGCTTCGAACGAATTAACGGTGTCAAACCAAAAATTCGTTTCTTCGGACACCGGTTGGTCAGAAAGGCGTCTCTTAAACAACAATCTTGATCCGGATTTGTAGATTCTGCCAAGTTCAATTAACTTCAGCATACCGTTTTTTGTAGTTCTCCAGTGTCTGTTCGAAGGTGGAAAGTACTTCTTGCCTTGGAACTCAACTTCATAACTTCCAGTGCTGGATGGATCTTGGGAAGTAAGGTCATCTAATGCAACGATTCTGTTATCATCTAAATTTTCTGACTGGACTCTGGATATATTAACTATATCTCCATTTTCAAGTTCATACCAAGAAAACTTTGTGTCTCTTTCAGAAATGTTTTTCTTGCGATAAAGTTTCCTAAATTTCAGGGAATTTTTGTTTTTGGCATACCATACGATATAGTCATTTACGATGGGTATGAGTTTCGTGGTGGCTCCGACCGTCTTTCTGAAAGGTATTATGCTCACGAAATTCTCACCTCCATAGATTTCGTCAAGTAGCTCCTTAACATGATGTAAATTCTCATCAGAAATTTGAACAAAAACACCTCCGCTTTCATTAAGCAAGTCTCTGGCCAAAAGAAGTCTGTTTCGGAGATAAGTGAGATAAGAATGAATTCCCAATTCCCAAGTGTCCCGGAACGCCTTGATCATTTCAGGTTCCTGTGTCAGGTCTTCGTCTTTCCCGTCTTTAACATCTCGCTTATTTATAAACGGCTGAAAATTTGACCCATACTTTATTCCATAGGGTGGGTCTATATATATCATCTGAACCTTGCCAGCTATCCCTTCCTTCTCCAGAAGCGAATTCATAACAATCAAGGAATCTCCCGCTATTAGGCGGTTTGACCAACCTTCTGAATGCTTGTAGAACTCTATCGCTTCCCTAATAGGCAAATTGTTTTCAGGGTTCTCAAAGTAGTAGAACAAGCTTCTCTGTGCCTCTGGTTCTTTGTTCCTAACAGCTTCAATTATTGTCAGTGGATCTATCCTTTCATGAACGTGCAAAGATACTGTGTCAACTTCAAAACTTGTCCCTTCTGTTTTTCCTGACCATTGTAACTCCGGATCTAAGTGTGGATCGAACATGTACGTTTTCCTCCCATTAATTGGGTCTGTTTCTGCCGAAACAAGACCTGTCTGTGGTATATTCAACCGTTTCTCTTCTTCAAATGTATATTGTGTTAAAGCATCCTTCTCTTCTTTCGCTTTGTTCTTTTTAGCCATTTAACCACCGACAAGTAGCACAAGTAGCTATTCCAAACACATGTTGGGTACTAAAGCCTCTTTCTAAGCTCTCCAGATACAATAGATGCATCAGATAATAAAATTTGTGATTCCATTATATAACATCTGCCTATTTTCTTCTCGATCAGTGTGATAAGGCCAGGGTTCTGCAAATAATTGACGCCCTGGAAGAACGTTGATTTGCTCACTTCCCTGAGCAATAAATGACCGGATGCAGAAACTTCGGAATACCCCCGTTCGTCTCCTGATTCTTGACTGGTGCTGCCAGTATCAGCAAATCCCGGTCTCCAAGGTTCTTGAGCGTTTCGCCCTCCACCTCCACGTATGCCTGCTTCAGTGCTGTCTTGCTCTGGTCCTCGTTACATTTATTGCTCCTGCCGAGGATTTCCAGGGCCTTTATTCTTATCCTTGCGTCGCACCTGAAGTCTCGTACGAGAAGTGCAGACAATAAACCCAGGGACTCCTTGCCATATTCATTCAGGCCTTCCTTTGCCCTCATCCTCAATATCTCATGAATCTCCTCCGTGCTGTATTCATGGAATACGATATGATCATGCTGCAGTGAGCTCTTTACGCTCTCATCGTTCATGTTCTTGTAGCAGTGGACCTGCTGTGTCAGCATGATGTGGTTGGCTTTAGTGTGCCTTGTTATGTGGTAAAGGATATAATAATCCTGAAGAAACCTGTGCATTCTTCATGTTGCTGGTTTCCACAGCCCCTGCGCAAGCATTAATTCTTCATTAGGAGGTTTATTAACTCTATCGAAGGTGTCTAACATATGTTTGTGGGAAAATCTTGAATATATGTATAAGAAAGAGTGTGTTAAAACATACTTTAAAATGAGGTTCTCAAACCACCTTCACATATTCTCGTCAAGAAGCGGTTCCTGGTACTTGAGTTACAGCGTCACAACAACATTACGAATGTCTGTATTAATAAATTAAATGGACCGGTCGGGATTTGAACCCGAGGCCTCCTGCTTGCAAAGCAGGCGATCTACCGCTGATCTACCGGCCCTGTCTCTCCGTTATATACAGACCGTATAAAACGATTTATT
>JAJYVJ010000049.1:9026-12029 GCA_021792045.1 Thermoplasmata archaeon | reverse complement strand
TGCTTCCCCTAATACCGAGTTTTTCTATATCCCTGCTTATGCTAAAACCTGGCGTATCAGCATCAACCACAAATGTCGATATTCCCCTGTGCTTTTTCTCAGGTGCCGTTACGGCATCAACAACAAAAAATCTAGCAATCCTTCCATTGGAAATAAAAATTTTATCTCCATTAATAATATAATTGTTTCCTTCTTTTCTAGCCGTTGTCCTTATCGATGCCGCATCACTGCCAGCACCAGGCTCGGTTATAGCCAAACCACCTACTTCCCCTTTGGCTACACGCGTAAGGTACCTTTGTTTAAGAGACTCGCTCCCAAACCGATTGACTGGGTCCGCAAATAGAGTAATTGCACCGTCTAGAACTAATGCTGTGCTTGCACAGGCCCTGGAAAGCTCCTCCATAACTCTGACAAAAAAGCTAAAACTGAGTCCGGAACCTCCATATTTCTTTGGGATAGTGCTTGAAAACAGACCTAGTTCAGCCATTCTATCTATAAGTTTCCTTGGAACCTCTTTGTTCCTGTCTATATCCCTAGCGAGGGGCTTTACTTCCTTCTGTGCAAATTCTTTAACATATTCCAAAACGGCTCTTTCATCATCGGTCAATGAAGCTTCGATCATAAAATGTAATGCGAAACCTATTAGATAATTTTGTCCTATTGCATTTCAGAGAAATTAGAAATATTATTAAATTATTTTAATTCACTTTTGAGCTGAGACAGTAGATCGTCTGGCAATTTTCCGATTTCTTCGTAGCCTTTTCTTCTAACTTCTATAGTGCACCTGTGGCAGTTCTTAAACTTTCTCAGTGTATCATTGTTGAAATGAATCTTCAGGTACTGCAGTGTAGCTTCCAAGGTATCTGTGGAACGCCCGAGTTCAGGTGTGGCCTTGATTTCGGTTCCGTCAAAAACAAGATAGACCTGATCCTCCACGCCCGTGAGTTCCTTCATGAGACGCATCATCTGCATTTCCGATTCGAATTCAATGAACATCGAGATACTGAGTGTCCTCTCCGTTGGAAGAAGATCAGTATATGTTTCTATGAGATCGCTTATCCCTTCCTCTGTTTTAACATTCTCCAGGTAGACCATTTCTTGAATCTGGTTCTTTACAAGGTCTCTTGACTCGAAGAGGAAACTGAATGTCCTTGTCGAAACTCGTCTCTGTTTCTCGATGCTGATTGCTTTGTGGTTCTCTACCTCGCGTACCTGTTCATATTCGATTGGGAGAGCTATCTCAGAACGATAGATCTCATTTATTGCCATGAAACTCACTTTGACATTGCTTCGAGAGTTTCCTGGTACTTCTTTGCGTGTGACTTTTCCGCCTTTGTCAGAACTTCAAACCAGTGGGCTATGTCCTCAAAACCCTCTTCCCTGGCAGCCTTTGCAAAACCGGGGTACATCTGACTATATTCGTAAGTTTCACCCGCAATCGCAGACTTGAGATTTTCCTCTGTTGTTCCTATAGGCTCCCCTGTGACCGGATCCCCTACTTTGGCAAGGTATTTCATGTGACCAAAGGCATGAGCAGTCTCTCCGTCTGCAGTCGTCCTGAAAGTTGCTGCTATTTCCTGGTACCCTTCCTCATCAGCTTTCTGCGCAAAGTACATGTATCTCCTATTTGCCTGTGATTCGCCAGCGAAACCAGCTTTCAAATTCTCCAGTGTTTTACTATTTTTTAGTTCCACTTCATAACACCAATGTGTTATCACCTCAACTTATAATAAGCTTATGATAGTTACTCTTAATTAATAATTATACAAAATTAGCTATCTTAGTTGCGACGAGAAAAACCGAAAAATCCCCAGGCAATTTATTGATCCCCTCAGAAAGTTTATACGTTACACCTCCAAAGCTCATACCGAAATCTCTTGGAAGGTTAACTGTCAGCTCCTGATTTGAGAATTCCGGTACTCTGGCATCAATTAAGGGATCGAAACTTTCAAATTCATCAAGATGAATTGGCTTCACAATCAATCCACTTTTTCCGTGCAGGCTTTGAGGCATCCGAATGAGACGGTGAATGTCTGTCGTTACAGGTTCGTCTATTTCACATTGTTGATCACTGATCACTGAGTCCATTATTTTCGAAAACATCAATTGATCGTTGGCATCCATATACTGATATTTCTCGATCCCTTCTGTTCTAAACACTTCAATCTTTTTGACACTCTTTCCAGCTATGATCTTGTTCAAATTCTCCACATAACTTGAAATCTTTTTCTCAGTACCAAAGACCTTAGAGAGAATTTCTGCGTATTGATCGCTCTTATTCAGAATTGTGTAGAAATTTACAACCAGGTCATCTATCCTTTTTTTCCATCCACTCATTTTACTTGGAGTTTCCAGCATGGCTCTCCTCAGGTCGGCGGGAGAAAAGCCTTCGCCTCTAACATAGTTTGCGATTTCGCGCCTGGCATCAGAACTGAGGGAATAGATCCAGTCACTTACAACATGCACGTGGTATCCCCTCCCTCCAGAGAAGAATACTTTCAGATCTTTTTCTTCCAGCCCGATGTCTCCCAGGAGAAATTCAAAAATGAGTCTATGGGTATGTTTCTTTACTTCCTTTAATATTTGTTCGTACGTCATCTTGGAAGCACCAGGTATGTGATCTGCATCAAGGTCAAATATAAGTTCTGCTCCAAGCCATTTTTTGTCTTTCATAACGCGTTCTTCCGGATATTCATAGTAGGCTGAAGAATAGTATATGTGTCTGGGAACAACATTTGAAACAAAGTGAGAGAGTTCACGTACGTCATTGAACGATCTGTGCCGTGTCATCGTTCCGAAGAACGGAATAAAACCGATTTCCCTAGATTGAAGCTTATCTACTGCAGGCAAGGACCAGCTCGAATAGTATTTCTGAAATAAATTTTGAAGCTTTAGATCCGATTCGTTTTTACCAAACAATGCATGGGTTAAGGACATAAGTTATTAATAGCCTTTTTTAAATGCCCAATTGATGTTCGTTCGTCGCATAACTGTCTTGTCTGT
>JAJYVJ010000049.1:0-8926 GCA_021792045.1 Thermoplasmata archaeon | reverse complement strand
ATAAATTTTGAAGCTTTAGATCCGATTCGTTTTTACCAAACAATGCATGGGTTAAGGACATAAGTTATTAATAGCCTTTTTTAAATGCCCAATTGATGTTCGTTCGTCGCATAACTGTCTTGTCTGTCGTCTTGATAATGATATTTTCATCCATTGTCATTATTGCTCCAGAGGTCGGATCAGGTCAGATTATTCGTGATTCTGAGGGTTTTGTCTCGGGAGCTCCATCAAATTCAACGGGTTTCATAATCTATCTTGGAGAGAATTCACAGCAGAATGCCCAGGTACAATCCCTTCTTAATAGCTTTGGTCTTACAGCTAGTGCGCTGGGATCGCTTTTGTCTGTAAATGTTCCCCAAAGTAAAGCTACAATATTCAAGAGCGATCTTTCAAACATCCCTGGCCTTTCGTGGTCATTGGGAAATAATCAGGTGATGAATCCGATGATTTGCGCTGCACAGAGTGTCCAAGGCAATCTTGTTCCCGCTTCGTATGGTCCGAAGACAATCGCTAGCGCCTATGATTTTAACTGGCTGTACAATCATGGAATAACTGGAAAGGGAATCACAATAGGCATTGTCGATGCTTATGGAGATCCGAACCTACGATACGATGTATACGCCTTTGATTCTGTTAACAAAATTTCGCCAATAAACCTAACAATAGATTATGCAAACAACAATGTTCCCCTTGTAACCAATTCAAGCTGGGCACTTGAGACTGCAACCGATGTAGAGTGGGCGCATGCTATGGCTCCGGGAGCCAATATAGTTTTGATCGTAGCACCAAATGCTACTTCTGACGCTCTGCAGGGCGCTGTGAGTTATGCTGTGGATAATAAACTCGCAAATATATTATCACTGAGCTGGGGAATAGCGGAAAGCTTACTAGGTAATCAAACAATCCAGCTTTACTCCAAAATATATCAACAAGCAGCATCTGAAAACATAACCATTGTCGCGGCATCAGGAGACAGCGGGGCCTACGATGGACAAACCCAGCTGACAGTTAATTTCCCAGCATCCGATCCTTACGTAACTGGAGTTGGCGGAACTTATCTATACAATAGTAACGGTGTTTGGAAACAGACTGCTTGGGGAGGTAGTAACGGAGGCACGAATAGTTATGGAAGCGGGGGAGGTTACAGTCAGTATTTCAGCAACCAGTCATGGGAAGTTGCTGCCGGATTTTCAGGGAGTTGTCGAGGTGTTCCGGATGTATCGATGATCGCCAGTACCTACTCTCCGGTATATATCATATCTCAGGGATTGCCAAGAGCGATCGGTGGGACAAGCGTCGGTACACCAATATGGACAGCAGTCACTGCTCTAATAAAAGAAAAAAGCAGTGTGAATTTTGGTTCGGTCAACCCCCTGTTATATCAGATTGCGCGAACAAAATATTATAATTATTCATTCACACAGATCCTTCCTCCTGGAAATAACGGATATTACAGTGTAACCTCTGGATGGAATCCGGTTACTGGTCTCGGTACTCCGATCGTATCGAACCTCGTAAACATATCTTCAAAAATTTTGCAGGGCTATGGGAACGTCGTTAAATTCCTAGGAAAAAGTTATAATGCCACTGGAATAGAGGCCACCGTTAATTTCGAGGCAAGATCTTACCTTCCAGATAACGGCACCACATTTGGTTTCGTGGGACTTTACGATAATTCTACAAAATATGCTCTTTTTGGTCTAGCGGTATCAAACGATACTCAGTCCCTGAAGTTAATGTTGCGAGATGGAAACATTACATATAGCCACGTTTACAAAACGTCTAGCTTGGTTAACAGCGCTGCAATATATGCAACTCTTTCCATTAACTATACCAAAGGCATTATTTTGGCAAAGGATCTCAATCAGAGTTTTTCCACGACCTTACCTGTATTCCTTTCTTTTTCAGGCTATGCGAATCCATCTGTTGGTGTATGGCAGCAAGGCTCCAGCACAAACCTAACATTCTTAAGTCCGGTTAGTTTCTCTCATATATCAGAGTTTGTTAACGGAACAACCGTTCGCTCTACAGTGGAACAAAACTCTTATTTTTCATATCTCAGCAATTATAACAGCACCGTGGATTGGAGTAACTCAACTTCGAGCGTAAATTTCTTTTATGGAATTACCCAGAGCTTAAAAGAACCGAATTCACCTTCGCAATACGTACAGTATTATATGAATTTCTCAGATCCTGTAAAGGGTGTATTCTCGCTATCATCAGCAAGCTCAAATATTGTGTGGTATCTGAACGGAGTCAAGCAATCCAGCGGGAACATAAGTTTCCCACGCTCTGGCTATTACAATGTATCAGCAAACAGCACCAATGGCATCACAATTGGAGGCATGATTGCATATAGAACAGTATTTGTCCCGAATGTAACACTTTCTAATCTAAACATTTCAAGTGGTTTAAGTTATTATAACAAATTCAACTCTTCTGTGGTTATCGACTATATTCATCATATATCATATTCATCCAAGGAGTATATACCGATACTGGCCGGAACTAACAATAATATTTCCGTAAGTACTTTCGGCTTTGCAAGGCTTCAAGAGAATGTCACAGGAAGAAATATAAGCGCCACACTGTCTCCTAACACTATAAATGTTTCCCTGTTCATTTCGCCTTCAGGTGGAAACGTAACATTCAACGGGACAACCATAAAAGGAATTGACGGTTATTACCGTGAACAGATAAAACCAGTTAAGAACTTCAACGTTACTGCTAGTTTTCTTGGCTTTCATAAATTTTATTGGAATAGTACTCTTTACCCCGGAATGAATGTATCGAAGACTGTTGTAATGGAACCAACAAATGCAAGCTGGGTGGAACTACACGGTAATGTTACTGATAGTCTGTTTAATTTTGGGATAAATGGAGTAAACGTATCACTTAATAAGACCATAAACTCTTATTCCAACTCAACTGGATATTATGTAATCTTTTACAAACCAGGAGTATACAATATAACGGCGTACGAATCCATGTATGTTCCATTCCATAAAAACATAACAATAGTTTCGAACACATTATTCAATATAAGTCTTATACCACTCAACGTATCATTAGTCAACATATTCAAGATCAGGATACTATCAGACATACCGTTCATGTTTTATTTTTCCTACATTTCATGGTCTACATATAGAGGACCTGGTTTTGAAGCTTATCAGGTGTATATTGCAAACAATCCTTCGTTCACAAGCGGAGAGAGGATTATAAACTTCCAATCGAATACAACCGGCTCCACCTATGTTACCGGTATCTTGCCAGGCCAGACCTATTATGTTGTCGTTGTTCTAAGGCTGGCGAACGGAGTATTTTATGAAAGCCAGATTGTAAAACTGAACTATTCAAATTTCCTCTGGCTGGGCGCTACATTACTGATATATGCAGCAATAATAGGCTATATTGGAGTTGCGGTGTACATATTCAGTAAACATAAAAAGAAAGATAATATAGAGATTTAACTCTCGCCTGCATTGAAAACTACGCCCTGTGACAGGGGTATCGTTCTTCCGTAGTTCCTGGTTACAGTTTGCCTTCGCATATAATATTTCCACGAATCACTTCCGCTCTCTCTACCGAGACCGGTTTCTTTCTCGCCGCCGAAGGCACCACCGATTTCTGCCCCAGATGTGCTTGTATTTATGTTTACGAGACCACAATCAGATCCATGTGGCGAAAGGAAACGCCCTTCTTCATTTATGTCGTTGGTGAATATGGCAGAAGAGAGACCCTGCGGTACCGAGTTATGGATCCTTAGCGCCTCGTCAAAGTCCCTGTATTTAATGACATACAGAATCGGAGCGAATGTTTCTTTCTTGACTATTTCCATGTTTTCATTTGCCTCTATTATTGCCGGAACGACGTAATTTCCATTTTCTAGGCCTGGAATATCAGCCCTAGTTCCCCCATAGACGACAGCTCCTCCTTCAGAACTAGCTTTTTCCACTGCATTGAGGAAGTTCTTCTCGGCAGTCTTGTCGATCAGAGGACCGACCATTACATCATCAGACGATGGGTCTCCAACCTTTACACTTGAATAAACGCGTTTCAATTTTGATATAAACTCATCGTAAATTTTTTCATGAACTATGGCTCTCCGGGTTGTAGTGCATCTTTGCCCAGCTGTTCCTAAGGATCCAAAAGATATTCCCTTGATGGCCAGATCAAGGTCGCATTTTTCAGAGACTATCACACCGTTGTTTCCCCCCAGTTCAAGAATGACCCTCCCCAATCTAGATGCAACCTTACCGTAAAGATTCCGCCCAACCTCGGTGGAGCCGGTGAATGATACCAATGGGATTCTCGGATCTCTGGATATCCATTCCCCGCCATCGGATCCTCTGCTCACCAGTAAAGAGAAAATGGGTGGTGAACCAGCATCAGAAAGTGCTTCTGATACGACACGCATAACTGCTATAGCAGTAAGACATGCCTTTGAGGAGGGTTTCCAAACGACATTGTCTCCTGCAACGGCGGCTATGAAAGCATTCCAGGACCATACTGATGCTGGAAAGTTGAACGAGGAAATCACGCCCACCGTTCCAAGTGGATTCCATTGCTCAAACAGCATGTGATCAGGGCGCTCACTTGCCATGGTAAGACCATATAACTGCCTTGATATTCCTGTAGCAAAATAAGACACGTCAATCATCTCTTGGATCTCCCCCTCGCCTTCTGACCTTATCTTGCCCGCTTCCAAGGTAACCATGGCGCCAAGTGCTTTCTTTTTATTCTGAATCGCCTTTCCAACAGACATAATAATTTCGCCCCTTTTGGGAGCGGGTATTTCACGCCATTCATCGAACACTTTTTCTGAAAAAGACATCATCTGATCGTAATCTTTTCGGTTGGCTACCGAAACCGTAGAAAGGACTTCACCATTAATAGGGCTTCTTGATTCTATTGTTTCATGATCCTCCAATGGAATCCATTTACTAACGAATATTCCGGAATTTGATTTTTTTATTCCAAGCTCATCAAAAACACTTTCTTTTAGCCTAAGAAAATTTTCACTGACCATGAATCCTGTCAGCGCTGTGACCGATTTATTTTTTACTCTAGGGATTACACTTCCTCAGTTTTTACTGCATCTCGTCTATCCTTTCCATGACAGACATGCCTAGCTCAACTAGAAGAGCGAGGTCTGGAGATTTGCCAGTATCCTTAAGTGCATTTAGCGCCTTATTCGTGAATTTCTTTGCAACAGAGAATGAATAATCTATTGAACCTGTCTCAATTATCTTTTCCCGTATTCTATTTTCTGATGTAGGATCGTTAGTTTCCTCTGCGTGCCTTAGTTCCACCTTAAAATCATCACCAGATTTACTAATAGCATGAATGAGAGGCAGAGTTATGGCATTATGCCTGAAGTCCGTAAATGTCGGTTTTCCGATCTTCTTGGTATCCCCTACAACATCCAGTATATCATCGGTCACCTGAAAAGCCATCCCAAGATTATATGCGAAATCTTTCAGATTAAGAGCTATTGATTCAGATGCATTTGCAGCGGTTGTTGCACCGAGAGCACATGCCTCAAAGAATTTAGCGGTTTTATTGCTAATAATATCAAAGTAAGTATCTTCACTTATCTCCAGATTACCAAGATTCATAGCTTCCGTTATCTGCCCTTCCGCCAGATGAGTGGATCCATCGGCCATTATTCTGGAAACTTCTGGGCCATAACGGGAACCCAGTTCATACGCTTTGGCAAACAGGTAATCTCCTACAACTATAGCATTGTTTATACCGTCAACAGCATTCAAAGATGGTTTACCCCGCCTCGAATTCGCGGCGTCAATGATATCATCATGAACAAGGCTCGCCGTGTGAATAAGTTCATAACCGACAGCTAAGTCAAGAATATCCTCGAATGGTTTATCGCAGCTAATTTCATATGCAAGAACTGTAAGCAGTGGTCTAAAGCGTTTTCCACCCGCTTCGATCGTATACTTCGCCATCCTGCTAAGATCCTTTTGGACAGTATCTATACTTTCAAACAACCGCTTATTTATTTCAGATACAATACCATGTAAGCCGGATTGCCATTCCTGAAAGTCAGTCATATGCTCCTTATTGCAATGATTGATTTAATATTAATGAATTCATAATGAGACGCGCCAAAATAGTCATAACAAAGAGAAGTAGGTTTATAGAAAATGCTTACCTACCTAATTATTTAGCTAATGTTATTTCTATTGAAGAAACGTTCGATGTCCCTCTTTCCCCCTCGAGTGTCTCAGTATTTAGGGTTATTTTTTCGTAAGTAACACTCTGCAAAAATTTGCGTTTCGTTATTTCCGCTATATCTACTGCCTTACTAATTGCTTTTCCTCTGGCCTTTATTGTAATTCTATTCGCGTTATTATTGAACTGCGTCACAACGGCAAGCACGTAATTCATTGTTGGTTTTTTACCCACGTAGATTATGTTTTCGTCAGCCATGTAAATACCTCTCTCTGCGATTATCAAAAGATATTTAACCTTTCGCCGTTGAATGTTTCTGATTATGATGAATACGCAGTTATTGCTCTGAACTCAAGAAATCATAAATGGATCTCAACCAAAACTATATCTGAAATATACATTCAGAGTCGTATGGAACCGACTATTGGTCTCTCCATTCCGCTATTTTCTAAATGCACAGTAACTGCTTTAATGAAGACGTACCAATGTGTTCGTCTCCCTTATGCCGTCGATTGAACGAAGTTCATCAACTATGTTGTTAAGTTCGACTAGGGAACTGCAGTTCACCTGAAGAGCTATATCGTATTTACCGGTGAATTCGTAGACTTCGTCAAATTTTTTGGTAATTATATCGTTAACGTGCTTTGCTTTCTTTGAGTCTACGGTGAGCAATATCATTCCCTCAACCCCATTATTTTTAACGACAACTGTAAATTTCTTAATAACACCCGACTTAAGCATATTCTTGATTCTTTTTCGCACTGTTCCCTCAGAAATATTAAGTTTTCTGCCGATGTTAGAATTTGTTGTTCTTGAATTCTCTTTCAGAATATTTACAATAGACCAGTCTATTTCGTCCACAAAGCAGTATTATATCCGGGATAAAAGCATTCCCTGTGATTATCTATAGAGAGGTTGACTCTTATTATCGTCAACTGTGGAACCTTTTTTAATCAGCTCTTTTGGTACTTTCATCATTCTTATTATGTTTGTAGCCTGAACCATGTACAGAGGCAATCCGGTATTCTGGTCGTTACCATTTCTGAGAATTGCAACTATCTCCATCTTTATTTGAATAACAGATCCGTCTTTGAGCTTTACAGTTATCCATTTCGGTTCCTCTTCTAGTTCGAATTCAACAAGTTCGCCCCCGGGGGGGATCATGCCAGGCATCATACGTATGGTAATGTTCTTTACCTAATAAGGTTTTGACGTGAGGATACAATTGCACAAGGAGGGATATCAATTTACATAAACTTCTAACAAAAATCCTGATGATTCCAGATCTTTAATGGTGGTGCAAAATTTGTCACGCAGACCGTAAGTCTTACAAATTCATCTTTAATGTGTTGTGACATCATTATGACATTCTCCGACAAATAAATCTGGGAGCTCTGCTTCATTGACAGTACCTCTTTCATTTGATACAGAGATTTTAGTCCATCTCTCACTCTTCCTTTCGGATAGCTTATAAGACTCCAAATTCTGCATACACTGCGATACTTTGCTAAAATACATAAATATTTCTTTTCGAATTATTACTCTTCCATCCTTGACACGAATATGAAGTGTTTTGTTGAATATTCGCAACAGATTTGAGAGTTCTTCTGCTTTCATTATTGATGGCATAGCATATACTTGAATGAATAACTATAACTTTTGCTAATTATATATTTACTATGAGAAAATTTGCATTACCATTAATGCGATTCATAGAGATTCAATTCATCAAACAAAACACACCATTATCCATCTTAGAATTTCAGTATTTTTAATATATGACCCAGCTATAAACCGATAGACTGCGAGGGTAACAAAGCCTGGCCAACTGTGCAGGACTTAAGATTCTGTCCCGTAGGGGTTCGTGGGTTCAAATCCCATCCCTCGCATCTCTTCATAAAAATACTATTTTTCAAGATGTTTAATTTTATATACATTTGTAGTAATATTCTTGATTCATAGTAAATTAAACACGCACTTTGAAAACAGAAAGTGCGAGCAAAATTAGTTACATACAATGTGAAAAAGTTATTAAAATCTCATTTATATTTTAAACTCCTAAAAACAAAAGCTGGAGTCAATATTCCGGCTCTGTCAATTAACGTAGGTATCGTGAACGTTTCGGATGTTGCCATTAGCATATCTAGCTTGCAATAGTAAGGAAAGCGAGTGAGCATGTAATTTTAAGTGCTGTGCATTTTACTTTGCTTAGTTCCTACAAATACGAGTATCCATCCAAAAAAATCTAGAACTGGAACTATGGTCATTATGGAACCAACTACGAAGTATGAGCTCTTGAGATCTAAACCTATCCTATGTATTGAAATACCAATACAAATAGTCCCGCCTATCACCAATAAAATACCAAGTGCTAAGAATATGAACCCGAAAATTATCAGGCCGAACATGATCCCAAGAAGACCAACAAGAAAAAGCAGGATGCTTCCAATCAAACATTTCACACCTGTTAGTCCTACTGCATACCTCTCGTCTATATTTTTAATACTTGAAAAGGTGACGAACATCAGAACAAGTGACAAAAGACTCAAAACCACCAAGTAAATTTCGAATACATCTGTCCTAAAGAAAATGTAGATGAGACCTATTAATATGTTAAGAATCATAACAATGGATAAAAACTTCAATCTTTCAAGTCCCGTAGAGTAAGGATTTAGATTCTTCTCCAGAGTTTCATCTATTTCAAGACCGGAATACCCAGGCAATAAGGCTA
>JAJYVJ010000048.1 GCA_021792045.1 Thermoplasmata archaeon | reverse complement strand
AAATCTTCATCTCCATTTTAAAAACAATGCTGTTCTAGTCATGGGCATCTTAGTTCAAATAGATTGCCTAAGATGTAAGTTGTACCTGGAAAAAAACGACCGGAATTCTCAAGCAATTATAATATGGCGCCGAGGGAGAGAGCGGGTCTAAATGTTCAAATCCTTACCCTTATAAACCGATTTGAGGATTTGGCACCAATGGGATTTCTCAAGATCACTTTAGACTATGAAAAGAAGATGCTTTCCAGGGAGAAAATACCAAATGAGGCCATGGACGCCATACTGACCTTCGTTGACGACCTGCAGCTCGAGAATATTTCCGAGATAAGGAGGATAAACTACATGCAGCGCCTCCGGGTTGTCGCAAGATGGATCCCGGAGGGGTTTGTCAATCCCACCAGGAATGACATAAGGACGGTGAGGATGAAGCTTGCTGACGGCTACAGGCAGTGGACCGTTGCAACCTACTTTACCATGCTGAAGAAATTCTACCGCAGGACCCTGCCGAAGGATCGCTTTGAGGAGATCTTCCAGGACGTCAAGGTAAACAGGAGGCCAGATACCCACATAAAGCCTGACCAGATGATATCTGCCGGTGAGATGGAGAGGCTGCTGGAGGCATGCAATTCCACAAGGGACCGTGCCCTTGTCTCCCTGCTCTACGATTCCGGGTGCAGGGTTGGAGAGATTGCCACGCTGAGGATATCTGATGTCACCTTTGACAGCTACGGAGCCGTGATCAGGGTAACGGGAAAGACCGGATTCAGGAACGTCAGGATCGTTGGCAACAGCATAGCCCACCTGAAGGCCTGGATAAGCGATCATCCCAGGAGAAATGATCCGGATTCAATAGTCTTTGTGAACATCTCCAGGAAGCTGACGGGAAGGCCCATGACTTATGACGACATCAGAATGGTACTGAAACGGACTGCGGAAAGGGCAGGTATCAGGAGGAGAATATATCCTCACCTGTTCAGGCACACGCGCGCCACAATACTGGCAGGCAAGGCCATAGGCAATGCCCCTCTTGAGAACCAGATGGGATGGATCCTCGGATCCAGGCAGACCAGGACCTATGTTCATCTCTCCGGCAAGGAACAGGATAATGCCATCCTGAAGGCATACGGCATAGAGGTCCAGGATAATGATGCCATGACGGAGGCCAGACCCAAGGCATGTCCCAGGTGCAATGAGCCGAATGATACCATGGCCAGGTTCTGCTGGAAGTGCGGCATGCTCCTCGACACCGCCGTGACGGAGGAAATGATACGGAGAGGAGCCACGAAGATCGAGAAGGAGGTCTTTGATTCAGGAGTTATAGATGCATTCACCATGGAACTGATCAACAGCATACCAGTGGAGGAGAGGTACATAATCCTTGGGCCCCTGCTGGAAAAAATAATGAAGTCTCCGGAGAAGAGAGAAAGATTCCTGGACAAGATAGACAAAATGAAAGGGGAAATGCACAAACAGACTCTTTGAGTATGAAAGAATTTAACATTTCAATGCTTATTCCAACCACTGACTCCGAGGTCAGCCTTATTGGCATTTATCAGCATAATTTAGGCGAGTCAAGAAAACATAAGATTCACTATTTTATACAAGATATGAATATTATTCATGGCCTTCTAATTGTATCTCCAGTCCCACTGAGAAATGTTATCACTCCTTGCACTGGATCGAACCACTTGTGAAAATCTACAGAGTTGCTTATAGTTCTAACATATAATAGTAATGACAATCATGCCTGTCTTAAACATTAAGAAAAAGCGGGTCATCGGACTTTCATGTGGGTTCATGGATAAAGCTGCAGGTTACCGCACCTGAAATATATGGCAGTCTTCAGGTGCTCCTTGTTCCTGTATCCGTATGCCATCTTCTCTATCAATGCGATCTTTGAATTGATCCCTTCAGCCCTGGCATTGGTTATTCTGTGGACGAAGTAGTTCATTATCTTTTCCAGATGGACCTTTATCATCCTTGCAACATCCTTCATTGCATCTATGGAGGAATGCATGACCCATGAATACCAGCTGTTCCAGTATTTCATGGCGTCATCCATGGATGGTGCTGTCCATAAATCCCGGATATTCTCCTTCATGGAATAGGCCTTTCCCGTCAGGAGATCGGATTTCTTCAACTCATTGTATCTTTCCCTGTATTTCTCAGGCAAATTCTCGGATGAGTAGAGCCATATGTATCTGGTTCCCTTGAGATCAGCCACCCCTTTCTCCATAAACATGCGGTTCTCTTTCTTGCGCGTGGAATCAACCGCCTCGTTCACGTGCTTCATGACGTGGAACCTGTCAAAGACGATCTTCGTTCCGGCATCAGGAACATGTTCCATGGTCGATGACATGAACGGATCCCACATGTCCATTGAGACCGCGGTAATGGAGGAAAGCTGTTCATGGGACAGGGTATTGTAATACTCATCCAGTGATTTCTTCTTCCTGTCGTATGCGACGTAATCCACACCATTGTTGATCATGTCATAGACAAGTGTGACGTATTTGTGCCCCTTCCTGTATGATTTCTCGTCAATGCCTATAACTGGTGGGTGGCCGCTCTTCCTCTCCCTCCCCCTCGTCACCGCCCTTTCAATGATGTTCCATGCCTGGTTCCATGATAATTTCATGATCTCCGTGAAGTTGAATGTGTCAATATTCTGGAGCATCCTTATGGATCTGGTTTCGAATCTCACCGTGAACCTGGATCTCTTCTCTGTCCATGGCATGACTGTTTCGAGGATGCCATGTTCGGGGCAGGATATCCTTGGAGGTGATGCATGAATGAATGTCATGAATTCAATGCTGTCCAGATCCCTCCATACACGCTCCCTGAGGTGATCATAAACCATGCATTCTTTCCTGCATACCGGACACGGAAGCCTTGAGCCCTTCTCGTGTGCTATGTATATCTCAACGATCTTTTTCTCAGGATCCAGAGAAACCTTCTCAACCTTCCAGGGTAATTTAAGTTCAAGCAGTGTTGAATAGATCTGGCATTCATCCATGAAATAATATATCTAAATATTAGATAAAATTACCCACACGAAAGTGGGAAGAACCGAAAAAGCTTTATGACCATATCGTGCGCATTGGAAAGATCTCTACCGACTTTGTAAATAATGTCATATAAAGGGAATTGCAAATACTTGGGAAAACACTGAATGAGGAAGGTGATTCTCAGAGAACAACTAGAAGGAGTTGAGAACGCTGCCTAAAACCGACTAAATATCTGAAACAGGCTGAGTAGTGCCAAGGCAATAGTTGCACCGGAGACAACGAGAGTCCACCAAAGCAGTCGCTTGCTATGTATTGCGGTGACGACAGGTTCAAATCGTTTGTTCATATCAGTTAGTTTCTCGATAGCTTTTTCGGCCTCCTTTGAAGCAGAATCCAAATCCTTCTTAGTATGTCCAATAAACTGAGTTGTAAATAGAGAATTCTCTCCTTTTGGAACGAAAGTTTCTTTGAGAATGGGTTTAACTTCCTCTATTTTAACATAGCCAAGATCAAGGTTTTCATCCGGAGACCACCACAATGAAGCAAGAACATCATCCTGATAATCAAAATAAGGGAAAAGATCCGCTGGAACCTTGACTTCAAACTTACTTTGCTTTGGGTATTTTTTTGATATATCCGTTTGAAATGCCTGAATTCTGCTTTTGTATTCATAGGCTCTTATTGTGAGGTTAAGAATCTTAGAATGCAGTCTGAGTATTTTTCTTTCGGTCCATTTTCCATAATTTGTGAGGCTGTTGCTAATTTTATCGATCTGCTCGTGTAGCTCCATAATTTCTGACATAAGCCCCCCTGAAAGAGTCGCTCCATCTAAGTTTATAGTCAGAAGCGAATCGAACAAACTCTCCAAGTACGGCTTATCACCGAAGTAACTCCTTTCGTTACCTTTGTTAGTTTCAAAGATACTGAAGGGATAATGCAGTTCTGTCAACTCAACATTCTTATTGAAGAGCCCGCACAGCCGAATTTTGTACGGATTCAATTCCTCTGCATATCCGTCCTTTTGCGATCCTGCTAGAACCAGGTTCGGTCCATATTTTTTCGAAAAATTCATGCCCAAAATCCATGTGTTTCTTTTTGAAACTAGGAGTGATTTGAGATATCTCTCAACGGGTGTCGCTTTCTCAAGAGCCTCTTGATCTCCATGACTAAAAATGCCCTTAGGAAGGCGGCTGCTTGAATGTTGATTACCGTATCTTATTTGTAAATAGGCCTCAGTCATAGACAAATCAGTCCTGGTGGCGATATATGTGAAATTAAATCTTGCGAATTCTTTTGAATCCCTACGGATTCCAAGCCTTTTCCGAATTGAACGATAAAAAAATTTAGTTTGCATAGAGTCTAGGTCAGGTTCTATTTTCGAGAAAACTTCAGTGCTATTTTTCGATGGAGAGATGCAGAACTCTAAGATAATATACTTGTATCCAAGTCTATAGTTCGTTCTGGAAAAAATCCTAATTTCGTAAATGTTATCAATAGCATTCTGGTAAGACTCTGATAATATTCCTTCATAACTTTGGCTTTTTAACTTCCAGTCTATGCACTTTTTATCAAATCGCCATATGCTCTCTTCATTATCAAAATCATACTGGTAGAAAACCAGCTTCCTCAGTTTCAGTATAGTCACGTCTCCTAAAACACTCTTTATTACGGAGGACTTGGTGAATTTGTATTTATACGATAGGGGAAACACAGAGACATAGTATTGCTTTATCACTTCTGTGTTAAACAGGTCTTTCTGTTCTACTGTCATTCTCAACGAAGTAATCCAGTTTTATATATCTAAATTGCTGTAAGATCTTCTGCTGCAGCCATGGCTTCATCCTCGTGGACGCTGGGATCCTGTGGTTTTTGTCCTGGAAGATCTTCCTTTAGGTTATTTAAATCAGCAGTAATACTTCCGGTTATCTCTACATAACCGGTCTTAAGACCCGTACCCCTATACCCCTCTCTCATGAGATCGGAGCCCTTTGACCTCACTTTCATTATCTGCAAAAGTTATGCACCCATGCCATGCGCTGCATAACGACCCTTTGTTTTTCCAGACTTTCTTTGTTATGCATTACCCTTATTTCCCTCTTCGTAAGTTATGCATCATATGTCTAACTTCAGCAGAACAACGGTTTCATTACCCAATGACCTGAAAGAATACCTTGAAAGGAATGGCGTGAACGTTTCAAAACTTTTGCAGGATGCCATAACTGCCAGGATGCAGAGAGACATCCTCCCGGACTGGTACTATTCTGACGAACTGCCGAGGAAGGAGGAGTTAATGAGTTTCGTCAGGATCCTTGAGGACAACGAGAAGGACCTAAGGATACTGCAGTTTTATTACCATCGCCTCACCACCGACTTTAACCAGGAGGATCCAAAGGTCCAATCGCTTGCGGCTTTCATAAGGGACCTTGCAAACGTAAACCATCCGGAGTATTCTACGACGGTAAGGAAAGCGCTGGAACATGACGCCGAAATCAGCGACGGGATCTTTGGAGACTCAGGCCTCCTGTCCCGGAAAGTGAAGTTAGAATCCGATATCGTGAAACTGGAGGAAAAGAAGCAGCTCATTACCAGTGGCCTCAATGACCAGATAAAGAAGCTGAACCGAGAGATCTCCGATCTCAAGAAGGGCGATGCCTATTACAGGGATGAAGTCAGGAAAGCAGAGGAGGAACTCGAGAACATAAACGGCGAAAAATACCGGATCGAGCTGAAGATGGGTGAATACAAGAGCATGGAGAAACTCATAAAGGAGAACGACAAGCTGAAAAGCGAGATATCCGGTGAATACCAGGGTAAAATAGACAGCATTACGGCAGAGCTTGCCAGTTCCAGGGAAGCCTACCGGAAGCTCTCAACCGGGTTCACATCACTGGACCGGAGCAGCGTAACTCACCTGTGCAAGGCAATAACAAAGAAAATGAAACCTATCCACACCATGTTTTATGCAAGCTGCAAGGTAATGGAGAACGAGACACTAATCAAGGTCCCATGGATCGTGGATATCCCGAAGACAGAACGATAACGAGAGTGAAATTTATAAATTCAAGCAGGTTCGGTTGTCATGGCAAAATGCCCTAAATGCGGAAAGAAACTTAGCCCAGAAGACTACGTACTGGAGGAGGATACCAGAATCCCGTCATATTTCACTATGGGGAACAAGGCAATACCGGTATCCTGCAGGCATTGTGAAACACTCCTGGGTTTCAAGCCAGGATAATAGGAATGGTGAAGAGGCCCTACTTTAAACGCTACCCGTTCAGCCTTTTTATCAAGATGGCGATTCCGGAGCTGAGGATTGAGGGCAGTAGCTGCCGATTGTACTTCATTGCTATACATTGGGGAGGCGATTATTAAGGGTAATGAAACCATTCATATCCCTAACTGGAATTCAGGAACCCCCGGATTCCATCCGGTGAATTCATGTATAATTAATAATAGGAAAGGGCACCAGAATTTGTGGATTTGTGGCAGGAATCATTGAAAATACTAAGAATTTGTGGAATGCCACAACATGTCTGTGGATAGGCCTAGATGAAGTGGCCCTTACTGTCCCTCCTCCTCTCCTTCGCCGCTTTTGATTTCAGGTTTGGTATCTCTCCCTGGATCCTGAACGCCTTGTCGTAATCATCGGTGCATGTGCACTTGCAGTCATCATGTGACCTGCTGCACTCATCCAGGCTGTCATATGCCCTGTTGCCGGATGGAGAGAACCAGCAGCCTCCGGGCATGATGTAACCCTTGCCGGTCTCCTCGTTGAAAAATTCATACTTTCTGGGATCCTCTATCTTCGCATCCCTGCCGCATAGATACCTGTAAGGTCCTGTCTCGTGCCTCCGTAGGGATTCATAGGTGTCATATGACCTCCCGGAATCTCCGGCATGCCAGCATCCTCCCAGGCCAATCAGCTTTAGCTTCTCATCCACGTCTATTTTATTAACCATTGTTTGAATAGTCGCAATGAGGAAAATAAAGGTAATCGTCATGGCTGCAGGCCTGCATAATGAGTGTTAACGTTTTGGGTTAACGGATCCATTGTGACCTGAATTTACCATAATGTCATCGTAATCTGGGGTATCTTTGCCGACCTCCTTTTCGTCCTCTGCATAAAGTCTCTCCTTCCAACATCTTCCTGTCGAAATACCTTATCTGGGACCCCCTTGGAGTAATTTGGTGACCTATTTCGACATGACTGCCTCAAAGTCACTTAAAGCTTCAAACGTAGGTCCATTTTCAGTTAGATACCGGTTGTAATCTATGACTTCATCATTATGTAGTCTATCTTTATGAGTAATTTAGCGAGATTTCATTCCAATGTTCACAATATAACTAATTTTGTATAAAAAAATTTTAATATCTGTTCACTGTTCAGTTTATATGTTCACAAAACTAACAGTTTGTTCACGCCTATGGGGGGTATAACTTTGGAGAACGTTGCTGAGATTATGAAATTAATTGAAGGTGGGCTCAATCAGGACGTGACCAAAGTCTATAACTACAGCCAGCTTTTGATCTCTAAGGTGGAAGCTACAGGTGATGTAAAGACCGCAAAAAGACTTAAGAGTGTTATCAACAAGAGCTCAAAAAATGAGCCAATGAAATCCAAAGAGTTTAGTAGTCTACTTAAGTTGCCAGTTGACTCTGAATCTAGACTACCTCTTGCAGAGTTTAAAAAATATGATGAGGGGTCTATTTTTCTTTCAGTAGATGAAAATCTGAAATCTAGAATCGACGAGTTTATTTTTTTATTGAGTAATGCTGATCTGTTTGCGAAAAAAGGTATAAGAACCCACAGAACAATGTTGCTATACGGAGAACCTGGAACGGGAAAGACTCAAATAGCCAGATACATTGCTTCTGTAACGAATCTACCTCTGGTTGTTGTTAGGTTAGACGGAATCATATCATCATACCTAGGAAGTACCTCAAAGAATATTAGAATGCTGTTTGACTTTGTAAACAGAACGCCATGCATATTATTTTTAGATGAATTCGATGCAATAGCAAAAATGCGTGATGATACGAATGAACTTGGTGAACTCAAACGCGTCGTAAATGCATTATTACAAAATATTGATTCTATGGATTCCGAAATTCCTGTGATAGCAGCTACTAATCACAAACATCTGTTGGATCCCGCAATCTGGAGAAGATTTGACTATAAGATACAGACCAAAATTCCGGATCAATTGATGAGAGAAAATATGATTAAGAGATTCTTAGGGGGAATTACACCGCCGCCTGAAATTCTGAAACTGTTAGTTATATTAACTGAGGGCCAAAGTGGCAGCGACATTGAAACTTTTTGTAATCAGATTAGAACTTATCTCATTGTGGATGACAAGGAAACGCTTGAATTCAAGAATGTTTTCAATTACTATATAAAGTACAAAAGAGGGACTGATCAGAATGTCGATGACATTGGGATATTTCAGTTCAAGCTAGATTTAGCCAGTAGATTGCGAAAGCTTGACAAGAAAACGTTCACCTATAGAACTTTGGCAAGATTAAGTGGAATATCATCGGGTAAATTATCACAGGAGATTCGAAAAGGAGGGGATAAAATTGCCTGATGATGCCAACAACAAGCTGCCAATTAGATCCATAAAACAAGATTCAAAATTTGTTCATAAAAATGAGCAAAGAGGACGATCAGAGAAAACTATTTTTGTAGACAATGAGGAGGAATTCAAAAAACTACAACAAAGATTGGGAGGAGATATTGACAGCATAGTGAAAGACCTTAAAGACTCATTCGACAAATATCCTGAAGTCCCCTCTATCATAAAAGCAAAGCTTCGAGATAAAGCTCTTGCAAAAAGTCATAGGCCAACTGCAATTCTCAATTCTCAGACGTGCCCAATTATTGGAGCAGCTGATTTTGGAGAACTCTTGCTTGGATCGACAAGTAATGGGTTAAAACAACTAAAATTGAAGATAGCTGAACCGTATAACCACGATCAAAAAGCGAATGTAAGTGCACTTGAAAACCTGTCAGTATATGGCCCTACAGATAAATTGCTTGGGCTTTCTATTGACGATTTGACCAAAAGAGCGAGAAGGGGAGACGTCACCTACTTTAAGGTCACACTTTTTAACCATCACAAAGAAGATGTCAATTCACAGGTTATTGAAAGCTTTCAGAAACTAACCAAAAGTCTTGACCTGCAAACGGAAAACCTATCGCATATGAAGGGCTTTAGCATCTGGAGAATCACTGGAGCCAACACCGAACAAATTAGTAAGGTTATATCACACCCGTCAGTTAGAGCTGTCTCTTTCTTTCCAGCCTTTAAAGTCATATTTCCAAAAAACTCACTGCCAAACAGGGTAACATCCACGTTCCCAGTTCCAGTTCCTGAAAGAGAATACCCTATTGTAGCGGTTGTTGATAGTGGCATATCCAAAAGTAATCCATACCTTTCGCCGTGGATAGTGGGGGTAGATCCCTACGTGCCTGTTGCATACGAGAACAGGGAGCATGGCACATTTGTAGCTGGATTGGTTTGCATGGCTGACAAACTAAACGATAACATTTGTGAAGATTTTGAACAGATACAATTACTTGACATTCATGTTTTACCCAACCCGCTCAAAGAGAAAATATACGAAGACGACATTATTCAAAGGTTAAGTGAAAGTGTTCCAAAAATGCTGAAAATGTATAGAAGCAAAATATGGAACATGAGCTTAGGACTTAGTGGAGCGATAGACGATGAATCCTTTTCGTCTCTTTCGGTTTTCCTAGACGAGTTGCAGGATGAGTATAACGTCATTTTTGTTGTGCCAGCCGGAAATTACGAAGACCCCAACCAAAGGAGCTGGCCTCCACAATCTGTGATTGGCGAGGCAGATAGACTTCAGATACCTGGAGATTCTGTACGGGCACTGACTGTCGGAGCTATAGCATTTAGCGAACTACCTGATAGCATTGTCAAAAGGGACCAGCCAGCCAGCTACTCATGCAGAGGGCCTGGTCCTGCTTATATAATAAAACCTGAACTGGTTCATTATAGTGGCAATCTGTCTAACAACGGAAGAGGGCTTGACATGACAAATCAAGGTGTAAGATCTTTCAATGAAGCAGGAGATATAATCGAGGGAGTCGGAACCAGTTACTCTGTACCATTGGTAGCGAGGTCTCTTTCTATATTACATAAAACCTTGGATGATTCGGCGTCGGAATCCCTGTTGCGCGCATTAATTGTTCATAATAGTTACCCGCCCAACAAGCTTAGTAATGTAGCTAAAGCATTTCATTATATAGGGTTTGGAAAACCAGCTGGAGTCAGAGAGTTTCTGACTTGCGACAGTTCATCTGTCACTTTAGTCTTCGACCATGAAATAAGAAGCGGTCATACAATTAGCTATAAATTTGACTGGCCAAAATCACTCATCGATAAAAATGGGAACTGTAGAGGAAAAGTTAGAATGACTCTTGTTGCAAAAGCACCCCTTGATTCAGATTTTGGCTCAGAATACATCAGGGGTAACGTTTCCGCTTCACTTCGGTCACTTAATTCAATCTCAGGTAGGTGGACCAGAAGAGTAACTGAGTATCCGACTGATTTCGACCCTATAGACTATTATGAAAGTGAGTTGGTAAAAAACGGGTACAAATGGAAGCCTATCAAAAGGTACGAAAAAGATTTGAAAAGAGTCAAGGCTGATGAATGGGAAATTGAAGTCAAATTATTGCTAAGAAGCAATTTTGACCTAAATGGAAAATCGGTCAAGTTTGCGTTAGTTTTCACTCTCTCCGATCCAGATAACACCGCACCAGTATACAATGAAGTAGTACTAGGACTGCAACAGCGTGGAATAGTGAGTGATCCGATTCAAATAAGGTCGAGATTCCAGGCTAGAATGGGCAGCTAATCCTTTGTCAAATTCTGTGTGTTGAAGTGGATTGCTTGTCAGGAAGAATCCATGTCTGTTATACTATAAATTCATTTATGTTTACTCAACCTTGAGTTCTCCGGCCTTGCTTTAGGTAGAACAGCTAAAGAAGCTATGGAACGCCACGGTATCTGTTGCATATATTCGTCCTTATCTCGTTTTAAGACAAGAAACCTCCCTATCGAATTCAAAGTTCCTGAGACTTCTATCGGTTGAATTCCTCTACCTAGGCTCACTATTAGATTCAATCTGGGTAATAGACCCTTAAATCTTAACGCATACAAGCGTTCAAGAGTGTTTCGCCCAACCGATAGGATAAGAACCCACAAAATTACATAGAGAATCATATAGGGAAGCATTTGGGATGCAATAATAATGAAGATGTTTAGACCGGCACGAAAAGGTTCCTGGTAAAATGAAAGAGACAGGAATGAGCCCAGAAGAAAGACGACAATAAACAAGAAAAACCAAGGGATAAACTCTGATGCAGTGTAAGCCATAGAGAAGTCCAGTTTCTCATTGGCGCCACTTTTCCTGACGTACCAAGAAGCAATATGTCTCAATATTACAAACGTTATGAAAAAGCCTAAGGGTATGAACAGAAAATATAGTTGAAGGTCTTCATAAATATTTCCAGTGAATCCGTACTCGAAATTTATAAGGAAAATTGCAAGAATCAAGTAAATAATAGCAGCTACAATAAGGATGAGGGAAATTATTCTTGAAGTCTTAGGTTTCAATGAGTCCATAAAATTCCTGAAATCTTCATCGAATACAGCAATCAATGTTAGCATCCTCTTTCTGACTCCGAAACCGACTGATAAATATCATTCATAAAAGAGTATCAAATATGGAACTAATGGTGCCATAAATGTAATTATCCCTGGCAAATCATTGTATAAGGACACTAATGAAAAAAGGCGATCATGTTATTAATGTTTCAGTTTGTTTGAAAGTTTAGACACAGAATTCTTCTTTATTGTGTACTAAAATGGTTAGATATCCTCTGCCACTTCCAGAATACTGAAAGTATCTGGCCCTCCGACAGCATCTTGAAATGCCTCAGATCAAAGGGCAGCACCGTGTCATGGATGAAGTCGTATACCAGATACTTCCCCCTGGTGGACCTGTGTTTTATTTATTCAAATAAGAATATATTATTAAATCCATATCGACGATATATAAACTCCCGGAAAGATCTTTCCTTTCTGGGTGTGTAGGATTCGAACACTTATATTGACGCCGAGGGAGAGATTCGAACTCCCGATCCACAAGGGAACCAGATCTCAAGTCTGGCGCCGTACC
>JAJYVJ010000047.1 GCA_021792045.1 Thermoplasmata archaeon | reverse complement strand
CAGATTGACCAGAATATAAATTCACGCGCAGTTCATCAAAGGGATGCCGCCCATATCTCAAATATATCTTTAAGCGAATTCAGTTTACCCTCCCATTGAAGGAACTAAAATACCTGTTGCCATATGTGGTATTTACGGCCCTGAGCTATTATTTCGCTAAAAACGGGCTTCTCTTTTCATCTCCTTTAGTATACATGGGATTGAGGTTCTTAATAGGTGGTGTTATTCTCCTTGGTATTTCACGAAAGCTTGTTTTTAACAGGGATATAATCATATTTTCTCTTCTCACCACATCAAGCACGATCCTGTGGGCATATGGTCTCACTCTGGTTTCTCCATCAGAATCAGCGGTCCTAAGTTATTCTATGCCACTCTTCTCTCTCCCAATAGCGTTTATGCTAATCAGGGAAAAACCAACACGTCTTGAGATTATTGGAACATCAATTGGTTTTTTCGGTGTTATTATTTACAGTTTGCCACTTTTAGGCGGTTTCGATCTTGTCGGTATACTATTGACAGTGGGCAATGCAGTATTCTGGGCTTCGTATACCGTAATGTACAGGAAGATGAAGTCCCAGGACCCCATAGCGTTGAATGCATCTCAATTCCTCATTGGCGCAGTCATCATGCTTTCTTTGAGCCCTTTGGATTTTAGGTTAGTTCCAACAGGAGACTTCGTAATAGACCTTCTCTGGCTCTCCATTCTCGGAGGCGTCGTAACTTTTCTTATGTGGAATTATATGATTAGGATGAGCAAGGTGAATCGAATCACGGTTCTTTCGTTCAGCGTCCCTGCTCTTACCATGGTTATCGGAGTTTTCGTCACAAAATCTCTCCCGGAGTTGCTTTCAGTACTGGGTGTAATAATAATGTTCATCGGAATATTTACGTCCAGGCTTAAAAGAGGAATCAGTTTTGTTAGGCCTTTTTACAACAGCAATAAACCACGATAGAATCTGAGTAACATATTAGGGTAATTACATAAATAATCGCTTGTACTATATTTACATGTATTTGGAGGTGGTTGTTATGCAGTTCAAATACACTGATGATGAAATCTCTGAAATGCTTAAAAATCCGTATTCTACATATCATGCAGACTTTAAATTTGATCCTCGCGTATTCAATTACTGGCTCGAAGACCTCTCGAGCGGGAGTCCTTATCCGGAAATTGATTTTAAGTATCATAGGTATCTTTTGATCTACCCATTCGGTTTTGAGGACAACAATGAGTTCTACGTTAATGATGTCAAAAATCCATATTTCTCTGTCCCCCTTGAAACCTTCTTCGAACTGGACGCAAAAGGAGAACTTCCGATAGAACGTACAAGAAGCCAGCGAATGAGAACAAATCTAAAGATTGCGCTCACAATTCTCTCTCTATTCGCCCTCATCGGTTTTACGATTGCAGAATTTCTGACATATTAGTCGCTGTGCATAACACTCTAAAGTTCGAGAGTGTCCTGGATTGTTTCATCTTTGGGATAAAGTATATTGCCCTGACCTGTTGCGTCCAAATAATCAGATAATGTATAAATCGGTTTGATTTTCCCTTTTGAAATGAATCTATGAACTGATGCGAAATTAAAACAAAGTCTACATCTTGTTGGGAAACCCTCATGAAGCAGGCACATTCCTTTTTCGTGGAAAATGCATTTACTTTCTATTGATTGTTCAGGCATTCATATATCTCCATTTTCATAGGTTTTTGTTATGGTATCTCTTCACGAGCAATGTTGCGATTCCGATTTCAAATAGTGCTGACAAAACCTCCGCACAGTTAGATAGTCCTAATCAAGGTATGCAGGCACATGTGAAGCATCAGGTAACCTCAGCATTTTTGCTTTTTATTCAAGATCTCAGAATATTATAACTGGTTGACATATAGGTTTTTCGGTCACTTTTATCTTCATATGAAAAAGGAATTTTCGTCCATGAATGTAAAATGAACAAGGCATTGCCCTCAATTATAGGATACTCTAAATGTGGTATTGCAAAATCCAAGACCAGTGTTAAATTCAAATATTCACTCGCTTACCTGAAAGCAGGAGCCTTGTAGTCCCAAATTCAGTGAAATCCCTTAAAGAATCCATACCAAAAACTGGTCCCGTTTTGCAAATCTGAATCCCATTTACCGAGCAGGAATCACAAACTCCTATAGCGCATTTCATTGGTCTTTCCAGAGAAAATTCAGCAGCAATGTTCTTTGGTCTAATGTAATCATATATCCCCTTCATCATTTTTTCTGGGCCACACACATATATGTCTTGAAATTTTTCCAAGTCGAGTGTTCTCAGTGCATCAAGTGCGTTTCCCTTGATTCCGAACGATCCGTCATCCGTGGTTGCTATGATCTTGGATTTTTCGAATTTGTCGAGGAAAAATAAATCCTCCATGGATCGGGCAGAAATGATCCCGTGGGCATTTTTTGATATTAGTGGAGCAAGGCTTGCAATTCCAGATCCCCCTCCGATTAGTAAGTAATCACCATCTTTAGGCTTTGTGAAACTATTACCATAAGGACCACGGAAAAATATTCTCTCACCGGCATTAAGTGCAACTATAGGTGCACTCATATCTCCGTAATTCTTTATAGTTATCCCCTTTGGATCTCCGGTATGTGAAAATGAAACCGGTATCTCACCCTTGCCAGGTGCCCAAACCATGGCGAACTGTCCAGCATATACTCGTCTGTCAAAGGAGAATTTCAGGGTTACTATGTTCTTTGCAACAACCTCCTTGCTCAATATAACTGAAAAATTCAAGATAACGCAACTCCTGTCATTGCACTTACGGTTTCATATCCTTCATGATTCATGAATTCCTCGAGCCCTCTCGAGAGCTCTTTAAAAACGCCTATACCTTTTTTATGGATCACAGTTCCTACTTGGAGAGCAGACGCACCAGCCATAATATATTCTACTGCATCCTCTGCCGTTTCTATTCCTCCAACTCCAACTATCTGTTGTCCCGTCTCTTTCTTGACTTCATACACATATCTTACGCCTATATTCTTTATTGCCTGACCAGATAAGCCCCCATATTTATTGCTTAATACGGGCTTCCTTGCATATATGTCTATAGACATCGCTCTAACGGTGTTGATCATCACCAAGGCATCCGATCTTTCTGCAGCCTTGGCTATAGAAAGAATGTCAGTAACATTAGGTGAAAGCTTAGAAAAGATAGGTATATTTATCTTTGACTTAAGTTCCTTAATAATCTCTTCAACAAGATCAGGGTCAGAACCGACCTCAGACCCGAATCCTTTTACGTGGGGGCAGGATAAGTTTAGTTCAATCGCATTAACTCCATAGTTTTTCATTTTAAGAGCAAGATTCACAAATTCTTCAGGAGTAGAACCGAATATACTTCCAATAACCGGCCTGTTTCCTTTAAGTGCAATCTTTATCTCCTCGCCAAAGTTATCTATTCCGGGGTTTGCGAGTCCAATCGCATTGATGAGGCCATAAGGTAGTTCTACAATAACTGGAGTCGAATAACCGGCCCTTTCATCTGTGCCTATGGATTTAGTAACAACCGCAGACGCACCATTTTCAAGTATTCTTTTCATGGTGTAGCCGTTTTCGTCCAATATGCCAGAAGCAAGCATGAATGGATTTTCCAAAGAAATCGGGCCCACATTGGTTCTAATAGACGGCATAATAATTCAAGGAGAAATGCCCTGCACCTTAAAGCAATTTTCTGATCCTTTTAACCGAGATAAATACCGAGAAGGAGAGAACGGTTCAATTACAGAATGATTATGAGTTTCGACCGTAATTTTGGTTAGAAAACAACTATTAATCCGTGTTCTATCAAGCATTTATGTCAATAGAAAATGATGAATACTGCAATTTTGAGGAAATGCGTGATATTCTGTCTTTAGATGGAATAAGAGCACTTGTAATTGGTGCCGGTTCCGGAATAGGTCTTGGTATATCCTATGGAGTTCTTGCTAATGGAGGAACAGTAATGGCAGCAGACATAAATGATAAAGCACTAGAAAAATTAAGATTAAGCGTAGAGGGAATAGAGGGAACGATATACACGGAAGTATGTGATCTGACCTCTGTCGATAGCGTTAGAAACCTCTATTCTGCAGCGATCGAGAAACTAGGAAAAATAGACGCAGTTTATGTAGTTGCAGGTATCGATCCCGTTCAAAGAATAGAGAATTTTGATTATGAAACTTTTGACAGAGCAGTTGAACTGAACTTCAAGGGTGCGTTCGTAGCCTTAAAGGAGATTGCTGTGAAAATTGGAAAGGAATTCAACGAAGGAAGCGTTGTCCTCATAGCATCCTCTTTGACTCAGAGAACCGAAATAGGCCAGGGGGTTTATTCTGCAACCAAAGGAGCAGTAATACAGTTAGCCAGGGCATTTTCTGCTGAGATGGGAAAATACAACATCAGAGTTAATGTAATTGCTCCCGGAATAGTTGAAACGCCCATGACAGAACGCCTCAGAAAGGACAAAAAGAGCTATTCAGAGTGCGCCGCCAAATCTCCTCTGAATCGCTGGGCACGTGTGAAGGATGTTGTAGGGCCTGCGCTTTTCCTCGCCACAGAAGGTGCATCATTTATCAACGCTTCAGTGATATTCGTTGACGGAGGGGCCAGCTTCATAGACAACAGATTTATCCCAGAGATATAACGGTGAAGAAATTGGGCTTGTTTTGTTGGACTTCCTGGCAAATGTTACCATTGCCTATGGCAATAAATTGAGGAGGGTTGTAAGTTCTTGAGGTTTGTTGATGATATAATCTGGGTGGTACATCTCAAGTGTGTCGGCATCCCCAGAGCCCCATGTGGAACCAATGGCAATCACTTTTGCCTGATGAGCAGCGATAATATCGTAAGGCTGGTCACCGACGAAAACAGCCTCATTTGCATCAACGCCCAGTTTACTTAGCGCAAGTTCAATAGGCTCAGGATCGGGCTTCTGGAATTTTGTGTCCTCCTGTCCAATAAAAAAATCCATGTAGCTATCCAAAGCAGCATTCTTTAGAAGGATCTCTGCGTCCAATCTGCGACTTGATGTTACTACTGCAAGTCTGAATTTTCCCACCAGGTTAGAAATCATGTCTTTCACACCGGGGTAGGGGCTTATTAGATGAGCTCTCTCCTGAAAAAAAGACCTGCTCAGATCATAGATTTTGTTGCCGGTATCCGGGTACCATTCAGACAGTACCTTGCTTACCGGTCGTCCAATCAATTGCGCGTTTTCCTCTGGGGTAAGACTCCGTCCAAGAACAGTCCTGAACGCATAATCTGTGGAAGCAGATGATACGGCCTCGCTGTCAAGAAGGGTGCCGTCCATGTCAAATATCGCTGCTTTTATCAACCTGATTCAACCACCCATTATAACATTGGTAATTTACATTTTCTTTCGGAAAACATCATGAATAAAGAAAACTTATTTTTCTATTCATTACCTCGTATACGTGGATGTGGTATCCGAAATCGCGGTGATTCCGGAAAACGGGCAAATTTACCTTCCGAACTGGCCCATGAAAGTGACTCTCTTGATGGTCTTATCTTCAATGATCTTTTCAAGGTCAGATCGTGCCAGTCCAGGCGGAAGCTTGTCGGTCACTAAAGTTGCATAGAGTAAAAAGAAGTATCTATGCTTGCTTCTCCTTGGTGGGCATGGCCCATTATATCCAATTTTTCCAAAACTATTTTTTCCCTGCGTGAATCCCTGTGGAGTCGTCTCAGTCTTTGGAATGTTCTCTGGGATTTCCTTGATGGTAGAAGGGATATTATACATTACCCAATGGATAAATGTTCCTCCTGGGGCATCTGGATCTTCGACAGTTAGTATATACGACTTTGTCGAAGCCGGTTCATCTTCCCATTTTATCTCCGGAGATATATCTTCGCCCTCGCAGGTAAACTTTTTATCAATGTCCGCGCCATACTTGAAAGCAGGTATGTCTATCTTAAAAGTCATAATGTATAATTGCAATCCCTAAAAAAAAGTTATCCATGATTCTTCATACAAGAAGCGATTGTTGTTTTCGAACTTTTTAGCGAGAGGCTCACTCAAAGCGTAAGCGGACTAAACATCTGCTTTGCATGTCTTATCTCACTTTTTACCGCCGTCGAAAACGTTCCAAACTTGTCTGGATTCTCTGGATAATTTCGGTAAAGATCGTCTACTAGCTTCATTTGCTGCACTGTATAAACTAGGCCTTTGAAAGCCTTGATGTCCCCTAGCCCTCGTAAGGCAAATTTCAATTTTGACAAGGCAGATAATTTCGGAGCGCCTCCGAGGGTGATTTCAGAAGCTTCTTCTGGTGTTAGGAATTTTTCCATACCATAATTGAGGCTCTTGTTGCTCAGTGATTGCAAATAGATTCTAAAGAGCTCCATGCCACCCATCTTGTTGCCATAAGCCATATTGTAGTCCATATTGTATTTCCATAACCCCTTTACTGAAACATCTCGCTCTTCTATCGCCCTTATTGCATTTTCCGCAGAAAGAATTCCAGATATAATGGCGGGCCCTATGCCCGCTGCACTAAGCGGGTTCGGCATAGCCATGCTGTCGCCTGCACCCATATATCCGTTAAAAACAACCGAGTCGAGCTGCCTGCGAACAGAAACGGTCCAGAAACCGGTACCATTATTATTCTTGTTATAAATTCTTAAATTGTATAATTTTGAATTGAGTTTTACATAGTTATCAAGGAGTGATTTTACTGCATCATTAACCTTAAGTTTTCGATTCCTTATTTCCATTGCCGCTTTCTGCACTCCCAGGCCGATGTTAACTCTCTTCTCGCCTTTTGGAAAAACCCAGGCATAGCCTCCAGGTGCTATATTGTTGTTCAGGTGAATTAATGCGTTGCTCTTATCAAAAAAACCTGGGTTCTCATCGGAACGATCATATTCAAAAATGTATCTTCCAGTAAGCACTATGTCATTACTTTCTATGTTTCTTTCTATGAATGGATTTTGAGGAAGTTTTCTTCTTAGTACTGACGATATACCCAAAGCGTCTATTACAACTTTGGACCTGAAAACCATCACTTGATTGTTATTGTCTCTGCCGTAAATCCCGGAAACGTGGTTTTCTTCCAATATAGGGCCATCTATTTCGAAATTGTCCAGATATTTTATACCAGCACTAAGGGCGATTTTCAGTAGTCTTGCCTCAAATTCTGGTCTGTCCAACGCGTATCCATCTCCATCAAATTTGAATCTATTTTTCAGGTCAGGAGAAAGAGCATAAACCGCATGAAAATCTCTTTCTATCTCTGGAGATCCAAACTTTACGCCGATCTTCTTTTCCAGAAAATCAATGTGTGGTTTCCCAATGGCATCTCCACATACCCATCCCCATGTGGTTTTTTTCCCAACATTCTGGCTGGGATTTCTGTCTATGAGCAGAACTCGATCTAATTTCTTGGACGCGATAATCGCTGCAGAAAGACCTGCAAAACCTGCCCCTGAAATAATCAGGTCATAGTTTTGTTCTGGATTCGGCATAGGATGTGATTGATCAATGGTATATTTATTTCAATCTTCAACAAAGTAAGGAAGATGACGGCGTATTATTGAAAATTTCAATTAACCGATATTGTTGTACAAAAGGCAATAATTAAATAGCATGTAGAGGTTGAATATTATAAGGAAATTAGTGATGATTGGAATGAAGTCAGAAAATAATGAAGGAAAAAAGATGAGCGGTCAACCTTTGCAGAGGCAGCACAAAGTCTGCCCGCAATGCGGATCTGAAAATATATTCTTCGAGATAGGCTTTGTCACAGGAACCTATAAATGCAACGATTGCGGGTATGTTGGTCCTGTAATATTTGAATTTAATGATAAAGAATATAAGAAGTTCCTTGCGGAACTAGGGGATAAGGACAATGACGCTCAATAACCATTAAAATACACTTATTATTTTATTGTAACTGAACATTATTTTTCGTAGTAAATCTTAGCTCTGTTCAATTACAGTTTTCGGTATCTCAGCAAATCTCTTCTTAAATTGTCCGCTTATTGAGATGTACATTACTGCCGTTGCGATGGATCCGATTGCTATAATGATCCAATAAGTTGCAGTTAAATTTCTTAAGACTGCTAGAAGCCATAATCCTATTATGGCACCACTGAAGGAACCTATGCTGATGTAAAGATTGTACACACCAATGTATGATCCTCTCATGTTTTCGGGAGCTATGGAGGTAATTATGCTCTGAGTTGTTGGTGAAAGCATATCTTCTCCGAATGTAGAGATGGTCATGAACAAAAGTAGTATCTCTAATGTAGGATAATTTACTAATACCAAAAAGGCCCCAGCATAGAAGATGGTTCCTATGCCTCTCCATAACATAGGGTTACCCGCATTTGTCATGAGCCTTAGTATAGGGATCTGAATCAGGACAACTAGGAGACCATTAAGTGCCCAAATATAACCTAAATACATGAATGGGAGATTCTCTATGGCTATGGAGTAAACTGTTAATGAACTTCCTCTTTGCCTCATGAAGAATCCAAGGAAAATTCCTATTACGATGAATGCAATAAAAAATTTATCCGATCTATATGCCTTTGAGAGGTCGCCCTTCAACAGCGGTTCATGAAGTCTCGGGAAATACGTTTCTCTCATCATTAAGTAAAGCATGACAATTTCAACGACTGTTGCTATGGCAGAGATAAGAAAAATATACTGTAACCCGTAGCCAGCAAGGTAGGCTCCCAGCAATGGTCCAACCGCAATACCAAGGTTTGCCATTATTCTCATCATCGTATAACCGGATAATCGATCCTGAACTTCCGTTATATCGGCAACAGAGGCCTGCACAGCAGGATACTGGACAGAATTGACAACTATGGTTCCGTACCATGAAAGAACTAATGGAATAAAGTAATGGGGGACAGCGACAGTGTAATAGATCAAAAGATAGAGCACTACGGCAGGTATTTGTGAATAAACTAGGATTGATCGCCTGCCAATTTTATCAGTAAAAATTCCTGAAAAATATTGAATAACAGCCATGATCACTGTGGCAAATCCGAGAAGAACCCCTGTTTCAATAAATGATACTTTGTAATCGATTATAAAAATGAGCGGGAGAAATATGAATGTTGATCCTCTACCAAACGCTCTTATGAATCTGGTTGCACTAAGAATCCATAATCTTTTGTCGAATCCCCGAATCTTATACTGATATGTATTATTACTCGTTCTACTCTTATCGCTTCCGACTATTTAATTGATTTTTGCAGTTATCGTCTAATTTTTGCGAATGATATTGCTGCAAATTGTAAAGATTGCCATTGCAAATTTGTATCATGCATATTTTTTTATATCAAATTAATACCAAATTTGATAGTAAGTGACTTTTGAATCTTGGCATTATTTACTTTAAATTATTGATCACTTACGCATGCACAGTAAGTGTTGCTGGATTTCGTTTCTGTTAGAATAAATTTTTCGGGTATTCAATGCAGTAAAATTTTTAACAGTTCTTTATTTTGTATCACTTTCCACACTTAAAATACGCGCTTTAGCAAATATTTATTTAGGTATACCTAATTTCTGGCGCAGGAAGAAATACGACCAGGATAAGAAATTTCAGAAAGTACATAAAGTTCTTTGGGCCAGCATGGCTTGTAATGATTGCCGATATGGACGCAAGCAGTACAATCGGTGCGGCTGAAACAGGTGCAATATTCAAGTATGGTCTTATCTGGTTTATGATTCTGCTTATAATTCCACTTTACTTCGTCCAAGAAACATCAGGCAGGATTGGTGTTGCAACCGAAAAGGGTTTAGGCGAGGTTATTCGGGGCAATTATTCTCATAAAATTGCAGTGATTACAACCCTCCCAATGGTACTGACCGACGTAATAACTTACATAGTAGAATACTTAGGTATTGCTATTGGACTTTCTTTCTTTGGTGTTCCAATAATATTTTCGCTTCCAATTTTTTATATAATTCATCTGGCTATTGTGATTCGAAGAAAATACGGGGTCACTGAATCAATATTGGTCGCAGTGTCGGCCTTTCTTATAGTGGCTTTCATGGCTACACTTGTTGTGAGAGGAATCAAATCTTACAACCCTGTATACCTTGTCCCGTCGCCAACTTTTCTCTTCATGCTTGCCGTGAATGTTGGTGCTGTAATTATGCCATTCATGTTATTTTTTCAAGCTTCCGCAACTGCTGAAAAAGTGTCTCACGTAAGAAAAAGCAACATAGATGCTGACATCTCTGGTGATACGAAGACCAGAAAAAGATCTCGCTTTACTCAGATCGCATTAAAGTCAATGAGGATGGAAACTCTTTTTGGGGCGGTTGTTTCCGAAATGCTGATGGTTATTGTAGAGATGGCCATGAGTGGGATAAACCCTGACATGGATTTTGCATCGATCCCGGAATTATCAAAAGGTCTTTCCGCTATAGCCGGAGTGTATTCCCCCTACATATTCGGTGTTGGTTTAATAGGCGCTGCATTTCTGGCTCTCGTGGTAATTTCTCTTGGAAGCGCATGGGGATTCATGGAAGCACTTGGAATCAAAAGAGAAAAATCATCTATTGTTTACATTCTGGAAAGTCTTCCCGCAGTCATAATAGCTTTGATTATTCCTGCGACGTTACTAATTAACACGGTTCTTGACTTGTTAGTGGTCTTTGTGTTTGTCCTGATCGGCCCTGGTGTGCTAATGGGTATAATAGCCAGAAACCGATCTATAATGGGTGATTATTCTACTTCTAGAAAAGGTGAAATAGCTTACTGGGCAAGTATGATCTTCGTCGTTGTTTTTGGTATCCTTGCTTTAACGTGATCCTATCTACCACCTTTGTTTGGGAGATGAGGTTATAGCGGAACGCAATTTGAAAAATTCAAGCATAATACGAAATATCGCCTGTTATTAGATAACGGGGTCAGGTGGAAAGAAAAATTAATACTGGACTAGGAAAAGTACGGGGCAGTCCAAGCCCGATCCACGTGTACTTATTCGCCAGCAGAATCAAAAAAAGAGTCTAGTGGGTTATCATCATTGGAGTAAGGGATTCAACATATTCTGTAATAGACGAATATCAGTAGCCGCCCTGAAGATATTTGCTTACGACGGAAGAAATATCGGCAATCTCATATCCAAATATTTTAAATTTGTTAAGATTCTTATTGTTAGAAACTAGGACGGTAATCTTATCTTTGAATTTTTCCTGGTTTTTGATCTGATTAATAGCTGCAACAATAAGTAGATTATAACCGTCATCGTTTGAGGCCACCAATATTCGTGATGAATTTTCAAGGTTAAACGAATTCAATAGATCCTCTTCATCTGCATTTTGATTCAGGACTATAAAACCATCTGCTCGTAGTTTATCGGCTTGCGTTTGGTCTCTTATCACTATCACGACGACTTTCCCGCTATTTTTTATATTTGTCACATAACCGTGAACAAAATCAGAATAGCCGAGGACTAGCACGTAATTTTTCAAGGATTTTAATTGGCGTTCTCCCATTCTTATTACTATCCCCCCAATCCTTCTTTCTATAATAGGTGTTATTATTATTGCCATTGCCCCAAAGAATATACCTATACCGAGCACAGAAAGTGATATTGTAAACATCCTTGATGTAAAAGTCACTGGAAGTATGTCTCCAAGGCCTAATGTCGTAACTGCTTCGCCCGTAAAATACAAAGCATCCTCAATATTAGTTATGCGCGGGATAAACTGATTGCCGAGGAGCAGAGATCCTCCGACACCATAGCTAACGGTGAAAATTATTGCTATTAAGGCAACTGCAATTTCTGGCCTGCCGAGAGAAATAGAAGGGTAAACATACTCTTTCCTATGCCTAATGAGCAACACCAAGACCAGAATCGCCAGTGCAAGCCCGATCCACGTGATGTCGTAGTGCCTTAGACTGCTCAGTGAAAGAATGAACAGAGTTACAATCGTAGCTGAAACAATAGCTCTCCAGGGGCCCCTTCCCTTGTCCTTTAAGCCGTATCCTACTATTGTAATGAAGAATCCGTCAAGAACAGTGAAGAACGATAGTCCCCTCTGGGAAACAATTATTAGTTTTCCAAATAAATAGAACGAGTAAACGTGAGTTGATGGTATTATTGTTGCTCCAATTATGATCGTTACTACACCAAGGATAACGACGAACACGTTTATTTCCGGTTTCTTCATATTGTGACCTTCATAGCAATTATGTTTATTATGGTATTATATATCCATTTCAATGTAAAGAACATTAC
>JAJYVJ010000046.1 GCA_021792045.1 Thermoplasmata archaeon | reverse complement strand
ATCATGAAATATGTCAGTTTTGAGCGATAGTTCAATAATCTCTATGATAGAATCTGGCAGCCTCCTTACTGGAGATGTGGACAGGAAAGGGATAACTCCAAATGGCTATGATCTAAGAATTGCGATAGCCAGGCTCGAAGGAGGAAAGGATTGTGAGGATATCTTGATTCCCCCAAAGACCGGCTTTCTTGTTTCGTCTTTGGAACGTATTGAGCTGCCGCCGCATATTTCAGCTTCAATCTGGATCCGATCATCATATGCAAGACGTGGCATTATTGGATCTTTTGGTTACGTTGATGCCGGTTTTCATGGTAATCTCACACTTTCGTTCTATAATTCATCAAATAACTCAATTCAGTTCAAGAAAGGAGACAGGATAGCCCAGATTGTGTTCAACATTATGGACCAAAGTGTCGAGAAGACATATGATCAACGTTCTGGAAACTATCAGAATAGCTCTGGAATAAAAATATAATTTACCGCAGAAAATAGGTTATAACAATTTATTGCGGGAACCACTATCTACCTTTTTTATAATATTTTTTAAAAAATTAGCTGTAAATTTAATGTAGTTCAGATAAATAAAGGGTAGCCCACTGGGCAGGATGAAAAAATGGCAGAAGATTTAGATCCGTTTGATATAGCGGTGAAACAGCTAGAAAAGGCAGCAAAGGTAATTAAACTGGATAAAGAGGCACTTGAGATTCTGAAAGAGCCGAAGGAGATTCTCCAGGTGAGGATACCGGTAAAAATGGATAACGGGCAAACTAAAGTGTTCACTGGATTCAGGGTTCATTACAATAACGCAAGAGGGCCGGTCAAAGGCGGAATAAGATTCCATCCAGAAGAGAGCCTATCCACGGTAAAGGCGCTGGCAGCTTGGATGACTTGGAAGACAGCAGTTGTTGACATACCACTTGGAGGAGCAAAAGGCGGAGTCATATGCGATCCTAAGAAAATGAGCGCCGGAGAACTGGAGAGATTGAGTCGCGGATATGTGCGGGCCATTGGTGAGTTTATCGGTCCGGAAGTGGATATCCCGGCACCTGATGTCTACACAACTCCGCAGATCATGGCGTGGATGATGGACGAGTTCGAGAATATAACAAGAAAGGCACAGCCAGGCGTGATTACTGGAAAACCTCTTGAAGTTGGTGGTTCACTTGGCAGAGGAGACGCTACAGCAAAAGGTGGAATGTATGTTCTCAAAGAGGCTGCCAGAAGAAAGGGACTCGATTTATCAAAGGCAACAGTTGCGATTCAGGGTTTCGGAAACGCAGGACAGTTTGCAGTTAAGCTTGTTCAGGAGCATTTCAAGTCCAAGGTAGTAGCAGTATCAGACACAAAAGGCGGGATTTACCTTGAGAGCGGTCTTGATTATAATAAACTCATGGAGCACAAGAAAAAGACAGGTTCTGTGCAGAACTTCCCAAAGGCTAAGAATATTACAAACCAGGAACTGCTTGAACTTAAGGTTGATGTTCTGATACCGGCTGCAATCGAAAACCAGTTAACTTCCAAAAACGCGTCAAAGGTTAAGGCAAAAATAGTCCTTGAACTCGCTAATGGACCAACAACGCCAGATGCAGATGAAATATTCTACAAAAACAAAGTACTTGTACTTCCTGACTTTCTTTCCAACTCAGGCGGAGTGACTGTTTCGTACTTCGAATGGGTTCAGAACCAGACTGGCGACTACTGGGACATAGATGATGTCTATGCCAAACTCGACAAAAAGATGACCAAGGCAGCGAAGGACGTGCTGGATGCTTCTGAAAAGTTGAAAGTGGATCCAAGAACCGCGGCGTATACAATATCTGTAAAGAGAGTAGCGGACGCTATGAAGTTAAGAGGTTGGTACTGAGTACTCCTCATTTTTTTTATTTAGCGGAAGTAGTGTAGCGGTTATCACAGGGGCTTCCCAAGCCCTTAACCCGGGTTCAAATCCCGGCTTCCGCATACAAAATTCTGGTTTGCAAGGGGAAGTTCAGGCAGATTTTTCAACTGAGATCAGAAGTTTAATATCCAAACTCTCGTAAGCAAAGGGGCTTTCGTATAAAATTCTCAAGCGATATTCGCTCAAGGAATTGTAAAGTTTAAATGCAATTCCTATAGCAGTTAGTTATATGTGTTCTTTCAATTGTGCTGCATAAAGTAGTAAAAATCATATAAGTTTCGGAACATAATTACAATAATAACTTCGTACACAATATGAAAAATGACTTAGTCCCTTCACCGCCAATTTCAGTGCCATGCACCTTAAACGGTTTCGTATATCGCATTTAATCTCTATTTTATACGACTTCTATTTACGTTATATACCTATAAGTGCAGCCTTTTGCTATTGTAGAATGGGAGAAGTGTGCATTTTTTCCCTGAAGCCTAATCAGAAAAGAACTTTGACATATGGAGATAAGTATTATTTATTAAAGGTGACCAAACAAATAAATCATATTTATCATACCGAATTATGGGCTTGTGGTCTAGCGGTTATGACATCGCTCTCACACAGCGAAGGCCGCCGGTTCAAATCCGGCCAAGCCCATTTAAAATATTAAGATATCATGAAAAAAGTTATTCTGTCCAGGCCTGCATGACGGTGCAAGCGTGAGAGTCAGAGTGGCAACCGTCCTTGTCCCTGACCCATGAGGTCGCGTACAGATTGGCTGCCCTTCGTCTCTTCATTGTACCATGAAACAAGGGTGAATAGAAGGCTGTCGAAATGTCTCCGACTTTGATAGCCTATGTACAATCAAGGAGGTGGTTAGAATCTATATTGTTTTGAATATACAAAAAGTAGCGTATATGTTACAATAATGGATGAAGAAGGAAATGTTTGTGAAAGCTATGATATCAAAAAGCACAGAGTGCATTGAATGCATTTAAATCCAGATACCTGGATCTGAAACCTGAGATTGCACTTGAGGTATCAACATCGGGAAAATATATTGCAAGAAAGTTAAGGGACATGGGTTTCTCAGTGCATCTGGCAGATCCATCAAAGCTTTCGCTAATATTCATGACAGCAAAGAAGAACGATAAGGAGGATTCATACAAGCTTGCAAGGCTTCTGAGACTTAAGGAATTGCCAGAAGTACATCTCCCCTCAAAGTTCTCAGATGCTCTCAGATCCATTGTAAGGTACAGGAAATCGATTGGAGAAGAGATGAACATGTTGAAGAATAGGGTTCATTCGATCCTGACTGGACATGGAATCATCATACATGCAACAGACATATTTGGAAGGAGAGGCATAAGATCCATCCTGGAGGAATCCTCAAAGCTCCCTGCCATGGATAGAATTGTTCTCTCAGATCTCATAGAAAGGATATCTGATCTTAAAGAAAGAGAAAGAATCATTGAGGATCAGATGGCTGTAGCATGTAAGGGAAATACTTCCGTGAGGTTGCTAATGACAATCCTTGCTATAGACCTGTATTCAGCATCTGCCATATTGTCAGAGATAGATGATGTGACCAGATTTCCAACAAAGGAGAAACTTGCAGCTTATGCCGGCCTGGTGCCAAGGCAGGATCAGTCTGGAAACTATGACATCAAAGGACACATAACAAAGCATGGCTCATCCATGCTGAGATTCATCCTTGTGACTGCTGCCCATATAATCATAAGATATTCAAAGAGAATGAAGGCAAAGTACCTCAGCATTGTAAGAAGACTTGGAAAGAACCGTGCAATAGTTGCAATTGCAAGGATCCTTCTGGAGTGCATATATGTAATGCTCACAAGGAATATTGAGTTCGAGGATAACATTGATTCTCTCACCGAGAGAAAGATGAAGGTCATGTCAATGAGGGCAAAGAACCCAAGAAGACTCAAAGATCTTGAAGAGTTGGAAAAAATATTTATGAAGAAGAGAGATCAGCATAAGACAGATCAACTTTTTTCAAAGAAGTGAATACTGTTAATGACAACTGTTAACACTTTTGATGACAGTCCCCCTTTATGTAGAATAAGGGGTCTGATTTGGACCGATACTTCAATTATCTTCTGGAAGGTTTTGGCAACTCAGTCAGGAGGATTAACTTAGAATATATGGCCTTGAATCAACAGGATGGGATATTCTAAAATACACTGAGCGGGTGTATTGTTATGAATTGTATCACCAGATGAGGAACATATTTGGAGATAGATACGAGTACTCGATCAATGGGGAGCCCCCGAAAGGGACTCACGAAATTATTCAAGTCAATAGAAGTCCGGATTTTCTGGCTCATCGCCCTAAATCTATGGCATCGAATCTTACGATAAATGAGGTAAAACCATTCTCGGTAGTAAAAGCGTTTCCTAACGTTGTGCAAGACCTTAACAAACTAGACCTATTTATTGTGGATCAGGCGCACTATCGATATGGTATCATGCATGTATACAGGAATGGAACTGGAAAGAAAGAAGAGGAAGGTTTGACGGCTTACTTCAAAAGTTTCTTGGAAAACTTCAGCAACAAAAAGAAAATACTTTTACCTTTGCATACGAGACTAGGGTCCGGCCCCCCCCACAAACAGTGCTTGCGGTTTTTTGCATAATGCTTGCAGGAGAACTTCACCGAGGGTACACAGAGCAGGGATTCCTAAATCTGCCATCAAGCAGCAGGAGACCCTAGGATCGGAGTCTATTGTAATAAACTAAAAGATGACTCAGTTTGTGGTGATACCTCAAGAACTGGGGTTACCATAAAAAAGACGAAGTTCCAAAGACCTGAGTAAATTCTTGATGCAAGACTGTGGTTCAAGTAATTGACCGATCCCTTATGAGAAGATTAAGATCATTGATCACATCAGCCTCGGTCTTTGTGCGGGAATTATTCCTGCGGGGGATCCCGCTTGACTTTTTCACTAAGGAGGATTTAAATTCCCCTGAGGAAAAGAAGAGCGTTACCTCTTTTCTTCTTTCCCGATTCTGTCTACTCGTAAATTAGACCAAGATAGGCCTTGAACTTGTAAAATGGCAGAATTTAACAAAGATGCAAAGCTTAAAGCCTAAAGGCACGTTAAATATTTAGATGTGACTCTACGGGTAAACGGAAATAGGCATTCCAGAACCCCAAACGACCAGAGCTCTGATTCCAAAAACTCTAAATGCAGGGAATATAAGTCTGCCATGGATAACAGAAGCAATCAGATCAAAGAAAGCAAAGAAGGAGCAGAAGAAGAATAAATTTTAAAGGACTTAAAAAAAATGCAAAGACTAAAGACGAAGTGATTCTGCTATCACTTCACCTATTTTTTGTCTTTCGATATCCCTAAGTTCTGTTGAAACCATAATCCTTCCCATATCTAATTCTCTCTTTGCCAGGAAAAAAATGGGATCCATTGAAGATAGAATTTTCAATATCTCCGGTTCAACTCTGCTTGCCTCGTCCACTCCCACTTCTTCGGCAAGGTTTTTCATATATATGTTAAAGAAATCAAGCTTACGTAATATAACAATAGCAAGATTTTCAAGGAAATTCTCAAATTTTTCTTCATCGTTTTCCATATTCACTCACCTCATTAACACGCTAGAACCCCAGTTAAACGCTAAAGAACTTCCAGACGACATTACTTTTCTAGTAGTTTCCTCGGCAATAGGCTTTGAAAGACTTTCTGGTATGCCATATTTGCCCGCATAATTTGATAATTCTATTCCGACAAATTGGGATACCGAGTCCCTTTCTGAATCGGTAAGCTCGTTAAATGAAATAGACCCAAATTCCCTTATTAGTGGTATTGCATATCCATCATTTTCATGACTGCTCTTAATTACCGAATAGAGCATGCTCGCACCCTTGAAAATAAGTTCATGCTTCTTGATGAACGCCGCGGCTATGCACGCCATATGCACCACGGCACATGAAACTCCTATAGCAACTCCAACCAGAACACCGCGTGTAATTGACTTCAGATAATGTGTATGATTTTCTATTTGAAACATAGGACTCCTATTGGCATATTTGACTGGAGGGCATCCCTTCTTGTAATAACAGAAAGAGCCACATCCATGCTTTATGCTTCTCGGATAAGTCAGGGTTCGGCCGCAGCGACGACAGCTTGTCATGGCACTACCTCCTCAACTTTTTGAATTTCCGTCTCGTTATTCTCAATATTGTTAGCTTTAGGTTTACACCAAATCCCCTCAAGGTATACCGTTGCAGACTCTGAAAGGAGCTTTGCTTCGTCGTGACTGCTGACCATGGCTATCGAAACCTTGCCGATTTTCCTAGCTAACTTCATAACCGGTAAGAAATCCGAGTCGTTGCTAGCGATAATTAAGATGTCAAGTTTGTTGACCAGCAGGTCTACAACCGCATCGACTACGAGGAAGGTATCAATATCTTTTTTTATACCGTAATCCGTGTTAGGAACGAATCTTGGAATAACCGTAAAGCCTATTCTCTCAAGCCCAATAATAGAGTGGTTGTAGTAATCTGTGTGCATGGTTGTATAGCACTTGGCAAATATGAGGTCCCCCAAACTTTGGGAAACAACCATGAGTCTATCGAGATTTGGAATTGAACCCTTGTTTTTCATAACTGCGTAAAGGTTGGGCATATCTACATAAAGACCAACACGAAATATGGGCCATGTCTTCGTTTCATTCAGAGAGCTTAGCTTTCTCTTGTTCCTCATCCTCATTATTGCTTTCGGTTTCATTGGGTAGCATTATTGAGAGAAATAAATACTGAGATGGACATTTTGTAGCCCGCTCGAGAATTTTAGTATCCATTGCAATACTGCATTAACCTTATTAGAGGAATAAAGTTCCTCTATAGTTAATATACTGTCTTTTGGATAACCGGGCGTTATGATTGATGGGAGAACCCCACCTGTACTAAGTATGTTGAGTTCTGCTGATGAAATCTTCAGGATGAGGAAAAAGTTTAGGTTCGTACTCCTCTGGACAATAACTGCCAGCATCTGGGTGCTTATTTCAGCAATACTTGTTGTATCTGATGTAATTTTGGGAAAACACTACGGCCCAATTGTCCTGGACGCATTTGCAGTAGTCCTGATTGTCATCGGGCTCCCCTTATTGCTGACGGCACCATACGTCATACATAGTTCTTTCAAAGGATCCAGAAAGCTGGAGAATTTTATAAAAGAATTTTATCCCATTTGGGTAAAAGTCAGGTTTGAACTTTCTGTGAATCCCGAGGAGAATCTGCATGATAAGCTTATTTCGATAATAGAGAATCTTGATGATGATTTCAGAACATATGTGGAAAATCCAAATATAAAAAAAGACCCTTCTAACATACGTAAAAAATTTGACATAATTGTTAAGGGTAAGAAACGTGTCGCAGTTGCAAAAATAATAGACAAGGAGTCAATTCATGAAAAATTGGAACTGGGGAACACCGAAATTGAAGCTAATGCTATTGCAAAAATGTTAAAGGTAAAAAGAGCAACGCTTATTGTTATACTGACGACACAAAACAAAGATAATTCAAATAAGCTTCAAATTAATGCCGAAATAGTGAAAGGAGTAAGGACAATCGTTGCCTCCTATGATGATTCGGGATTCGTTGTGGAGAAGGTAACTCCATTAAGTGGCAGACCGCTGCTGACTCCTTAATTTCCTTACCCTATAGAGTTTTTAGATTTCTTCCCTGAAAAGATCCATAACTTTCCTTACACTCTCTCTGTAGAAATTTTTCCCGTTTTCATTGATCACATATAATGTTTTATCTTCTCCGGATTGAAATGACTCAATGTAACCTTTTTTAAGCAGGATACCGACAAGATATTTTATCCTTTCATTCCTTTGAGAATTCCTGAATGCCTTATTTCTGATTCCGTATATGGTTTGTCCGGTTTTTCCTTCATCTTCAAGATTGATTAGATGCTCTAGTATCATGCCTATTGCCTTATTATTGTCTATATTCCCCCTCTTTTCCTTCCTTTGAGACATCAAGACCTCATTTTATTTCGACACAACTTTCAATTGCAGATCATACATCTTGCAAGGCTAATGAATCTTCCCTTTGAGAACTCCTGAAGATTAGCGGGATAACCCAAGCTTTTAAAGGGGTAAATCCAGAATTCCTTCCAGAATTTCTGAACTGCCAAGCATTATCCCTCTCTTAATGGGGTCGTGAAACTCTTCCCTTCAGGACCTTTATACAGATTGAATTTGCTGTTGCAACTGCTGAACAGATACCTCCTTACTTCATAACCGCTGAAGGTCCATTTCTTAATTGGGGATGTTGTTAACTCAGAGTCACATATGGGGAATTTCATGTAGGTTGCATGGCGAATCCTTTTAAGGATTTTCCGATAAATATTCGTTACCACGATTTAGAGAAGCATTATCACCTCTATACGAGATAACTATTCATGGTCAGTAAGGAGATCGAATTCCAGTTCGAGAGAGACACAAAGAATACCTACAGATTCTAGGAATCTTGCGATAACCCCCAAGGCACTAGGTGGCGTAAATCTTTAATACTCTAATTTTAATGACACTTGAGGTTTTCCTAAAACCTTCACTTTAACTTCATTTCTTTCACATATCTCTTATCTTCAGTCAATTTTACTTAAATAGCGGTGAAACATTGTTTGTTTCTCTATGTTTTCTTCTCCTATTTTCCAATAATTGCGATAGATCACGATATTCTGTCCAGGAATATTGCCCTTACAAGATTGTAGCATATTGCTGTGAGATAGGTCTACACCCTTACTCTCTGAACTGTTGTTACCATTACATGACCAAAGCGGAACATCCCCTTGAAGAATGCATATGGATGTTCCACCGCCGATCTGATCTTAGATATCCTGATATTCCTGCGTATGCTCTTAACAGGAAGTGGATGACCTCTCACCGACCGATCCATTGTACCATTTATTCCCCTGCATTCAGATCCAAAATATCCCTTATCCCGGTAACATATGATTCCGGGAAGACTGAGATCGATCTGTGAATCATGAACATTTGCAGGCGTTACTGATAATTTTTCTATTATCTTGATCTCATTGACAAGAGTATGTGCCTTGTAGCCGAAGTGTTTCTCATTATTCTTTGTCGCCGATGATCCATCTTTAGACCTGCGGGTCTTTGCATCCTCCTCCCTGGGTTTGCCATACTCTCCCTTATCTGCCTCTATGAAGGATGCATCTTGCATATTGCCCTTCTTTATCCTTATTCGTTTCGCCATGATCTGGTCTCTTATCTCGTTGAAAACGAGACGATCCTTTCCTGTTTTCGATAATCTCTCCCGGAAATACCATATTGTGTTCCGATCCGGCAACCTCTCGGGATATCCCAGGAAGTTCATGAATGAGATGCGATCCCTGATCTCCCTTTCCACCTGGGGATCCGATAGGTTGTACCATTGCTGCAATAATAGAATCTTCACCATAAGTATGGGATCATAATTTGGCCTTCCACCCTTGTCTGTATCATTAGTGAATAGATCTGACAATATTGGCCTTATCCGTTCGAAATCAATGCGATCTGATATACCTGTGAGAGGATCACCAAGTGTTTCAATCTCCTTGTAGAGCTCAGACAATCCAGCGTGGTAAAGATTCATATATATTGATCATGAGGTCATGAAAAAGGTTTTCGGTGGTAGTTTTTAGAAAACCTCAATAATCTATTTAACAGATAACTTATACAAGTTCATACAGGATAAATATGATTTCTAAAAGAAATTACAAAGTTATCGAGATAGAAACTTCGTATTCCAAGGCTAAGATACTCAAAGGAATATCACTAATCAATGAGGCTTTTCCTGAAGAAGAGTTTAGTTTGGAATTTTCAGGAGATAAAATAAAAGCATATGTCAATACCTTGGATTTACAAAGATTCAGTAAACAGATTTCAGAGATTGAGAAGAAATTAAATGTTAAGCCAGATAACCCATTTAGGGAAGTCTTAGAAAAAATTGAATCTATTGGAAGCTATGGTATTAAGTCAGGCAAGAGGTATTTTGTTGATTATAATAAAGAAAGAAAAATAAAAGACAGAAAGCAGAAGATTATGGATCGAGGTATGTATTTCTATGCGGTTGACAACAATTTTTCAAAGAAGAATAACAATCTTCCCATAGAGTTATTGGACCAAATTGTGTCTGGTGATTCAGAAGTATGGCTTAAGCAGTTGCCTGATAACTGCGTTGATTTAATATTCACGTCTCCACCTTACAATTTTGGCTTGGATTATGGTGAACACAAAGATGGTATAGACTGGAACCAGTATTTTGATAAACTCTTTAAAATTTTTAACGAATGCATTCGGATAACAAAGTATGGAGGCAGAATTGTAATAAATGTACAACCATTATATTCTGACTTCATTCCAATTCATCACATTATTTCGAATTTTTTCATGAAAAATAAGATGATCTGGAGAAACGAAATTTTATGGGAGAAGAACAACTATAACGCAAAATATACTGCATGGGGAAGCTGGAAGAGCCCTAGCAACCCTTATCTGAAATATACCTGGGAATATATCGAGGTTTACTCCAAAGGAGATCTTAAACACCCTGGAGAGTCTTCAAATATAGATATATTGGATAGCGAATTCAAGGAGTGGGTAAACGCAAAGTGGAATATTGCACCAGAAAGATCAATGAAAGAATATAATCACCCGGCTATGTTTCCTGAAAAATTAGCGGAAAGAGTGATTAAGCTGTTTTCATTTCAAAAGGACATAGTTGTGGACCCTTTTAACGGTTCAGGTACTACCACAAAAGTTGCAAAGAAACTTAATAGACACTTTATTGGGGTAGATTTATCCCCAAAATATGTGGATCTGGCATTAGAACGCCTGAAGAATCTATAGCAAGAGATAATTCTTCAATCGTCTGAATTTTTCTCATAACATATAGATTAGGCGTAAATCTGTTCCTCGGAACGCGGCTTTTCTGATTATTACTTAAATTCGCATTAAATTTCTCAATCTAAACTTCCTGGAAATTCTGCTATATTTTGAGAAATATCTTAAGTTGTAGCCGCTTTTATCAGATTTGAGTGTTTAAGATATTATTTATCGGAAAATAAATCACAATATCTCCGAGAAGGCCCAACCCAGAGATTACATAGTTTTGAACAAGATTGTTTCATAATTTGAAAGCCAGAAAAACATTTATATCTCTCAGGTGTTGGTGACACATGACCGAAACCTCATATGAAAAATATATCCATGCAGACAAAATATTGTCATTTCAGAAGAAAGAAGGCGAGCTCGTTTGCTATGGAGAGCTTGATTTTCAAGGAGTGCAGCAAGAGGCTGAATTCATCTGGACCAGGATTAACTTCATGTTGAAAAGGATCAAAAAAAATCTTGAATCCAATAATATAATAGAGGGAGTAGGTTTGTTTTACCACGCCTCTGATCTGTGGGGAAGCCTGACAAATAAGACACAAGAACTATTAAAACACCTGTGGCCAAAAGACTTTCTGAAAATTAGGAAAATAATCGGAGAGGGGGCAAGCACTGCCGATTCCCCAAGATACAGAGAATCCGAGAAACTTGGTAGAAATCTTTGGTCTTCTTTTGAAAACCTGCTTAAGTTGAATTCATTAACCCTTGAATCTCTTATCTCACAGGATAGAGAAACTGAACAATATTCAGAAATGAGATCCCTGATAAGCGCAATGATGTGGTATGATTACCGGGTTCAGGAATTTTCCATCGCACATCTTTATCTCGTTTTTGGAATAATAGGGGACCGGACAGTTGGTCTTAAAGGCGGTACAACTGGATTCCTTATTGACAGGTATCAAAAATATATTTTCCCCAAAATCTGGGATTCGATAAATAACCTTTACTTGGATTTTAAGCCAGTAAGGCGGTAATCTATCTTGCTGCTTGACCCACCTACGTAACTAAATTTTTAACATCATTCATTTCACCGATAATTACAATCGCAAATGATTCTGGAATGAAAATCTTTTTTCCTCTACAGGTAAATCTTCAAATTGGGCAATCCAAAATTCTTTTTATAATTACTAAGACACATCACCCGAATTATTTAATTTGTTTCTTTTCGTAAACTACAAAATCAAAAAGAGTAAGGAAAATAAGCAATATTTGTATGCAGGTGAGGTGGCTGTATATTATTTCTGAAGACAAGTAAATTGGAAAAATTTGGATTACCGTTTTGCAAACTGATAAAAGGTTAATATGATAGAAAAAATAGACACCAGTGATTATCAGGGACAAAGATATAATGCTGACCGACCGACTTGATCTTAAGTACTGCAAAGAGTTTGCCGATCTCGCAAACGACAAGACGATATCAGAAAATATTGCGAGTCATTCGTTTCCGAACC
>JAJYVJ010000045.1 GCA_021792045.1 Thermoplasmata archaeon | reverse complement strand
TTTCTTCCTGCAGCCATGATCTGCATCACTGGTGGGAGTCTAGGTTCATTAATCTCTTGACCAACTGAAACTATTGCAGGCTTTTTTGCACTAATAATCAGGCTCTTATTTTCAAGGTTTCTCTTAACTTTTACTATATCACCGTCAATATCTATTGAGACGGAATTGCCTAGGAGCGGTTCGCCCAATATTGCAGAGAGTTGCCCTGAGAGAAACCCGGAGAAAGTATCAGCAGATTGATTGCCCAGAATAATGACATCGTGTGGTAATTCTTTTATTTTCCCAGCCAAAACGCGTGCTGTGAAAAGATAATTGCTCTCCTTGTAGCCCGTGATAATATATCCATCATCCACTCCCATTGCGTATGCACGTTTCATCGATGCAGATGATTGCTCGTTGCCGAAGAGTATCGCAGTGACTTTGCCCCCATATTTCTCTTTCAGTGTTACCGCTGCCTCTATAGAATTTTCGCTTAATGTTTCCAGTTTAGTTGGAACTCCATTTTTTATAGGTTTTCCTGTCCCTGGGTCCGATCTTATCTGCTCAAGATCAAGCATCTGTTTTATCAACACAATTACGTTAACCATTTTCATCATCCACAAGTCATTTTCCCAGTCACGATCAGTCAATATTAAGGTAGTTCTCTCATACCAGGTACCGCTCGTTCTGGGACATATTCATAATCACGAATTTGTTATAAATACTTGTGGAAAGCACATCTAAGCAAAGTGGTCTAGAACGGGTGTTAAATTATAAAAAGTATTAAGGAACCTTGCGATTATTACATATGAAAAACCAATTTTCCGAGATATTCCTGAGCAAAGGCGTTAACTATTTACTTGATGACGCTCCACTTATAAACATCATCAAATTTCTTGACATTACGTACGACTCAGACCTAGCTAACCTAGGCCTTTTTGTTTCCAACGAGGTGGTAGAATCGGCTGATTTCATAGATCATGAGGCAAAGCCAGTTCTTAGAACTTGGAGTGTTCTGGGAAAAAGGATAGACTACGTCAGAATATCTCCAGACCATAGGAATCTATTGAACAAACTCCTCGCTTTTGGAATCGTCAGAAAAAGTATAGAATCAGAGTTTCCTTTAACCTACCATTTTCTATCCGGGTATCTAATATCAGATTCCGGATTGTTCTGTACGCTTACACTCACTGCACAGACAGCTTATGCCATTTCAAAATATGGAGATCAGAATCTGAAGGACATATACCTCAAGAATTATTTGTCCCTTGAAGACCCATGGCTGGGTGCGACGTATTACAGCGAAACACAGGGAGGAAGTGATCTTGGTGCCAACAACACCATCGCTACAGAAAAAGGCGGTTTATGGACCATAAGTGGCACAGATAAGTACTTTGCAAGCGATGCAGGACTTGCAGATGGAGCGATAGTCACTGCCAAGGTTGTCGAGGGATATGGTGCAAAAAATTTAGCTGTATTCTTTGTTCCGGCTTATAAGGATAACGGGGATCTCAACTATAAGATCAGAAGGTTAAAAGACAAACTTGGAACCATAGCAGTTCCAACGGGCGAGGTCGAGTTTGACAATTCTGAAGGTTTTTTGATTGGGGACAAGAAAAAGGGCGTTTACTATGCAATGGAAATACTGACAATTTCAAGAATAGATGATGCGATAGCTGCAGTCGGGATTGCAAGAAAAGCCCTGTGGGAAGCTTACTTATTTGCGAATCGAAGAGAGGCCTTTGGAAAGAAGATAATAGATCATCCATTGCTTCTTAGAGATTTTCTTGAGAACGAAGCTGAGCTTGAAGCGGCGATATTTTTATCCGTTTTCGCGGCGGATAAATTCTCAAAATCTTCAAAATCTGAACCCCCTTATTCCAACGATTATAACTACGCCAGACTACTATCTCACATTGCAAAGAACATGGCATCCTGGACTTCCGCGGAAGTTACTCGTTATTCTATGGAAATTTTCGGCGGGATAGGATTCTTCGAGGAATTCCCCGTAGCAAAATTTCATAGAGATGCCATTGTAACATCAATCTGGGAAGGAACAAGCAACATCCAGGCCCTAGATATGCTTGAAGCGATTCAGAAAAAGAAAGCTCACATTTTATTCCTTGAGGAATTTGATAAGCTAACATCTGCTTTTCCAGACCAGAAAGTGAAAACTATGCTGAATAAGGAAAGAGAAAAAATTCTTTTGCTTCTGGATTCTATGCTGAACTTGGGAACAGGTGAGCTGTTTGCAAAGGATCTGTTATCTAAATTGGGTGAGTACGCATCAACCGTGCTCCTGTATTCCGTGGGATTTAACGCACGGAATCAAAAGGATAAGAATTCTATCCTAAATAGTGCAAACATATATTTCTGGAGACATTTCCGCAAAAACGACATTATGCCTGAAGAATTCATTTCAGGAGATAAATCAGAAAACCTGAAGTGGATGCTGAAGAGACAGCAATGAAGAATATGCTCAGATACAGCTACCTGAATTAGAATTTTTACCTAAAAATGTATTAGTTTAGCGCCGTATCACTTATATTTATCTAAGGTTACATCATTAACTTTCAATGAAGGTTTTAGTTTTTATCAAACAGATCCCAGACGTGAACATGATAAAATTTGACGAGAAGACGAAGAGAATTATAAGAGAGGGTGTGCCCCTATCTATGAATTCTTTTGATAAAAAGTGTGTGGAGGAGGCTCTCAGATTAAAGGAGAAGTATGGTGTCGAAACCGTTGTGGCCTCAATGGGACCTCCACAAGCTTCTCAGATCTTAAATGAAGCACTTAGAATGGGAATCGATAGGGCAGCCTTGATATCGGACAGAAAGTTTGGAGGATCAGATACCCTTGCAACCTCCAAGATCCTTTCAGAATTCGCAAAAATAGAGAAGCCAGACCTAATATTTACCGGGAAGTATTCCCTCGATGGAGAAACTTCTCAGGTTCCTCCAGAGATTGCGGTTTTCCTGGGATATCAATTTCTTTCATCTGTTTCAAAAATTGAAGCTATGGATGAACACTCCATCATCGTAGAAAGGGATCTTGAAAGGGGTAGCTCCAGAGCTAGGATTACTATTCCCGCGCTTTTATCTGTAAGTGAGAAGATCAATAAAGCACGCGCAATTAAGCCCGGAACACCAGACATGTCTTCAAAAGTAGAGATTTTTGATTCTGCGAGGATTGGCATAGATATATCTGGGCAAGAATTCAGCCCTACAGTCGTGCAAGGCACTCAGTTGATGGAAAACAGAAGAGAGGCTACTATGATAGATTACGGAACTAATCTTTTTGATGAGGTAACGAAAATCATTGAAAGCAACTCCAAATCTGACGGCGATCCGGAAGAAATAGAGATTAAAGGTTATGAGGATGGGCGCGATTCAATACTCACTGTTGCAATTGATGATATTCAAATTTCCGAAGAGATATCTTCCAAATGTGCTGAGCTTGCCGCAAAGAACTCCCTGAACGCAATCATATTTGGAAATATAGAACCTACAAAAGTTTCGACAATGATTGGTAATAAGTACTATTACGTTAAGGCTAAAAACATTGATGAAGTAACCGCATCCCTTTATAATTTCATCAGTGAGACCAAGCCAAAATACGTAATATTCCCATCAACAATTGATGGACGCGATGCTGCGGCTTCTATCGCAGCCAAAATGTCCTTGGGCCTGACAGCTGACTGCGTTGATCTAGATATTGAAGATGAAAAACTGATACAGTACAAACCGGCTTTTGGAGGAAACGTTGTTGCTTCTATTTATTCGAAAACAGATCCACAGATGGCAACTGTTCGCCCTGGAATGTTCAAAAAGAGAATATCGCGTTCTAACCCTGAAATCATTGAATGGCCTTCTGACTACAGATCACAGATAGAAATAATCGAGGAAACACCGGTTCCAAGCGAATTTGCGCCATTGAATTCAAAGAAAGTGGTTGTAGGATTTGGGAGAGGGGTTAAAAACAAGAACTTTGTTCAGGAGATCGTGAAATTAGCTGAAAAACTAGATGCGTCAGTTGGAGCCTCCAGGCCAGTGGTGGACATGAAGTTTGTCCCAAGGCAGCAACAGATAGGGCTGACAGGCACATCAATATCCCCGTCCGTTTATCTGAACTTAGGGATCTCGGGGCAGCCTAACCATGTTGTTGGAATCCGATACTCAAAGATCATAATATCGGTGAATAGCGACCCAAATGCAGAAATATTCAAGTACTCAGACTATGGGATTGTTGCAGACCTTACAGAGTTTGTCAACGGCTTCAATGCCTACCTTGACAGTAAAAAGAAATCATCATAATCTTACAAATCCTCTCACTATGCGATAACTAAACTTAAGTAGCTTCAATAGATATAGTAACTATAAAAAGTAAATCATAGCGGTGATCAAAATGATAAAGAATATAGAATATATATTTCATGGGACTGTTACACAGGACGGTGCGGGCGTAAAACTCAAAAGAATTTTTGGAGGGCACGAATCTGCAAAGTTGACAGACCCCTTTCTACTGCTAGACCACTTTGGATCTAATAAGATCGAAGATTACATTGCAGGCTTCCCATGGCATCCTCATCGTGGAATAGAAACAATAACATATTTGCTCGAGGGAAAAGTCGAACACGAGGACAGCGAAGGGCACAAAGGAACGATATATCCCTCGGATATACAGTGGATGACTGCTGGAAGCGGGATATTTCATCAAGAAATGCCGAAACCCCTAGACGAAAAGGACAAGAAAGAGTTACTTAGGACCGTAGGGATGCCAAACAGCGTTGTAGGTATGCAATTGTGGCTGAATATGCCGGCATCAAAAAAAATGTCTGTGCCGACATACAGAGACTTCAAAGGAAATATGCTTCCTGTGATCGATAATGGAAATGGAGCAACTGTTAAAGTTGTGGCTGGAAACTATTTTGGAACTGGAGGCTTGTTAGAAGAGAACCCGTTAAAAACGTCATACTTCGATGTATTAATGGAGGATGAATCTACTTTTGAACTCAGTATAGAGAACGGTTTGAACTCGATGGTATACGTTATCGCAGGACACATAACAAGTGAATCGGGAACAAAGGAGACACTTGTAGCAGGAGATCTTGGAGTGTTTTCAAGGGATGGTGATAGCGTTGTCCTTTCAACAAACGGTAGCAAGGCAAGAGTCATATTTTTAGCTGGAAAGCCATTAAATGAACCAATATATTGGTACGGACCAATAGTGATGAACTCTAGGGAACAGATAGATGAGGCACTCCTTGATCTAAGAAATAACACCTTCGTTAAGGTAAAGGAGCCTAATTTTCTTTAATTTGTAACTTGATTTACAGGAATGGAAACCACCCATTCCTGTCCCCATTCTTTCAAATCCATTAACGCTTTGTTTAGAGCCTTGCCCTTCGATGTGAGTTGGTATCTTACACGGAAGGGTCGCGTGCTCTGGACATGACGTTCTATAATGCCACTCTCCTCAAGACTCTTAAGAGTGGATGAAAGTGTCTTTGAATTTATTCCGTTTGCTGATCTCAAAAGATCGTTGAATCCACTTGGCCCATCGTCAAGATATCTTATTACTATCAGTTTCCACTCGGAGCCGATTTCCTTTATTGCCTCGACTATTGGACAAATTGTCGTACTCTCTTTAATATTCTTATCCTTAGTATCAGATTTATAGCTTGCCATCTACTTTACTGTAAGTTACCTTAGGTATTTAACTGTAATTATTATACCTGAATGGGAAAAACAATGGTACAAAATATTGTAGAAAAGGAATGGACAGTAGACACAGTGCACAGTAACATAGGATTTTCAATAAGACATATGATGATCAGCACCGTTCGAGGTAAGTTCAATAACTACACCGTGAAGATTATTGGCGACCCCACACATCCAGAAACGCTGAAAGCTGAAGTAAATGTAGACTGGAAAAGCATAGACACCGATAATGAGATGAGAGATAATGACCTTAGAACAGATAAGACTCTTCTTGGGGATGATAAATTTCCTTTCATATCGTTCAAAACAGAGAAAGTGGAAGTCTCGGGAGAAAACTTGAAGGTTTCAGGAATGCTAGGAATACATGGGATTCAGAAACGCATAGAGTTAACTGGCGAATATGGAGGCAAAATTATTGATCCTTATGGTAATGAAAGATTCGGACTCTCAATGAAGGGACAACTTAACAGGAAGGAGTTTGGCCTAAAGTGGAACAAACTAATGGAAGGTGGAGGGGCTGTTCTATCTGATATTGTGAATCTAGATATTTCACTTGAAGCTTTCTCTAAACCATAAATTTCCTTCCAGGATTTGGATGGAGTAAAGCAAGAATACCTATTCTTGCTTTACTTAATTTATAAAGCTTTATGAATCGACTGCTAATTAATAAGGAATATGACCAACAACGTTATAATTTCTGAGCTGATCTATTTTACACCTCGATATACTATCATCAACCATGAATACAAAGTAATTAGGAATTGATGTTTAACATATTCCTTGCAATACTTTTCTATTCTCAACTTTAAGCGCCAATCTTTTGGCTTCATTCCTAATTTCCTCAATTATGGACAACAATTTCTTTCCATTATTTGCTGTTGATCACTCAGCATCACTGAATCCCCCGGGCAGGAAAGTCGCATTACGTAAGTCACGAATCTCTCATCACTTCAGATATCATCAGAAATCAATTTCAAAAGTTTATTGCCGCTGTTTGCATTTAATTCATTTGCATGAATCCTAAGAAGAAACTTAAAGTTGGTTTTAGATTAATGAGCTACAATTAAATTTCTCCATATTATGGCAAATGTTAGTGCCTTGTTTATGGACATTCTACGTAAATTATGGCGGTCTGTATCCCTTCTCTGAGTCTGTCTTCTTCATAAAATGGAGTCCTTCCTTTATTAATCCCACCAATAAAAATTAGAGATTATTTCGCGGTCTACTATTCCTCTTGAATCAGCTACTTAAAAGCGCGATTGCTGATTTATAAAGTATTTCTGTCCCTTTTGGAAGCGCATCTTCATCAACATTATACGTTGGACTATGCTGGGGGCTGTCGATGCCCTTATTCTTGTTGCCTACTGCAAGAAAATAGAATGTTCCTGGTACCTTTTGAAGATAATATGCAAAATCCTCTCCACCCATATCAGGGTCCGGGTGCAATATATTTTCCGGACCGAGTATTTCCGAAGCCACATGTTCTACGATGCGGGTAACTTTTTCGTTGTTTACCACGGCAGGATAGCCTTCCTGGTAATCAAACTCGTATATTGCCCCATACGCATCGCAGAGATGAGAGAGTAATTTCTTGAGACTAACCTTGATTATATTTCTCGTTTCGTCGTCAAACGTTCTGACTGTTCCTGTTAGTTCTGCGTGTGCTGCTATGATATTATACCTATAACCAGCTTGAAAAGTGCCGAAAGTCACAACGGCTGGTCTCTTTGGGCTCACAAGGCGAGACACTATTGTCTGAGCCGTTGTGACATACTCAGATGCGACCATCAAAGCATCAATTGCTTCATCGGGTGCAGAACCGTGACCACCTTTACCATGAATTCTTATCGTAAATTCATCTGCATTGGCCATAGCCTCCCTGTAGAAGAATGCAGCTTTTCCACTTTCGAACCTTGTGAACACGTGCTGGCCAATGACGTAATCAACGCCTTTTAGTGCTCCTCCGTTGATGAGATATATCGCGCCTCCTGGAGGACGCTCTTCTGCCCTTTGAAACAAGAGTCTTATAGTTCCATGTTGCTCCGCTCGTCTAGTAACAGCAACTTTTGCAAGACCCAAAAGCATAGCCATGTGTGCATCGTGACCACAAGCATGCATTACCCCTATATTCTTCGATTTGAAAGGCACTTCAGTTTCTTCTGTGACGGGGAGCGCGTCAACATCTGCCCTGACAGCTACCGTTTTCCCAGGTTTCTCACCGACTATATCAGAGTATAGCCCACCTTCCTTTATCTCATGAACTTGTAACCCAAGGGTTCTAAGTTCGCTCTTAATTCTTTCAAGTGTCTTATCTTCCTTGAAGCTTAGCTCTGGATTCTCGTGAAAAAATCTGCGCATTGATACTATATATTTTTGGATCCCTTCGTTGACGACTTCTTCTGCCATTAGAAGAGATATATTTTATAAGTAAAAGATTTTTTTCATTTATTGGCCTAACAAAGTCCCGATAAACAGCAAAAACGGTAATTCAGCGTCGAATGTTAAGCACATAAATAGCTTGAAAGTCGGGTCTTCGCTTTCTCGTAATCATATCGTGTGTCGATATCGAACAGGTACGTTTCATCTTCTATCTCAACGAGCGAAACCCTCGTTATATTCCTGTCGATAAGACTCTTTGCACCGGAATCACCTCTAAGGAGAAGCAATTTTCCATAAAATTCGTGAGTGAAGATAGCGGGATTTCTCGGAGACCCCATATAAGATGCGGATACAATATTTTCTGGATGACTATCCTGCGTCGAAACTAAAACCCTGATAAGAGATGCGTTAAAAAATGGTTGGTCACCATTGATTATCAGGGTTCTACTGAAGTTGTATCTCAATTTCTTTATAGCTGAAACTATCGAAGAAGATATACCTTCCTTATAATTTTTATTAATAATGTAATTTTCGTTTGGAAAATGATCTTCAAGTTCACTAAGAATTACTGGATTTGTAACCAGGTACACATCGTTGATTCCTGATCTGTGCACATTGCTAATTACATACCATAACATTGGTTTTCCATTAAGGTCCGCGGTCAGTTTGTTGCTACCGAATCTCTTCGAGACGCCTGAGCATAAGATAATTGCACATAAGTCCTTCAAAGAGCTTTTTCTGATGCTCATGGGAATACATGATATCAACACTGAATATTAATTATTGAAATAGGAAATATGATCTCATTAATTTATATAATGGTGAATATGATGAAGTTACACCAAAGGTTGCAGAGATATTGAACAGTAAGATAAATGGGTACAAACTGATCGTGTTCAAAGGATACTCTCACCTTACAATGTGGGAAAAGAGAAAGGAATATAATTCAACACTTGCGGAGTTTATTCTTTCAACTAAAAAATAAAAAATTTATGGGTTGATCTTGCATACAATAATGATTAGGCGACCTTTGCTTTCAGACAATCGAACATATTCTTGATAATCTTTTCAGCCTGACCAGTTATCATACGCTGTCCCATCGAAGCTAACTTCCCACTTACGTTTGCTTCTGCTGCCCACTTCATGGTTGTCTGGCCATTTTCTTCGGCTAGATCTGCTGTGACTTCCATGTCGAGATTGCCACTTGAACTAACACCGTTACCGACTAACTTAGCGTGTGAAGGTGACTGTGCCTCTTTTACTAGCATGTGCATCTTTACCTCAGTTTTTATGAAGGCAACCCCTACCTTCAGGACAATTGTGTAGTCTTCCGGTGATGTTATCTCAATGCCTTTAAATCCTGGCATACAGGAAGAGACTTGATTCGGATCCATCAAAAGATTGTACAGCTTTTCTCTAGGTGCTTTTACCTCAAACGTTCCATCAAAGTGCATATTATTATCCCCTTTAGTATATCGCAAATTTAATAATAAGGTTTCCTGAACCAACAAAACGCGAAAAAAAAACATTATAATTTGATTGCGCTATTGGTATCGTAATAAGGAAATGTAATAATGCTTCTGGTATCTAAGAAAATGAGAATATGATAGAAATGTTAGATGATTTCGCTTTTCCAGCAAGAAGAAAATATTCAGATAATGCGGCAAAATACGAACTGTTCGAGTTTTTTTACACAAAAGAACTAAGAGCTAATAAAATTAAAAAATTAGACCCTGTGACAATCGAGGGAGTTTTGATGAACCATTGTTTACTGAATTCTTCGTATCTAACTGAGAAAACGACCACAGGAATCGTTGAGAATTTTCCTTTCCTGCAAAGATCCATAAAGAAGGTTGGCCAATTTAAACAAACCTTGTTCAAGAAGCCGAAGATCATGGGTATTGTAAATGCCACTCCGGATTCATTTTTTCCAGACTCAAGAATTTCAGACACACGCGATCTTGACTTGTTGATAGATCTAAAACCAGACGTAATTGATATCGGAGGGGAAAGCACAAGACCGGGAAGCAAAGAAATTTCTTCTGAAGATGAAATATCGCGTCTTCGTCCCTACATTGAATATCTTTCTACTACCTCTGAAATACCGCTCTCACTAGATACACGGCATCCTGAAACTGCAAGGAAATTCGCACAATATATCTCTTTTCTCAATGATATATCAGGATTTACAAAGGAAGAAATGGTTCATATAGCACTTGAGAACAGAATGAAATGCATAGTAATGCATATGAGAGGAACACCAGAAAACATGCAAAAACGAACGACCTATTTAGATATCGTTCCAGAGATAATTCATTTCCTTCATAAACAAGCAGCTCACTTGTTTGAGGCAGGTATTTCCGCTGATGACATAATAGTTGATCCAGGAATAGGTTTTGGAAAAGATCTCGATGGAAATTTAAATATTCTTCGTGATATAAAATCGTTTGAATTCGGACCTGATCTATTAGTTGGAACCTCAAGAAAGGGATTCTTGGGTAAGATAACTGGCGAAGATGTGTCAGGAAGGCTTCCGGGAACTATAGCCACGTCGATATACCTCGCTCAGAACCGTGTTGATTATTTGAGAGTTCATGACGTAAAGGAAAACAGAGATGCTATAGAAGTAATGACAAGAATGTATCCTTAGTGAAATGACTACTCCTCAGTTTACCTGGATTGTCAAATATTTTATTGAAAAAAAGTGATCATAATGGTGTAGATGCAAAATAATGATGCGATATCCGTTCACATGAGGAAATGCAAGAGCGACAATCCCCGTCGACAAAATGTGTGATTAAATAAGGCCTTTTGACATTATTTTGCAGTGGCTATAAATAAAGCATGGAGTTCCTATTGTTTACAGGTAGAGATTATTCCAGTTTGAAATTAAGACTAACAGGTAAAAGAGAATTACAATCTTGGTTACACAAGAGAGGATTGCTTTTCATCTTCGATTCTATAAAATTAGACTATGATTGAATGATGCCGTATTGCCTTTACTTTAATTCCCAGTTTTTAGACAATTCTCGCATGTACCCCTGATAATTAGATCCATGTTTTCGATATCGAAGCCTTTCGAATTTATCAAACTCTTCAATTTTTTCTCATCAACATCGATATCGTAGATTTTCCCACATTCATTGCATATGAAATTTGCGTGAAATTTAATTCTTGACTCAAACCAGGTAGTATTTTTTAATTCAAAGGACCTCAAAGCACCTGATTTCTCCAGAGCATAAAGGGCGTTATACGTAGTGGCCAGAGTGATCGTGGGTTCGTTCTCTTTTGCACTTCTAAAAACCTGTTCAGCTGTGAAGTGTCCAAGAGTATTTTTGCTAACAAAGTCCACAACTGCAAGCCTTTGCGGTGTTATTTTAAATTTAGCATTCTTAAGTGCTGTCACGTAATAGTTCAATGACCTTCAATAGTATTACTTAGTAATTAAAATTTGTTGATAAAATGACATAAGATTATGTGACGTTGATATGACCTCCGTCCCCAGCTTTCTCATGGGGATTCCAACATCAAAAATTACTGACCGGGTATCCATTAGCTTGAATTCTACTCGACCAGAGGGTACTCCGTACCTCATGGCTGATCCATCCGACTTTACCAATGAAGGTATGCATAAAACAATATGCGATCGGATCACTTTCACTTTTGTCTACGGGTGAAAAATGTGATACGTTTAGGGAAATGATAGAGTTTTGCTCCATTCAAACCATTTCTTGCGAAAGAGAATTTCTCTGGAGCATACGTTAAACTTACTTTGATTGTGGCGCCGCAATTTCATCCACAGAAATATAGGTGAGCTCTGCCGTATACGGAATTGCAAAAATATTAAGAACCGGAATAAGGCTAAACAGTGATCCGAGCAGGATTACGATAGCACTCGAGCCATCTTTATTGAATAATTCAATAAACCAGTTAATTGATTCAGACAATCCTTTAATTTTCCCCTGGATCATTGAGGCTGACATTATGTACACCGGAACGCTTAAGACACCGACAACCAAGATTGAAAGGAACTCATCGATGTAGCCTAGCAACGCCCCAATAATTATGATCAAAATTATTGGTTTAAGAAGGTCGTGAAAAGTAGGGATGGCTCTCTTGAAAGTTGAATTCAAATCGACGTTCCTGTTGTGAATTACTTCCTTAGCGCCATACATGGTAGCGTGCAAAGTCAAGAAGTACAACACAGCGATTATAACTGATACAATCGCACTCATTACATGAGCAAGGATTGATGCTACTGTAAAAGAAGTAATGGAGTAGCCAGAGAATAAAAAGAATGACATTGCCAAGGCGCCAAGGATCACCATCAGTATAATTTCCACTACGAGCAATACAACTGAAGGAATCACAATTGCGAGATTTTTCATGAATAGGTCAAATGCTCTAGTCAACCTGCTCTTTCCAGCCGTATCCTGATTTGCGGACGTGCCGGAAGCCGTCGAACCGCTGGAAGAACTTTCAGATGAGAATGAATAACCACAGGAAGAGCAAAACTTAGCATCATCAAGATTTTCGAAACCACAAATAGGGCACTTTTTTGTCATTACTCTGATCGCCTTTCCCTTTCTCCATTCAAAGAATCTAAGCAAATGCAACTGTATGCACTTGTAATTTGTTTGTAGACCATGTTAAATTCGATATAGTGATGTTAATAAAAATATTCGCTATTTCTTTATCCGGTATATCGCCACTAATTCGGCGATCTGAAGTCGTAGGGGAACACAGAACAACTAATTTAACAATTATAGATTGAACTCCAGAAGAATAAA
>JAJYVJ010000194.1 GCA_021792045.1 Thermoplasmata archaeon | reverse complement strand
AGGAGGCTTGGGAGAACTATTGATCTTTACCAACTGCACTGGGTTCCTAGTATATATACGAGCCTCAAGAAAACAATGAGATCGCTTGAGAACTCAGTGAAGACCGGTTATACAAGATACATCGGGCTGAGCAACTTTCCTACACAAATACTAAAGGAAGCATTGGAAATGCTGTCAAGGGAAGAAATCGTGTCAAATCAGGTCCAGTACTCAATTCTCGACAGGAGAATTGAAAATTCCATGGTTGAATTCTGCAGAAAGAACGGTATTGAGATCATTGCATATTCCCCAATGGCCAGAGGCAGGCTTACAGGTAAATATTTTGATTCGAAAGGTCCTGGGGATTTTGCAAGGATGTTTGATTCCAGGAAGAGGAAAAATTTACCAGATGACCTGAAATCACTTCTCCTAAAATTGAGTGAGAGTCACAAATGCACCATTAGTCAAATCAGCTTAGCATGGGTTATCGCAAAAGGTGCTTTTCCAATCCCTGGAGCAAAAAATAGAAAACAGGCAGAACAAAACTCTGCCTCTGCAGATGTATTGTTGACTAAGGAAGAACTATCAAGAATAGATACTGTTTCTAGCCGTTACAGGGAAGGCGAATACAGGAGCATCGTCCCTAGACTCATTCCCAACACCCTTGTAAGGCTTGGTATTGGAAGCGGTTTTTGATTATTGAATACCCAGTTCAAGCTGAGATTCAATATAATGCCAGAGTTGATGTTCTATCTCGAAAGTCCACAAGGCCTCAGGAACTTCCACAAATATCACTAATTCTGTCAGAAAAATTGCCTCAAGGGCTGCAACTCCAAGGTCTTGCAGCCATTTGCCAACCCCTAACTTGACCGTTAGATTGTTTGCGTCACCCTCAACTATTACCGTAAAAGCCCTGTCCATCGCAAGCAGAGTTCGGAATATGCCGCCCTTTTGTGCCTGAATAACGATACCTTTTGGATGCACACCCATCTGTGTTTTGAATTTCTCGTTGTCAAAAAACTGCTTAATTAGCTGACCCACTTTTTCAGGGTCCGCATTTTTTCCAGTATACTGTCTTATCGCTTGCTTCATAGAACTCTATCTTCTTATACAATATAATCTTTGTTTGATATAAATTGCTAAGATCTATCACTTCTTCGAATATAAATCCCTGATCTGCGGTTCTGTTATACTTTTGATAAGTTAGGGCTGCGCAGCTAAACTTGATGATTCTGCATTTAAACCATATTACTGGGTTACTAGATTACCAATAATCTTAATAACCAAATCGTAATTAAGGTATATGGTAACTGAAAAAAACAAAAATGAATCTAAAGAAGAAGACGAAACAGAAAAGAAGAGAACTGTATCAATAAAGGGTGTTAGCGATCGCGTATACAGGAAGATGACACAAATCGCCAAAGATACTGGAAAGACCATAGGCGAGATCACCAATGAGTCTTACAAAACTTTCCTGGGCGCAGTTGAGGGTGCGGTTGGAATATCAAAGGAATTTGTCAGGGGAGCAAAATCTGCAATGGTGGAGACAGTTTCGAACTTCAAGAATCTTGAAATTTCAGGAAAAGAATTACTCGAAATAGGAAATAAAGTATCCTTCAGAAACATAGACAATCTAACCATAACCGATATCTCCGAGGAGGATTTCAACAGTCACATTGACTCATTCATCCAGATAAAGAACCTTGTGATCCCGGATAACGTAAGAAAGTCATTCGCAGTGAAGAAATGTAACTTTGTTGACAACCTGTCCGTAATGCCTGAAAAAACTAAAAAATAGTCTAACGGGATCATGGGTGAATGGGCAAAGAATATTTCCAGTTCATCCGTGAACTTTCACATAGCATAGACCGAAGAAAAATTCTTTCTTTCGATCTTGAAACGCTTGTTGTGGACAGTAATGGGTTTCTTACAAATGAAGAGATAATTGGGATTTCCGCGGCATATAATTTTCCAGAGATCCGCACTGATGTCTATATCTCGAAACCGGAGGAACATGAACGGGAAGAATCCCTTCTAAAAAAGTTTGACGAACTTCTGGGTAGGGTTCAGCCGGAGATAATAATCGGTTATAACCATACAGGCTACGATATACCGTTGATTCAGAAAAAAATAAGGAATCGTAATTTTTCAAATAGACTGAGAAACATTGAATATTATATTGGTACATCTTGGTGCCTTGATATGATGTATGTTATTGCCGAAGATATTGAGAAAATGACCGGAGATTATTTCATAAGGAAACTGGATGACGTTGTTGTTCATGAGAGATATTCTTCGCTTCCTCTCAAGCGCGTGAAAAACATAGTGATTCAACAGAACAAAAACAAGGGAGAGGTCATTAAAGAGATGTGGCTAAACAAGGATGAGAAATTAAGGGATTACGCTGCAGGAGACAGCCATGACATCCTGCTCATATTTCATGATATATTCCAGTAGCACCTTCATGCATTTCCGAACCTTGAGACGACCTCTGCAATATTCTCCATATAATCTCTGAAAATTC
>JAJYVJ010000044.1 GCA_021792045.1 Thermoplasmata archaeon | reverse complement strand
GTGAACCTAATAAATCTATATATCAATAAATCATTTCCGTTAGAGAAAATGTGGGTCCGTAGCTTAGCTAGGTAGAGCGATGGACTCTTAATCCATAGGTCGGGGGTTCGAACCCCCTCGGACCCGTCCTGTATACGGTATAAGTTATCTATTAAAATGGTATTTTTACGTTTTTCCTTACATACAATGCAATGCCTTTTTTGAATATATTAGTGTTTGAATAACAATCATGGATCCCTGATCCTGCCGATCAGTTCCTGTAAGTTTGGTATATTGTCATTAATCTGATTTATCACTTTTGAGCTTAGTACCTAGTCGTTTATCAAACTTATCGGAAATACTTTGTTGTTCTCGAACTAAATCTGGATCTTCGGTAAGAATCCTTGCAAAGTGCATTTTATTGTGCTTATGTCGTTTATGGTCAAATTAAGCATAGTACCTGCTTCCTAATTCTCCTTTGATCTTAGCACGTCCTAAGGTATAATCAGGAAAGAGCTAGACAGTAAAGAAATTCCTAAGATTCTTGGGAACGGGCACTAACTCTACTGTATAATCCCAGAACCAGTCCTCTGCCAGTTTCGAGAAGCGTATGGCGCCTTTTGTTTCGATGCCGGTTCTTTCGGCCAAGATATCCGTAAGACGATCGAATCCTTCCTCAAAACCCAGTTCAGATGAAAAGTCACGCATTAAGAAAAGGATTTTACATAATACTTACCCAGTTGCTTTACTATTTAATAAGGAAGTACTATATTTCTGTGAAGATGACCATACTTACGAGATGCGATGCTTTACAGCCATCTAAATAGAAGAAACTATTCAAAGCATTCTGGTTCCTTTTCTAGCCACTAATTGAAAAAGTTTCAGAAGTCCTTCTAAATCATCAATAACAGTATAACCTTGACTGAGATGTTTGCCTATTGCATTGTAAACTTCTGAATCAGTCAGGAACTGACCACTGCTCCAAGCCCATATAGACTCTGGCATGAATTTTATGAAGTGTTTGTATTGTTCACCAAACCTAGATTTCTGCTCTTCGCTACTCTTTCTCAGCCCTTCCTCGACAACTGCAGAGTCAACAACGTAATTGTTTTGTTAAAGAAAACCAATGAGCCCTCCTCAAGCTTCCCGAGTCCTGACGGTTCCCTAAGGTGGTAACCCCCCCTTCGATATCTCTTTAGGTCTTGTCCAAGCCAGTCTCGGAGATCATATTCATCTTCAAATTCTTCTTCATTATGTGTGAAAAGTACAGCTTTCAATACCATATTATTTGAACAACTTAATATATTTAAATTGTTCGGCTATAGAGGCTTTGCACCTAGAAGATGAAGGTTACACCCAAATCTCCTCAAGAATGACCTTTTAAATGCAAAGCTGGGCAGATGCAAAGCTTGAAATCTTGTAAGAGGTTAATGCCCCGATTATGAGAACTCAGACTGATGAAAAGGAAGTAGTATAAATGTGCACGAAATTTGTTACTTTCTGGTCCAATTTACAAAATCCTGGTATTGAAAAGTTAAAAGTTGACATTTCTAATGGTATCGTAGTTGAGAGTATTTCTGTAGGAAAAGATTCAAAACGAGATGCGTGGGCCCTTGAATATTATCTGACCTCAGATGCAAACCTTGATTTGCAGAAATGGAAATTCAAGTGTTTTCATGGATACAAAGATAGAAATTTCGAACCAGAAACTCATCACCTATATTTAGAGCTGAAAAATAACCAGTGGACAGGATATTTGGATTCATCATCGTTAGCTCCTTTTACACTCACAAAGTACATTGATATTTCATCGACCCCATTCACCAATTATTTCCCAATAAGAGAATTGATTCAAAATGGTGAATTTGAGGCAACGTTCAAAGTACTTTATATAGAAATACCCACACTGAAAATATCTTTCAAAAATCAGATTTACAAGAAGGTAGGGCCAAGGAAGTTTTCTTACCAGAGTGAATCTTCTCCTGCGGTCTATATGATAGAGGTCGACGATAATGGCATACCCATAGTATATGACAATTTATGGCAAGGTATTATTGAATGATTCAATGTCTCTTTAGTGGCTAAAGAACAACCTAAAGATGATATGTGTTAGTGACTAAGCCAGAAGGAGAGGGAGTGGATCTAGATGGCTAAAACAAAGAATAGGCCTTAAAATATTGGAAACAAACCACACTTTCAATTGTAGCATGAATAAGGTATATTCACATTGAACTTAGTTCTGGCTCTGCTGTAGATTTTTGATTTCGAAATAAGGCAAATGCTTTATACGGTTAACCGTATTCACGTATGTATGGCTAAGACGAAAATAACCGTGTCAATAGAGAAACCCGTTGTAGACAATGCTAAGCTAGCATTATTCAAAAAAGGCAAAACAATGAGCGAGTACATTGAAAGATCGCTGAGAGCACTCTCTACTTCGGAAATACTTAATGATTTATGTGAAGAGCTTAACTTAAACTGCCAATATGTAACCGGTGAGGAAGTGGAGAGGCAAAGGCCTGATCTCACAGGGAAAGTGCTATCCGAAATGGAGGTAAGAGGGATGAGGAATGAACGCAACTCGCGTTTATATTGATACCAGCATATTGGTTAAGAGATATGTAAAAGAGACTGACACAGAAATAGCAGATACTGTTTTTCGTCAAGCTCAACGTGGAGAAGCAGTCATATGTTCCTCAGAAATAAATCTTGGAGAAGCGGCTGTTGTTTTTGACAAGTACTCTAGGAAAGTTGGACTCGATGCAAGAGATCGCTTACAGACCATGTTGAGTGAGTTGAATTCTCTTGAAAGATCTTCTTCATTTGAGATCTACCCGGTGAGTAGCCAGATTATAAGGAAATCAATTGGGATATTACTGGAACACCACATTTACATTGTGGATGCTGTTCAACTTCAAACGTGTGTTGAAGCAGAAGGAACAGTTTTCTGTACCGCAGATCGGGAATTAAAAGCAGTGGCCGAAAAAATTGGCTTAGAAACACAATTGTGAGCCTGTGGATCAGTAAAATCCAGACGTTTTCATTATCATTAGGTCAACATCCTTCAGGAATTGATAAAATTTAAAGTTTTATTGCAACAGGTGAGACACGAACTTAACGGTTGGGCCACCTTTAATCCATAGATCGGGAGTTCAAGCCCTCCACGGACCCGTTGAAATAGGTATGGGCGCGTCTGGACCCGTATTTATTTCACATTCGAGAAAAAATTATTCATTCTCTCCCTCACTGTGTTTGCATTAGATTCTGGATTCACGTGAGTATATATCTGAGTGCTCGCCAGAGACGCATGCCGTAGGTGTGTTTACACAGATAGAATCTCATAAGGAAATATAACGCCTCACAAAGGAGGGTGCCTAGCTTGTCTTTCGCTTCTCCGTATCTCTTATGTCGTAATATCCACATATTTTGAACGTCATAACCAGAGAAGAATACGGCTGAAACTAGCTTTTTTCACATAAGGCAATATTCACAGAACTCTAAGGAATAAGCTCTATTTGCGACTCACTATGTAGCTGCCTCAAACATGAGTAACAAGGATATTGTAACAGTGTCACCGGGTAAGTGGAATGGGCCAAAGACAGATTGTTCCAATACAGTAACGTATACCTCGGCCTGTTTTGTGTCGTTGACTCTCCATAGACCATTAATGCTTATCATTAACCCCTTCGACCATTGGTTTTCAAATGGCATAACACTGTATGTTGTAACGTTCTGAATTCCTTGAGACTCATACACCACGTTTTCCACAGAAATGGTGCTATCAGCGACGAAACCCGTTGTATTCTGGCCGGTTTTTACTATGTTGACGACAACACTGAAACTATCCAGGCTGGGCTCGTAAACATTTGGCCCGTTAACCCAGGCATAATAGCTAGAGTTAGCCAACGGGCCAGATACTTCGAAAGAAATATTACTTCCAAGTGGGTCAAAATCAGAACTCTTGATAGCAGAAACAGAAGTTTGGTGAATTTGTGGAGGCATAGTTAATTCGCTTAACAGAATTAGAATAGTAATTGCAACAAGAAATCCGGCCACTATTTTATGGCTTCTTTTCAACCTAACCACTCTCCATGTTTCTCCTTCTGTTATGCACTGCACATAATAATTCTAGAAGATCGATTAGGCATCGTCTCCCATGTTGAAATTAACAGAACTTGATCCGCAATCAAGTCCTCGGTACAGACCTCCAGTTGTCATAGCAACGGTTACGCTGTACGTGGAAGGTTCAGTCGTGTTTTGGCCAGGGTAATATTCAAAGTAGTTGTAGTTCATATCATTGTCGAATATGTATGAATTTTTCAGTTGCTTCATTTAAGTTATCACCAACTGTTTCATGATACGTGGATAGTATTATATATAGTTTACTTCAAGGAAAAAAGTTGGTTAGGGGAATCTCATTCCATTTTCTTCTTTACAAAATTCATCACCTCATCGGGTTTCTTTACCAGAGACGGACTCTCTACCCTCATGCAAGGCATTCATCTTTCTCTCTGTCAAAGCATCGATCTGATCTACGGAATCCTCGTCTTTCTTCAGCATTGTGAACATCATTTCAGACAGTATCCTTGCTATTGCAACTATTGCCCTCTTCTTTCCAAGCCCCCGTATGTAATCGTCAGTTGATTTTTGTGCTTTTTCGCCGCTGCAATGAATTTGGTCTCACCATTGATCGTGATCTGAATGAGGCAATAAACATAGAACGAAAAGACGTGGAGAAACTGGAATAACACATGAATGTAGGAGGTACTCTCGAATTTACGCCCGTGGAGACCAGCTCAATACACGCAGAGGCAAATCAGATCGCTAAAACGGGAAGCGCACTGCGTTAGCCGCAGGGAGATGCCACCATCTACTTAATGGCGTGTTCAAGTTTAACATTCTTTTCAACTTTTTGTTCACAATATGAATAGAGTGCATCGTAAAGAGGAAACTGTAGTTTCATGTTTTCGAAATCATCTTTCGCAATATTTCTGAATCCTAATGCAGCAGCTTCTAAACCAGCTGATTCTGATGGGGTATCTGGTATTGATGTATCAGCTCCCCGAACGATTTTCGCAAGTTCAAACAGCGCAGGATCCTTCAAATTATACTTTTTTATTATCGAATCAAAACTGACATACTCTTTTCCATTCTCTTCATAATGCATTAACTCGGCCCCAGGTGTATCAAAAGGAATAGCCCCTTCTTTCTTTGAGATTTCAATAACTTTATCCTTCGGCACAAATAAAAAAACAGAGTCTTTATCGACAAATCTTGATATAAGCCATGGGCAAGCAATCCTGTCAACTTTTGCCTTTTCCCTTGTTATCCATTTCATAATAAGTTATCAATTATTAGTATAAAATTATTCTGAGGACGCTCGCTTGGGAATCGATGAAAGGCAGCAGCAGGAGTAAAGTGGTATGTTGTTTACATGTTTCATTCCTATACTTTCTCTTTCGATCAACCATAGCATTTCATTGTTACACAGATCTCGTCCAAATGGATTAATCAAAGGAGTCTCAAAATGACTCGAATTTACCGAAACTATAGGAGCATCAGCTTTCCAAACTCCGATAACATGTGAGTGTATGGGCTATTTCTTGAACCACTACCCTTTCTGACGATCAGGCCAAAGGAAATTAGCTTCTTCATTCGTCTCGAAATGGTTGATTTTTCGAGATTCATATCTCTCGCAAGTTCATTCATGGTTTTGTTACCGGCAGAAAGGCTATTAATTATGTTCTCAAAAATTTGATCATAAATGTTCATGCTTTTGATCCTTTTAACGTCTATAACTGCTGTCTTATTACTAAGGTCGTCGTAAACTACCAATGGAATTATGCGCGAGCAGGCGTGTATTGTCAGAGCTGAAACTCCTATCCCCGATCCGCATGAGACGTTAACCCAAGTAGGTAATCCTTCATTTTTACATATTTTTTGAATCACTAGAAATATTTCGAGAAAATTTTCGATGTCGTTAATACGAATAAATTCAAATTTTACATTGATGGATTTGAGAAAATTAGTAACTTCATAAGTGGCGTCTTCATTGTCGGATTTAGGTCCAGCTATTACAACAAGTTTAGAAATTTTTGGAATATCTACGAAAAAAGGCCTCATAATGTGCTTGCCGTCTCTATTTAGAATAGCAATACTGTAGTTTTGATTCATTTTTATTAATTGTGCAAGAATTAATAAAACTATTGCAATGAATCAATTGACTTATATATTTACTCTAGCTGATGAAATTATGAATAAAAACATGGATAATAAAATTATTGAAGACGCATCGTATAAGAAAGACAAATATATTTTTTGGAAAGCTGTCTATGCTCTTTTGATCCTTGCGTTATCATTGTTAATTGCGGGGATATTAATGCAGGTTGTTTTCCATCAGACAAAGGCGCCTCTTCTACTTGGATTAATAGTGGCGCTTCCTCTTGCCATACCATTGGAACTCTGGAATTTCACTGATCCAGATACCCTGTTCCGAGTTATGGCTTTTCAAGACAGATTCTTAATGGTATGTTTTGGTTTTGCAATAGGTGTTGGTGCAATATTACTATATCTTGTAGCTTTGTTCACGCATCCAAATTTTGGAATAAAAGATTTCTTCGTACCTGGAATCGTGATTGGCGGACTTATATTTGGAGCAGGAGTTGGTCTCTCAGGTTATTACCCAGGGACCATTTGGATAGCACTTGGGCAGGGAAGACGAGATGCAATATATGCAGCTCTGGGAGGATTGCTTGGTGCGTTTTCATGGTCAGTAATATTTGGAAACGTAAAATGGTTCTTCTGGGATACTTTAAATTTTGGGCCAATTACCTGGGCATCAATATTTGGGATCACAAGTAAAATAGGTGTGTTTCTGGTTAGTTTAATATTTGGAACAATCCTGATTGCCGTATTTCTTCTTCTTCCTAGATATCCAAAGGAAAAAATAAAAAATTCTTGCGGTTACCACATGCTTGGGAAAAGTAAGAATAAGATAACTTTTGATTTGGTGATAAATGAAGATTTTGAAAAGTACCCGAAGGCGAATAAATACTTAACTCGACTTATTAATGAAAGCAGTACTGAAAACGCAAGAATGACCATCCCTCTAGGTCTTGCTTTCACAATCACAGCCGTGGCGGTAATAATATTACATCAGATATTTGGGGAATCAACGACATTTTCATGGATAGGAGCTCAATTGTCATATCTAGTGAATCCAAATTGGGCGGCATCAAACGCGTATTTCCAATTATTTGGTGGGCTTCATATCGTTAACGGAGTACCAATTAATCTTCCTTTTAGTGAGATTGGTTGGGAACCCTTTACAGATTTAAGTTCGTTCCTTGGAGGTTTGATTGCGGCTACTCTTATATCCAGAAGATACATGGGTTTTAAACCACAAGTGCCAAAGATATGGAGTAGAAGCCACAATCCAAAGTACAGACCTATCGGTGCATTCGTTGGAGCATTTATGGTACTATTTGGAGCAAGAATGGCTAATGGATGTGCTTCGGGTCATATTCTTAGTGGAGATATTCAAATGGCAGTGTCAAGCTTCGTATTTATGATGTTTGTTCTTCTTGGGGCGTGGATAATGCTTAGATACTTTATGCATATGAAAATTAACTCATGGGGATACACAAAATGAAAATTGCTATTTACAAGAGAACAATAAAAGATGGTGATAAGAAATGGCAAAAATACTTGTAATGCTTATCACAGGCAAAGACAACATAAACACTGAGATGGTTGCATTCAGCTTTGCATTCAACGCGGTCAAGAATGCAAAGGCCGATGTTGAATTCCTCTTCCTCGGAAGGGGAGTCCAGGCAGCGAACAAGCATCAGAAGAGCTCTCCACAGTTCCTGGATCAGATCAACATGCTCAGGAACGAGGGAATACCGTTGAAGATATGCAAGGTGAGCATGGCAGGTGAAGGATTAACCGAGGACGAAATCTTCCCGGATATCGACATGGTTCTCGGTGGAGTGGAAACGAACGATCGAATAGAGGACGGATACACGGTAATAACATTCTAGGCCATCAAAATGTATCCGATAACAGATCTCCAGATAATCCTCTCAATAATTTCAGGAATACTCGTCGGTTTCTCCCTCGGCCTCATAGGTGGAGGTGGATCGATTCTCGCCATCCCTCTCCTGATATACTTCGTAGGGTACGATCATCCCCACCTCGTCATAGGGACGACAGCACTCGCTGTCGGCATCAATGCATATCTCAATCTCATACCTCACACCCTTAAGAAGAACGTCAACTACAGAACAGGAGTGATCTTCACGGTTCCTGGAATAATCGGTGTACTGGCAGGATCAGAACTAGGTCTCCTCACCCCAGGTACTTTCCTCCTGTTCTTCTTCGGCTTCCTCATGATCGCCATAGCTTTATACATGCTAAAAAGGAAGTGTGTTGACATATCTGAGAAGGAACGGAAAGTGTCGAGATCATATCTCGTCCTGATACTCACAGGCATAACTGTTGGCTTCGCTTCAGGGTACTTCGGTATCGGTGGAGGTTTCCTCATAGTCCCCGGTCTTCTCTTCGGAGGTGGCCTCAACATCATTCAGGCTGTCGGGACATCCCTATTGTCCGTTGGAACATTCGGTGTCGTAACAGCAGCAAGGTATGCCATCAGTGGCGATCTCAACATAATCATATCTGTACTATTCATCATAGGTGGTGTCCTGGGTGGATGGGTGGGTGCGAGATATGCGAGCAGGGTACCAAAAAGAAGATTAACACAGATATTCGCAATAATCGTGATCGTTGTTGCGGTATACATAATATACCAGAATTATGGTGTCTTCTTGCATTTATAAACAATTTTCTTTGACGCCTAGGAAGATGAATGGATGCTTTCAGGTCAGCAAACATGTTTCAAGATGGGAATATTGAATCTACTATTGATCCATGCATTAGTAAAGGAATTTATTTATTGAAATTATAGAAAAAGTACGAACCTAGGGAATATAGTGCTTATTTATAACTATTTATATCCAGATACCTAGATTATGAATATCTTAATGACAAGGGGAATACTTAGAGATCATTTCCAGGTTGTCAGTATTTTTTCCCTGTTAAATGTCTCCTTGCTGAGGAAGTAGACAAGTATTGTCGCAACTAAAAGGCCGGCTGAAATTAGCAATAGATTTGTATTACTTGTGAGAGACACCAGATCAATTTCACCCATCACGTATAGTACGAAGAAGGGAATCAGAGATCCAGCTCCGATCTGGTATGCACTCTGGGCACTGTTTGCTTTAGAAGATACAAAAACACCAAAACTAACGCCGTATATAATCGAAAGAGGAACACCTATAAACATTATGATCGCAAAGTTCCAGTTGGGATAATACAGGTATCCTAACGAGTTGTGCATCAGAAAATCTGATATGGCCATAAACACAATCATTCCAACATATATTGTTAAGATCACAGGGAGAAATGTTCCAATATACTTGCCCATTAAAATCTCGCCGTCAGTCGTAGGCGTCGCTAGTAAAGGTTCAAGACTCTTTTCAATTTTTTCCCCTACGATAGAATAAGACGATATGTAGAGTGGAAGTAATGCAGATAAGATCATGAAAAAGAATCCGAAGGAAGCGAGAAGTTCTGTTATTCTGGACATGGGAAAATGCTTCCTGATGATAAGATAATCAGTTAGAGTTGGGAGGAGTATTCCTATGGCAAGCGGAATAGCTGCCATCATGGTGATCAGCCCTTTTCTCTTTCTTAAGATGGCTAGATCTTTCTTTGCAATAATCCATGATTTCCAAAATCTCATGTTCTAGCTCCTCACTAGTTTAAGGTAAACATCTTCAAGCGATGCTCCAGTTTCTTGGACCGATCGAACCTTTCCTCCGGCAGAGACGATTGTGCTTATTATGGCCGATGTTTCTTTGTCGGGGTCTCTCATTTCTATTATCAATTTATTTCCGTCTCTTTCAATACTTTTGGGATTTTCAGTTCTGATAGCGCCCATTATCTTGTCCGTTACCTCCTCAAGTAGGATTACGGTTCGCTTTCCAAATACAGCTCTTTCAAGATTCTGTGGTGTATCCATCGCGATAAGCTTTGTTTTTAGCACACCTATTCGATCGCATATACGCTGTGCCTCGTCAAGGTTATGTGTGTTAAGAAGGATCGTCTTATTTTCCTTTTTTAGATCAAGTATGATGTCTCTGATATTTTTAGCGGCCTCAGGATCAAGATTTGCAGTGGGTTCGTCCATTAATAAGATCTCAGGATCGTGGATCAGTGCTCTTGCAAGAGCGACCTTCTGTTTCATACCTTTAGAAAAAGAACCTACAATTTGGTCTCTTCTCTCCCATAGATCTAACTTCTTTAGGTATTTTTCTATGTTTTCTTTTGTTAATTGTTCGGGAATTTCGTACATTCTGGCAAAGAACTCAAGGTTAGCATAAGCACTGAGTGTTTCGTAAAGGCCCACATTGTCTGGAACTAACCCAATCATCTTCCTTATATCCATTGCTCCTTTTTTATCTGAGATGTCAAAATTTCCAACCGTTGCAGATCCACTAGTAGGAGAGAGGAGACAACAAAGCATCCTCATTGTTGTGGTTTTTCCAGCCCCATTCGGACCAAGTAGCCCAAAGATCTCTCCCTTTTCCACTTCGAACGTGAGATCATCTACCGCTGTAATGTTCCCAAATATTTTGGTAAGGCCATGAACATCGACCATTTTCATCATTATCACACCATTTTCTGAGTGATCCCAACTCAAATTTATCAACAAATAGTCCATCATTATATACATTTTTGCTGTTCCTCAGTATTTGTATCCTTCTTCACTCTCGCGCCATGGTCGAGTGTTCTATGGATTTGGGAATTTAAGTTTTATAGTTCTAAAGGAAATGAGTTTATTCAGGAGTATGAAAATAACAGTAGATTCTCTTTTAGGAAAGTTAGCACATGGAACACTAATCCACACTCACTTTTCAAGATAATCTCTTGACCTTACGGATTTGAAATCTCCTTTTTTATATGATAATTTTGTGATCACGTAATATTAAGAAAAAGATTAAATGATAGTTTTCTGAGCTACATCAGTAATTTAAATCTCCGATATTTATCTTACGTATGAAATGCAGAAGCTGTGGTGGCTCTGGTTTTGTATGGGCAAAAGATATTGTTAACGAATGCGAAGACTGCGACGGCACAGGCGAAGTAGGAAATGGGTACGGGTGCTGTTGATCATTTCTTTTCCAGTTTCTTAAGATCGTTGGTAAAGGAAACCAGGTTCTGCAGTAACTGCCTCATAAATCCCTTAGCCGTTTCATCAACCAGTCTTAGATTTTCGTCAAATTTTGTGTTAGCAAGAGTTACAAAAACTTCCGGCTTGTTTATTACGTAGGAATCTAAGAAAACGAAGACCTGTCTAAGATGGTACTGTGCCCTCGATCCACCAAGAATTGAAACGGATGCGCTCATCAGAGCAACGGGCTTGTGTTTAAACACATTATCGTCCGCGGGTCTAGAAGCATAATCTATGGCATTTTTCAGGAATCCTGGTATCGAATAGTTGTACTCTGGGGTTACGACCAGAAGCGCATCAGAAGACCTTATTGCATCCTTAAAATCCTTTACGGGTTTCGGAAGATCGATTTCATTATCCTGATTGTATACCGGAATCTCTGAAATGTCAAAGATAGTAAGCTCCGAATTCTCAGGCATTAATGCTGGGCATTCGTAGAGCAGTGCCCTGTTGAACGATTTCTTTCTCAAACTTCCTCCAAAACCTATAACTTTTGTTCTATCTGTCATTGTTTCCCTTCATTGAAAGGTATCAATAAGCCTATCGCTAATAAGCCAGATCTCCCACACATTCAGCAAAAATCATAACTGTGTGTTCCATTTCCCTTCCATGGTTAAACCTGTGATTATAGTGAATCTGAAACACTATAGGGTTTCATCAGGGCCTGAATCTGAAAGGTTCCTGTTGAAATTTATTCCCTTTGTTGATTCTTATGATATTCGGATCATATTTGCTCTTCATCCGATCGATATAAGGCTTGCCGGGCAATTTCCAGAGATGGAATTTTACGCGCAGCATATAGATCCGGTCAATTACGGACCGTATACTGGCCAAATAAGTTCCCAGGTGTTAATGGATCTTGGAATCAAAGGGTCTCTATTAAATCATTCAGAAAGGCGTGTCCAAAAGGATAAAATTGAATCCACTGTCCAATTGGCAAAGGATGCAGGACTTGAAACCGTCTTGTGCTGCGAGAATTACTCTGAAGCACGAGATTTTAAGAAGCTTGAAACAGATTTCGTCGCGTACGAGCCTCCGGAGTTAATTGGTGGCAATATTTCCGTGTCTACATCAAATCCGAATGTCATAAGGGACGTAGTTAATGAATACAGCGGAAGCAGATCCATGATTCTGGTGGGAGCTGGCATAAAGAGTCATAACGACTATAACGATTCTCTTAAATTGGGAGCAGGCGGTGTATTGATCGCATCAGGCATAGTTCTTTCTGATTCTCCCCTAACGGCTTTAAAATCACTAATAGGCATTGACTCTTGAGGTCTTAATATTTTGAGCGAAACCTTATTAATGCCTCGTAGATAACGCCCAATCTGTTAGGGAACATGCGTAAAATATGTAATATTGCGTGTAATTCCATCTATATCTTTCTTCCTCAATCAGTGCGAGGAATAAGGGAGAATAGATACATTAAATCGTGATAACCTCTCTTCACTGGAATCTAGATTAAGCAATCTCTGAATCATGCTGCAGTGGAAAAAAGGAAAAAGAAGTTACGTATTAACCTTCAGTCAAGAATAAAGTATTTACCCATGAATTTAAATCCATGATAAATAACATAAAGGAAGATCATAATGCCAAAGCCAGGTGAACA
>JAJYVJ010000043.1 GCA_021792045.1 Thermoplasmata archaeon | reverse complement strand
AATTGCTGTCGAGGATTATTTCTCTAACCGGTTTCTTTCGCAGTTTTGCTAACTTTATAATGGAATGGTCATCCCACATCTCCTTTGGGATCAGTTCCAGTTCTGCGTCAACAAGAAGGATAGTCAACATAGGTGGTTATAGCGTAACTTAATAATATATTTGCAGGATCGAACGGTAGTTAAGAATTAGAGATGATCAAGATTTATCCTTCATAATTTTTAGGGAGGTGAGCGAGTAATTTTGTAAAGATTATAATGTGGAAACATTATAAATATATAGCCCACAGAAATACCATAACATGGACAAATATCCATCATACACAAGAATTATACTGGAATTGAAGACTTCTAACGGACTAAGCTTGAATGATTTGTCACAAAGAATCGGCATCTCAAAGATGGGGGTATTGAATCAAATACAGAAACTAGAAAACAGGGGCATGATTGAACGGAAAATAATTAAGAATAAAATAGGGAGACCTTATTTTATCTTCAACCTCAAGGAGGGTTCTAAAAGCATGTTAAATAATTCAAGTGACGCAATGTTGGAGGATTTATTAACTTATATTTCAGAAAAAGGAGAGGGAGACATAATAGAGAGTTTCTTGAAGGATCGCTATCAGGCCATCAGAATCGAGTACTCAAAGAAACTCTATGGCCTGAATCAGGAAAAGAAAATAGAGACTTTGGTGAAGTTGCGCGAAGAGGAAAACTATTTTCCAGAACACAATAAATTGAACAATCAGGCGGATGAATTACTGGAGTATAATTGCCCTATATTCCGGATATCAAATAGATTTGGAATTGCGTGTTCGCTTGAAACTTCATTATTCTCGTCTGTTCTTGATATGGATGTGAAATCCACCCACAGGCAGGTTGACGGAAGCGGCTTGTGCAGATTCCTTATATCTAAAAGAAAGGACCTATGACTTGTATCTTTCCAAGAGTTGTATTCTCTTGGCCGGGTGAGGATGATCGCTGAAAATCGTGGATATTAAACTCGGCTTCATTCTTTTCCACTCGTCTAGGAGGCTCCTGTAGTCACCATATTCGGCATCTTTGGTGCTTGAAAACATTAACATGTTGGAAAATGATGAACCAGCACTTGAACTGCTACTGCTATTTCGTTGGCGTCTCGAGAATCTATTGTAACTTTTTTGCACTCCATAACTGCTGACAATTTTTGCCAGAGCAGTTTGAAGATTCTCTGCACCACCGTCAACAGTCTTAGCGGCATTAATATCTGCATAAGCCTCTCTCATTCTATTGACTGCAAGTATCATCAGATTGAAAACAAAACTCACAGCGACAAGGAGTATTGCAATGAGAAATATGTAACCTCCATTGTTTCGGTTATTACCAGAAAACAGAAGCATAAAACCAAAATAAAATATCAACGTTGGTATTAGACCTATGGCCATTAGCAATTCAACATCCCTGTGCCTCAGGTGTCCCATCTCATGGCCTATAACTGCTGCCAACTCGTCCCTGTTAAGAATATTTAACGCGCCTCTTGTGACGGCCATTCTTCTTCCGGCAATAGGCGACCCAAAGGCAAACGCATTTGGTTCATTTACTTCCGCTATGAAGACCTTCGGCATTTTCTGCTTGTTGGTTTGGCTAACGTTGTTGACCAGCTGAACCAGCCAGGAATACTCCATGTCAGTTGAGTTGATCTCTTTAAGCCTGTACATCCTTGAAATGACATATGGAGAAAAAAGCCACTGCATTACGTCTATTACCACTATTACCCCGATTATAAAATATATACTGATAACGGATAATGAAAACCCCCAGACAAGTTTCACGGTAAGTGCGATGATACCTACAGCTATACCAGCAATAGCAATCCCGACAAGGACACTAACGATCCTTAACTTTGCTGATAAGAAATCCATTGAAAGGGGATGTAATACAGAGATTTAACCTCTTTGAAATGCAATTTTTATTTATAAAATGGCATTCAAAAAGTTTAGCATTTACTGGTCTAGGTCTCATTGCCGAACTGTGTAGAATTCATCTTATAGAAGATGCCCTTCCTGCTGATCAATTCGTCATAGGAACCTTCTTCAACAATTTCACCCTGATTTATAACGACTATTTTGTCAATCAAAGAGATCATGGAAAAACGATGAGTAATCAAAATTAACGTCTTTTCTTCTATGAATTTCCTAAGTGATTGTATGAGTAATTTCTCAGAAAAGAGATCGATCTGAGAGGTCGGTTCGTCTAATATTAGCACCTGGGGATCCCTCAAAAATGCACGTAAAATTGAGATTGCCTGTCTCTGCCCTTCAGAAAGATTCCTTCCCATCTCGCCTACATCGCTCTCAACACCATTTGGTAGGCCCTTGAATATGTCCTGCAGGTTAAAGCGCTCTATCAGTTTCTCTACATCTTCTTTTGTTCTTTTGTCGTCGTAAAATATTATGTTTTCGTAAACAGTTCCTTTGAAGAGCATTATATCTTGAAGAACAGGAACAACGATTTCCCTGTAATCTTTCGTAGCAATTGAAGACAAATCATTTCCGTTAAGTAGTATCGTCCCGTTCGTCGGGGAATAAAATTTCAATAGAAGGTTGGAGAGCGTTGTTTTTCCCGCACCGGTATGTCCGACGATACCTACATGCTCACCATTTTTAATCTCTAATGTTATGTCTTTTAGGGCCGGTCTATCTCTGTAAGAGAAAGTAACGTCTTGAAATTCTATTTTCTTAAACAAGTCGACAGGGACACCATTTGCCTCACTGGCGTTGTCCCGTGGAAAATCCATTATGCCATATATTCGCTCAGCTCCAACCATCGCTGATTGATATGAGTTGTAAAGCTGTGAAAGTTGGGTAACAGGATCAAAGAATTCCTGGACGTATACTATGAAAGCAATAAGAATTCCCAGTGTTATAATTCCTGAAAAGACCTCTCTGGCCCCAACATAGATCACAAGGGCTATCCCCAGTGCTTCAATAATCCTCAGGACGGCGCCATATGTTGACGAGAGCCTAGCCGCTTTCATGTTCGCATTGAAATTGTCTTTATTCAGGAAATCAAAATTTTCATCAGTAGGTTCTTCCACTGTAAATGATTTAATCGCCCGGATGGCGCTTATATTTTCAGCGACATTACCTGTTATGGCAGCTATTGTTTTTCGTGTTCTGAGATAGTTTCGCCTTACGCGGTTGCGGATACCAAACGAGAATGCTATTACAACAGGGACAATTACAAGTGCATACAGAGCTAAATTGAAATCATAATAAAACATCACTCCTATGGAGACTATAACTGTCGTGATTCCAGAAAGCACCTGCGGCAATTGAAAAGTAAGGAACTCACTCAGCATTTCTCCATCATTTGTTATCCTGCTTATGAGATATCCAGCCTTAACATTGGAGAAGAAGCTAACGGGGACGTATTGTAGATTTTCAAAAGATCTATCACGCATGTTCCTGACGACTGACTGGGCAAGGTAGGTAGAATAGACGGTTCTAGATCTACTTGCAAAGAACTGAATTAGGTAAAGGAGAAAGAAGGCAGAACCAAAAATATATAGATCAATAATGTGTCTGTATACTACACCATTTATGGCAAATGCCAGTGCTATCGGATACAGCGCTCCAGCAGCGGCATTTATTATTATAGCGATTATGACTCTGTTAAAGTGGCTTCTATATGAAATCATGTCTCTGATGAGCCTTTTTAAAGTTTTTGTTCTGTTCCGTTTATCGTAGTTGCTCTCATCAATATCCCACGAAGAACCTTTAGGCGTCGCCATCAACCTCCTTTATATCCCTTGCCTCGTCAGTTTGATATAGATAAAGAAGCTGGCTTGGTTCGATATCTTCAATGAGATCCATGCCATTGAGTCTCAACACTCGATCGCAGAATTTGAGGACCGAATATCTGAGTGATATCACGACGACGGTTGTTTTGTTTAGATACGATCGAATATTCCGAAGCATATCCAGTTCAGTTTCCGGATCGACGCTGGAGGTCGCATCGTCTAAGATCAATACATGAGGATGAATGAGAAGCGCACGTGCTACTGCAATTCTTTGCTTTTGGCCTCCAGAAAGTGTGACGCCTCTTTCACCGACAAGCGTGTTGTATCGGTCTGAAAAGTTATTAACGAATTCGGAAACCAAGGATATTTCACATACATGTTCTATCTCTTTATCACTCACATTTTTTACTCCAAATGCAACATTCTCTTTAATCGTCCCTGAGAATATGTTTACTTCCTGAGGGACAACGGCAATAAACGTTCTGAGTGTAGAGAGGTTTGCATCCTTCAGATCCACGTCACCTATGGAGATTTTTCCTTCCGTAGGATCATAAAATCTAGATAGCAGGGAGAAAAGCGTGGATTTTCCCGAGGCCGTTTTTCCTGTTATCCCCAGGAACTCCCCCTCCTTAATTTCAAAATCCAGATCTTTTAGAATGAAGCGATTACCTCTTTTGAATGACACATGATGAAATTTTATGTCCCCATTTTCGATGGTTTTAATTCCGGAATCATGATCTTCATCGAGCTTGTTGTCGGTTATCTCGTCTATCCTTTCTATTCCTGCATTTGCATTTTCAGATGTCACTATGAGCCTTCCGAGATTTCCAACCGGACCGCTAATCATTCCAAAAATATTTATCGCGGCCACTAGGGAACCTACAGAAGCAAAAGATATATACGAAGTATATCCTCCATAGATTAGTACAATCGAGGAAGCAGAAGATACAACAAGGGGCATTAGGTTGTTGAAAAGGCCCCTAAGTCTCGCAACTTCTTGGTATTCTTCGAAATAATCGTCAGTTTTGTTGCTAAAACGATCTATTTCGTTTTTCTCCCTCGAAAAACCTCGGACCACGCGATTTCCAATAATGTTCTCCTGCAGGTATTCGTTCATAGTTCCGTAATGTTCCCTTATCTTTCTCCAATGGTTTCGTTGGTTATTCTGATAAACCATTCCAAGAAATATTAATATGGGAACAACCAGAACAAATAAGCCGGCATACAGTGGTTTTAGCATGAAAAGGAGTGCGAAAGCATACAGTATCAAAAACACTGTGGGAATCAATTGGGAAAATGCGGCCTGAACAAAATTGCCGGAGACTGTTACATCCATCGTCATTCTTGATAGAGTATCTCCAGAAGTTCGTGATTGATAGAACTCCATATGCTTCCTGATTAGCTTTGAAAATACAAGTTTTCTAAGTTTATAAGAAAAATTCTGAGTAAGGAACTGCGATCCATAATTTACTAGGAAACTAAAAATGGCTGAAAGGGCAGAAACTAAAATTATTAACAGGACTATATGTTCGATAGTCACATAACTTCCTTTCTGTAGGTCTGAAACTGAATCTCCAATGAATATGGGAATGTACAATCTTAGGGCGCTTGTTGCAAGCGCAAATCCTATTACTAAACCTACGATGATTTTCTTATCGCGTAAAAATTTTAAGGAGAATTTGAGTGGTCCAAGGACACCAAAGAGTCTCCTTATCGAATAAGCATTATTTTTTTGGAGCACCCCTAAAAACCTCTAAAAGCATGTGATCAGTTATTACGTCCCAATATTTTCATTTAACGATTTCTGCAGTTATGCGCCCGCTGGCATTTTTGAGACACAGGATCGATCACAACTTATGTAGTACTTTATAGTATACCCATCCTCCAATTGTTTGAATAGCTCCACCAAGAATCAGGGGCATTGGTATGTATATGTCCATCAAATATCCAGAGACTCCGGAAAGTGCTTGAGGCAGTCTGCTGGCAACACCCTGAATGCTTGTGGATGCACCGTAGTCAGAAGCCTCTATTCCGCTTACGTTGACAGCTGTCCTGTTCGGCGAACCGAATCCAGCGACGGCCGATCTAAATGCATATATTACTTCTGACACGATTAGGAACGGTGATAATGCGACAACCAGTATTAGAACTCCTTGTAGAATCCTGGTGCCAGAAGCGTACTTTAATGATGATGTCCTGCTCCCACTATAAAAACGGCCAGCCGTATAAGATCCTATTGCAGTGGCTAGATAAGCCCATATGAATATGAATCCGACTTGTGAGGGCGTTATCTGATACCTTAGCTCAAACCACGGAGCAATTAGTACCATAGCCAATCCAATTCCAGATCCGTTTACTACGTTAGTGAGCACAACCCTCGCTGTGTATTTACCGCTACTCTTCTTCATGATCTTTTCTTTCTTTTTGATCGCAGGTTTCTCTTTCAAGAACATCAGGCTAAGGAATGAAGTAGCAATAAGTGCAAAAGCTATGCCAAACAGGAATCTGAATGCTCCAACAAATCCGAATAAGATGGAGACGTACGCGTGAATATACAGCATTATTGCTCCAATAATTGATCCAACAGAAGAAATGGCCGTGATCATTCCTATTTTTTTCACTCTATCAATATTTTGGGGCCAGTTTTTTGCAACGTAAGCGGTCATTCCCGGGGAGAAAGCCCCCCGCATTCCCCCAGGCGTCCCTGCGGTTCCGGAAAGTATTATTCCGATAAGGATCAAATCTCTGTTGATAGTAAATGTCAGTACGACTGATATGAACAAAGCAGGTATTTCTCCAACTAGGAGAGAAGTTTTGAATCCAACGCGATCTCCCAGCATTCCTATACCGACAGAAAGAATGATAGAAGAGAGTATAACAAAAACGTAGATTACGCCAATAATGAGTATCGAGTAATGGAGATAAAGCAAGTACAATGGAGAGGACAATGTTATGAAAATTAGCCCTATACTTCTTGATGCCCTGGAAACCAAGAGAAACCTGAAACTGTGATTTATATTCGAAGAATTATCGTCTTTATCCACTCTTGACTCCTGATTCATGATCCAGAATGGCTAAATCCTTTGGATTGTATTAACGTTTTTTGGTTCCGCGCTTTAGCTTCTGCTGGGTTCTCTTGATTTTTTCATGGCTAAAAGTCTTTCGAGTTCTAGTATTTCCTTTTGATAAAAAAAGAGCGTAATTACCATGAGACTGGATGTATCTGAATCTTTTTTTATGTAAAGAGGAAGCACGGAATCGTAGAATTTGTTGAATGAGCTTACGCAATCGTCCACAATATCGAGTCCCCTGTTCCCGGTTGATTTGTATTCATCGTGAAGGTCAAGCAGGCTATTTTTGAATCTGTTGAATATTCCCATGAGATCAGCATTGTTCACATCTGTACCATCTATCTCCATCCCATGCAGTCTCGCGAACAGATCTATTATTCCTTTTTCAGTTGTTGAAAGTGGCATTGGACATCTTAAGGATATTGATTCATTATGTTATAAAGATTATCCACTCATTGAAATAAGAATCTTTGTTTCAGTTGTGGTGGAGGCATGGGTCATCGATCTTTTGGAAGAGAGATATCCTACGCATTGACGCCGAGAAAAAATGATATATTATATCGTGATTGACATATTGCAAACATAAATGAATTCTTCTAAAGAATTTTGGAATAATATTATAGATGAATTGTTGACGTTAGAACAACCTTTAATAGTAAACAAATTCGATCAAGAAGGAAATCCTGTTCCAGGCATTGGTGAAAGTGGGGTATTCTACAGATCCATTGGGGAATATCATGGTCAAATTGGGGATTGGAGAGCAAGCATACCAACTGGTCAAAGAGGCATCCATGCACTAGAATACAAATATTTTTACAAGTTGCATATAGATAAATATGACCCTAAGAAGAATCCTGCGGGTCACCTACTCCATGATAGTCCAGGAACCCTTATCCTTATGTTTTTATCTATTCTGTTCCTTGTGCCGCTTCTTAGGAAACGACGCATGCCACCACTATTCTAATAAAACTAAGCTCCGTTATTCTCAATTTCCTTGAATATTTGTTCGTATATGTCGCCCTGAGCTTCTGGGGCATTCTTAGGTTTCGAGGCGTTGTAAATGTTCTCTTTATTATAGACCCATTGATTAATACGCCAGGATCGTCCCTTGACAATATTAACTTCTTCTCTGTGAGTTTCAAGAAAACCATATTCCTCTAAATTGTAAAAAACATCACGCTCGGGCGCAGATAGAACATTGTCCAGAACATAATCTTCATAGCCAAAAAATGATAGGATAAAGTCGCAGAGTTCCTCGATATCTCCAGGAACCATTCCTCTCTGCCCGTAAGTATTTTCAAGTGCCTTTATCAAAACATCTCTGGTCAAAACGGACATGAAATCTTCTCTTCATTCCTTTCAGGTAATTAATCTTTCGTCTTACGATATTCGGATTGGATAAGTTTGTAAGAACACAGTAGCTCACAATTTGCGCGATATTATAGTTTCTATAACAGAATTAGATAAGGCTTTAAATTTCAATTTTCCTTTTGCATACGCGGTTTCGTTCTCTCTCATCACTCTTTGGTCCTGACCGATTAACAGTCCATTTCCCGAAACAATCTTAAAAATATCATTATTACGCAAATTGAATTCTACGGTCTCCTGCGACTTTATAAAGTAATCTGAAATCTCAAAATTTTTATCATCAATTATTGTTTTCTTATAACCCCATGTATAGTCTGTTCTGTTTTGATATTCTTCTCTCACCTGCTCCAGTTCCTTTTCGCTATCGACTCCTATCCAAAAAGTATCCTCTTTGTAGGCACCAATCAGCTTAGCTGCTGCCAGCTCTGGGAACACGGTTCTTTCTATATCTTTTTCAAGATATTCTCGTGAGAACATGTCGAATGTGCTTTTCTTTATATAATAAAGGCCGGCGTTCATGTAGTACTTCAGTAGTGGTTTTTCTTTAAAACTTCCTACTTGATCTCCCAAGAGGTCGACGATTCCAAATGGACTTCTCATCTTTATAACAAACATCACGAGTCCATAAGACGAAGTTCTGGAAAATTCTATGAATTTTTTAAGGTTTACGTCCGTGACTGTGTCACCATTTCTCAATATGATGTCTTCTTTCCCGAATGTCGTGATAAGATTCCGGAGAGAATACAATGTTCCCATCGGCTTTTCTTCCCTAAGATAATGCATTCGAATACCCATATTTTCCTTTCCGTACCTCTCTTCAATCTTTTCGCCAAGGTGGCCAGAAAGCACATAAACGTCCTTTATTCCAGCGCTCACGAAATCAAGAAGCTGTCTGTCCATAATTGTATATTCGTCTTTTATGGTTATAAGCGCCTTAGGAATGTTGTTTGCTACAGGTCTGAGTCTCTTTCCAAATCCACCTGCTAAAATAGCTCCAATCATCACAAGGTAAACATAATTGTTCTTTTTAATCTATGCGCAATGAAAATATATATTGTATATTGTAAGCATCAAAACTGAGGCAAAGGTGAACTTCCTTGAGTTTCTTGTCAATGAATGCACGTAACAACAAAGAACAGGGTAGAGAGTTAGGCAAAATTTCATGCATTTGCGCTATAATGATTTTAGGCAACATATCCATAGGTCTTTTCTCAGAACCTTGTTATGTGTCGAGGAACCAAGGGGTATTGTAATTTTGTTGGTACAAAATAAAGTCAACGCAAATTACCTTCCATTCAAGCAGTTTGGGCAAACGCAATCATCAGACACGGTAGATAAAAAATCTCTTCTTTCCTTTGATAAGGAAACTGAGCTACACCAACATCCAGTTATTCCACCACAAGTAAACTCTGCTCCACAAATGGCGCATACTTTCCTTTTGCTCATGAACTGATATCCTAAAATCCTCTTAAAGAATTTGCCGTTCAGGATTTGAATTAGTGTCACTTTTAAAGGCAGTCAATTTCTTTTGTCCATCCAGGAGACAACCGCTTGATTGAAATTGAAAAATACTTAGACTGTGATCTTCTGATATTTGAGAGGAATGTTTGAATACATGGCATTCAGTATATAACTGCTAAGTGTTATTGTTGGATAGCTTCTTGGCATATGCACATAATACTTAGCCTCTAAGAAATGAATATCTATGGCTGTCCAATTCACTTCAAAAACTATTGACCATTTGGTTCTGGATGTGAAATTAAGATATACCGGGTCGAAGTAGGAAGAGAAAAATTTTGTGAAACTTGCATTGTTGATATAAATTGGAGGCTCAGATGGATTGTTAAGTCCGTTGTAGCCCCAGACACCACCACTAAGCATAGAAGAATCAATCAATACGAACATGTTGGGTGTGTAATTTAACGACGTGTTGTAATACTTTCCAAGAAGTTCAGGCACTATTAGTGAGTAATTTGTTGAATTCCATAAATACCTTGTATACTCGAATGAACTGCTCTCATTCATGCCTTCAACCAAAATTCCAATCGTGTGATCCGTTGCAACACTAAAATTTTTGTTAACATGTAGAACAGTCCAGTTTGCTGCAGCATAATCATTCATGCTAATGCTCTGATTGTGTGATGGCGTCACAGTGTTTCCTACGGTGTAAACAGTTGATGCTGATGACAAAATCACCAGTATCAGAATTGCTGGCAGTACAATGTTTAGTTTGTATCTGCTTGATGGGTGTGAGCGTAAATAAACAACAAATCTCCTTCCCTCGTCTCTGAAAGAGTGGTTGATACTTTTCCAGTAGTGTATTTCACCTTTCCACCATTTCTTATCTTTAGATTTTTTACTGGCCAAACCCCATGATGTGTCAATAATCTTGTAGGATTCCAATAGTCCGAGAACGCCAATTGCCTCCACTATGGACATGGGCTCCACAAGGTACTCGAAGAACCTGCCCGGCAGCAAGGCCGAATTCCTTGTTATGATTGAGTAGAAAAGAAATATGGAAAGCGAAATGATCCAACCCAGTAGAAAAGTAGAATACTTTTTTGGCGATAAAAAAACAAATCCGATCCCAATTAATTCCGCTATCCCTACAAGTGGTAAGAACACTAATATACTGGCATACGACATGAATGGGGAGTAAAACGGTGTTACCGCCAATGCGGTTCCCGCTATTATCATTGTCACGATTACGGCAGTCTTAACATTAATTGGTTTTCTTTCATGTCGATAGACTGTACGATTTAAAATATTATTCAGTATATTTTTAACATTCATTGATGAGACAGTAAATAACAATGTTAAAAGGACAAAATAAGCAGAAATGATAAACCAAGCTGGTATTCCCAGGAATCCATTCGAGATAAAGAGTACCGTCCTAGATGCCACAAGGTACCAGTACGAAAACATAGCAATTGAAAAGACATATAGCGGCAAAAGGAACTTCAGAGGTTTGTTATCATCATACTTGATCTTGTAAAACAAAAATATGCCCACTGTACCAATAAGATACATAAAAGTAGAAAGCTCGTGAGACATAATCAGCAAGGCAGATGAAACAAAGAATGGGAAAATGTAAATCTTTCTATCGATGTATTTAATTGCAAACAATACAGTCAAAAGGCCAAAGAAATGGCCGAAAACCAATATGGACGACATGGATGTCTGAAAGGCTTGAATAGGATCTACTGCGAGGAGGAAGGCGCTTAACAAAGCAATTCTTAGATCCTTAGTCAAATATTCCGCAATATAAAATATTAAAACAACTGTAAGTCCACCTAGAATTTGCGGGACTGTCATCAACAGTTCGCGAACGCTTATTCCTGTCATTGAACTTAAAGAGAAAATTGTAATGTACATTACAGGGAAATCCCCATAACCAGCACCGCCCCATGGAGAAGGATAGGTCGTCATTACGGAGCCCTTTCTTACGTAGTCCTGCAAAATTGTATAATATATACCAAAATCGTTACCCCAGCCATAATTCCCGAAAGTTGGGATCAGCCTAATAAAAATAGCAACTAAAGTTATTAATACTAGGTATATAAATACATTTTTTCGCATTAATGTAAGAGATCGCTAACAAGGCTTAAAAGGTTTGCATTTTATAATTGTATATGCTATTTTTATATTTATATATATAAATTTGTTTGCGTTCAATGGTGGAGTAAAGATACATAGTTAATGGCGAACAAATATGAACTACGCATATATGCTAAACAGTCTTCATCTTGGGGATATATGTCGTGTAAATGGCCTTATATACAAAGTTGAAGGAAGAACGGTTAATGGTTCAAACTTCTAACGTATTCTTCTACTTTCTTTATTCCCTGATCCAAAGGAGTGACGTTTTTTATTATTGGTTTGGTTGCAAAGAGTGCTTCAGCTTCCTCCAGCACGTAAGGTTGAAATTTAACATTGATCTTTTTCCCTGTGACTTTCTCGACTATATGAATCAGGTCATTTACTGAAGTGCCTATGCCAGTTCCAACCTGATAATCGCCAGGTTCAATCTTTTCATTGGCTATTAGGTCGATCACCTTTTCCATATCTCCAACATAAAAATAATCTCTTTTATGCGTGCCGTCGCCGTAAACTATAGCCTCTTTACCTTCTATGGCTGCCCTAGTAAACAGGAAAACCGAACCCTTCTGACTCCCTGGACCGTATATATTAAAAAATCTCAAAACATATGCCTTTGTGTTATATAATTTTCTGTAAAGTTCTATCCATTGCTCGCTATGAACTTTTGAAAGGGAATATGGGTTTGTGGGTTTGGCGGAAGATCCAGAAGTAGGAAAGACAAACGTGGAATTTTCCTTTCTTGCTTTGTCAAGGAAGCGTAATGTTAGTGCTAAGTCATCGTCAAAGTACTCATATGGCATCTCTATAGACTTTCTTATTAGTCCCCTGGCAGCCATATGAATTATTAGGTCAAAACGTCCTTGTGGAATCCCATCACCTATATCGATCCCAGATACCTCATAATCATTATTCTTTGTTAAGTAAGAGAAAATATGACCTCCTATGAAACCCTTGTGGCCTGTAACTAAAATCCTCATCATGCCATGATTGATTGTATTGTATTAAATTGTTCCCTGAAACGATTTTAACCGACTAAAAGAACAATACTGAGATCAATAAAACAACCATAAAAGCGACG